>JAYOEU010000244.1:0-5490 GCA_038116915.1 Alphaproteobacteria bacterium
CGAGATCACGGCACTCGAGATGAAGCCCTTATAGAGAGCCCACATGATGTTCTCGCTGCCGCCCAGCTTGACGAAGAACGTGCCGATCACCGAGGCGACGATGCACACGGCGCCGATCACCAGCGGGAACAGCATCAGGGTCGCCGCCGTCTCGCCGGTGAAGAAGATCGCCGCCAGCAACATGGTCGCGACCACCGTCACCGCATAGGTCTCGAACAGGTCGGCGGCCATGCCGGCGCAGTCGCCCACGTTGTCGCCCACATTGTCGGCAATCGAGGCGGCGTTGCGCGGATCATCCTCGGGAATCCCGGCCTCGACCTTGCCGACCATATCGCCGCCCACGTCGGCGCCCTTGGTGAAGATGCCGCCGCCGAGACGCGCGAAGATGGAAATCAGCGAGGCGCCGAAGCTGAGCGCGACCAGGCTTTCCACGACATGGCGCATGCCGCCAGCCGAGCTGGTGTCATAGTGACCGATCAGGAAGAAGTAGTAACCGGCGACGCCCAACAGCCCGAGGCCGACCACCAGCATGCCGGTGATCGCGCCGGACTTGAAGGCGATGTCCAGCGCCGGCTCCAGGCCGACCGTCGCGGCCTGGGTGGTGCGGACATTCGCGCGCACCGAGACGTACATGCCGATATAGCCGGCGATCCCCGACAGCACCGCGCCGAGGACGAAGCCGACGGCGACCGTCATGCCGAGCGACCAGGCCAGAATGATGGTGACCACGACGCCGACCATGGCGATCGTGGAATACTGCCGGTTGAGATAGGCGGCGGCGCCTTCCTGAATTGCCGCGGCGATCTGCTGCATTTTCTCGTTGCCGGCGTCGGCCGCGAGCACGCTGCGCGCCGCCAGGATGCCGTAGAGCAACGCGAGCGCTCCACAGACGATAACGAGAGTGAACATTCCATTCATGTTCGGGGATCCTTCATCGGTTCAATTGACGTCGCGCCTGGACGGATTTTCCGGGTAGCGGTACTCGGCTTCCTGGCTTGTAGAAGACCCGACGCGAAGGTGGAGCGACGGTATTGCGGTCCGCGCTCACGAAATCGCGCGGAACATACCAAAAAAAACGTCCGTGGCAACCGCGAAGCGTTTGTTTCGGCGGCTTTTTACTCTCCGGCCGCCACCACCGCGCGGTTTTGGCGCATCAGCCAGAACAGCAGAACGATGACAATGCCGATCAGCGGCAGCACGCTGACATTCACCGCGAGCCAACCGAAGTGATGGAAAATCGCTCCGGCGGAGAATGACGAGACCGTGACCGTCGAGAACACCATGAAGTCGTTCAGCCCCTGCACCTTGGCCTTTTCGGCCGGCGTGTGACATTCGCCCAACAGCGTCGTCCCCCCGATAAACAGGAAGTTCCAGCCGATTCCCAGCATCACCAGTCCCCACCAGAACTGATAGAGCTGAAGTCCGGATACCGAGATCCCGACACTTACGATAAGGGCGGCGGCGCCGATCAGCATGATCCGCAGCACCCCGAACCGGGAAATCAGCGAGCCCGTGAAAAACGACGGCGCGAACATCGCGAAGGCGTGCCACTGGATCACGAAGGCCGAGTCCGTGAAGGTGAAACCGCACCCGACGATGGCCAGCGGCGTTGCCGTCATCACGAAGCTCATCACTCCGTAGCCGATCATCGCCCCCGCCGCCGCGACGACGAATCGGGGCTGGCGGGCAATTTCACCCAGGGGGCGCCCGGTATCCTTTCGCTGCTCGGCGGAGTCCCGGGGTATATCAACAAAGCGCAAGGCGACCAGGATCAATGCCTGCAAGCCGGCGGCGACCACGAAACACCCGGCATAGGTGACGGTCCCGACGCCCTCGATGCTGAAGAGATCGTAGGAGCGCTTGGCCAATTCCGGGCCCAGCAGGGCCGACACGACGCCGCCGGCCATGACCAGTGAGATCGCCTTGCTTCTGAACGCATCGCTCGCCGTATCGGCGGCGGCGTGCCGGTAGAACACCGAAAACCCCATGAAGGCGCCCATCAGGATCGAGCCGGCGCAGAAGCCGATGAAGCTCCGCTCGAAAATCATCAGCGTCGCGAGCAGAGCGCCGGAAACGCCGAGCACGACGCCGAGCGAAAATCCCATCTGCCGGCCGAACCGGCGCATGAACAGGGATGCCGGCATGGTCATCAGCATGGTCGCGGTGAATTGCAGCGCCAGCGGCAGGGTCGAAAGCGCTGGATCGCCGGCCAGCGCCTGCCCGACCAGCGCCGTCACGGTCATGCTCATCGACATCGCGGACATCGAAAGTGCCTGGCAGCATGCCAACAGCACGACATTCCGGACGGTTGGATCACGTTCGGTCATGGAAGACTCGCATTGCTGGCCAGATCGGCTATTTGATGGGGCGCTCGAAGACGTTCACGAACAACAGATCAACAACGATCCCCGGACCCAGAACTTCCTCGGCCTTGACCATCAGACGTTGCTTGAGAAACGCCCTGTCGTTGACCCCGGGTTCGATATCCAAGGCATTCAATGCATGAATGTAAGTGATGAAAGTGTCAATGAGCCGCAAAAGATTATTGTTCACGTGTTCCGCATCCTTGCCGGGCCGGACCTCCACCAGGATGTGAATGATCAGAAAACGATCGACGTCGTCGTTGCGGAAAAGCGGGATCTGCAACGGCTCGAGATCAATCAGAACGGTATTTTCGGGTCTCGGCTCCACCGCCGGCTTTTCCGGCTCCGGCGGCACTTCCTGGCCGAGCATGGTCAACACCATCGGCGGGAGCAGGCCGGGCGCAAGCTTTGCGGTCCCGAACACCCCTCCGCCGATCAGGCCCAAAACGACCACCAGGATGATGACCAGCTTCATGAAGGGTAACCGACTGCCTCATTTGCCCGGCCCGGATGAGCCGGATCAGCCATGACGGTACCCCAGGCGGCGCAACGGCACCACCCGTCCCTCATCATCGAGTACCGAAACACCCGCGCCGGACGCCGTATGACCGATGCGGGTGACCGGAACACCGGTGCTTCGCGCCGCCGTGGCAACCTCATCCCGTGCCGCCCGGGGCGCGGTGAACAGAAGCTCATAGTCGTCGCCGCCGGCCAGGATATCCTCGAGAAGCGCCGGATCTCCGTTCAAAAGCGCCCGTGCCGGCCCGGACAGAGGCACGGCCGCGGCTGAAATCTCCGCCGCCACGCCCGAGGCCGCGCACAGGTGTCCGAGATCCTGCGCCAGACCATCGGAAACATCCATCGCCGCGCTTGCGAGACCCGCCAGTTTCAGACCGAGCCGGACACGCGGCAACGGCAGATGATAACGCGCGATCAGCGCTTCCGACGCTTCATCCGTTCCGCCGGCAAGCTCGCGCTTCAGAATGCGCAACCCCAGCGCCGCATCGCCGATCGTGCCGGATACGTAGACGTCATCCTCCGCCCGGGCCCCAGACCGTTTCAGGACCGCCTTCCCCTTCCGCTTACCGAATATGGTGATCGACAACATGGCCGGTCCCGGCGTGGAGACGGAATCGCCACCGATCAATTGCACGCCGAATTCCGCCTGGTCCTCCGCAAGGCCGGCGGTCAAGGCCTCGACCCAGGCGTCGGCGGCGTCCGCCGAACCGGTTGCCGGGGTCCCCATGGCCAGAGTCAAGGTATAGACCCAGGGCTCGGCGCCCATTGCCGCCATATCGGACAGGTTGGTCCGCAAGGCCTTGCGCGCGACCAGACCGGCGGGATCGCTCGGCATGAAATGAACGCCCTCGACGACCGCGTCGGTGGAGATCACAAGCCCGGAGAGATCGGATACCTCCAAGACGGCGGCATCATCATTCAGGCCGAGAGCACCGGGAAATCCCGCCGCCAGAGGTTTGAAAAACCGTTCAATGCGGCCAAACTCTCCCAGCCCCATGGCCTAACCCGCCCGATCCGTCCTCGTCAGAAATTCCTCATCTTCCTCGTCGTCGTCATCGACGCCGTCCCGCTCCCGCACGATCTGCGCGACCCGGTCCAGAACTCCGTTCACCAGCCCCGCCGCGGTGTCGTCATAAAACGCATGGGTGACGTCGACATATTCGCTGATCACGACAGCCGTCGGTGTCCGTCCGTGATTGAGCAATTCATGAACCCCGACCCGCAGGATCGCGAGCAGCGTGCTCTCAAGCCGTTCCAGCGACCAGCCTTCGACCAGGGTATCGGAGATGATTGCATCGACGGTTTCCCGCTCCTCCGCCGCGCCGAGGGTCAGCTCCCGGAAAAGACTTTCGTCGGCGACGCCGAAACTGGTGGTGTCCTCCAGTTCGGTCAGCCGGTGGGTGACGAACTCCTCGACGATCAGCGAGGCGGGCCGGTCCGTCATATGCATCTGATACATCGCCTGAACGGCCGCCAGGCGCGACGTGGTGCGCGGCCGCAGTACCGACTTCCGCTCCTTGCGGACCGCTCGCCGAATTGGTTTCAAACCTTGAACCTCGCCTTGAGTTCCACCAGGGCAAGACAGGCGATGACCGCATCGCGTCCCTTGTTCTTGCGGGCCACGTCGACCCGGGCCCAGGCCTGCTCGCCGGTATCCACAGTGAGAATACCGTTTCCGATCGCCAGATCCCGGCCCAACGCAAGTTCCGTCAACCCCCTGGCGCTTTCGCCACAGACGATATCGTAATGCGACGTCTCGCCCCGGATGACGCAACCGAGCGCGACGTAGCCATCATAGGCCGGGCCGTCGGAACGCTTGGCCGCGAGCGAGATCGCCGCCGGAATTTCGAGCGCACCCGGCACCGAAACCCGGTCGAACGCGACGCCGCGCGCGTCCAGTTCAGCGGTCGCCCCGCGCACCAGCTCGCTCGCCAGATCCTCATAGAAATTCGCGTCGACAATCAGCACTTTCGTCATGAGTGTTGCCCGTCCTGCTCCGGTTGGGTCGACCGCTGTCCAACGATCGTCAGGCCGTATCCCTCCAGCCCGACGACGGTGCGGCGCGCGTTGCTCAGCAAAATCATCTTATGGACGCCGAGATCGCCCAGGATCTGCGCCCCTATACCATAATCCCGAAGTTCATTCTCGGTCCGCCGGCCCTCGGCCTGCGCCTTCAGCATATTGCGGATCCGTTCGGACAGCGCCGTCGGAGTCGGCTCGCGGATCATCACGACAACGCCGCGTCCCTCTTCCGCGATCGTCGCCATCGCGGTCTGCACCTCGCCGCCGCCGCGGGAGCCCGACTGATCGCCAAGCACATCCTCCATCACGTTCAGCGCGTGCATGCGCACCAGCACCGGCTCGCTGGTGGTGATGTCTCCCTTGATCAAAGCGATATGCTCCGCATAGGTCACCTTGTTCAGATAGACGATCATCCGCCACTCGCCGCCGTACTTGCTCTTCAGCATCGTGTCGACCGAGCGTTCGACGATCGTCTCGTGGCGCCGGCGATGCGCGATCAGATCGGCGATCGTCGCCACCTTCAGATTGTGAAGCTGGGCGAACTGAACCAGATCCGGCAGCCGCGCCATGGTGCCGTCGTCCTTCA
>JAYOEU010000245.1:0-5411 GCA_038116915.1 Alphaproteobacteria bacterium
GTCTTTTCGTTGAGATTGCCAAGAAATTCACTGACATAAATCAATGGGATTTTCAGCGCATTTCCACAGAACAAATATTAAAAATTTATTAATTATTTTGCCCCGACGCATTCTTATTCACGGATGACGCCGTTTGAAGATCTCCGCCCATTCGGGATGCCATCTCGACAATGGCGGACGGTTCTCGGTTATATCGCCCGCCGCCCATCGGATGCGGTCGTGATCCATGGCGGTGGTCACTTCATTGTCCGGGCAAAGTATGTAGAAATCCCCCCGCTCCAACCCGGCGAGCATGAAATCCACAACCTGGGACGGCCACCATGCCCCGGGTTTGTGTTCGCGCTTCGCGGTTGTCGTGAATCCGGGAATCAGGAGATGGGCCGACACCCGGTTACCCGGCTCTCCCCGGAGTTCGTGCTGCAAGGATTCGGTATAGGATTTCAGTGCCGCCTTGGTTGCGTTGTAAGCCGCGTTGCCCGGTGGATTCGTGATGCCTTGCTTTGAGCCGGCATTGATGATGATCGCTGGAAGGTTCGAGCGGCGCATGACCGACAGAAAAGCCTGCACACCATGAAAGACGCCCCAGAAATTCACCTCGAACGCCTGCTTCCAATCTTCCGAGGGCTGGGTCGTCGCCCCTCCGATCCGGGTCACCGCATTGTTCATGAGAACATGAACCTCCCCACATCGCTCAACCACCGCATCCCGTAGCGCATCGACGGAGACCGGGTCGGATACATCGGTCGCCACGGCCATCACGTCGCGAGGATCACCGCCGGCGGCTGTCACGGCGTTGGTCACGGCCTTGCACGCGGTCGCCAGATCATCTTCGGCGAGATCCGCCAGCACGACCTTCATGCCTCGTTCGCCAAAGGCTTTTGCGGCGGCAAAGCCGATGCCGCTGGCCGCCCCGGTGATGACAGCCACGCGCCCGGCGGCCAGTGCTGAATGGGTCAAGTCGATCTCCGCTAGGTTCAAATGGGCCGGATGCCCGACGATCCGGCTAGAACAGGATAGGCTTCAGAACCCAAGCCACCCATCCGAGACCTCCGACGATCCCGATGATCGAGATGCTCGCGACCAGCCGGCGGAGCCTTCGACGCAAAATCCCGGAACGTTCGACGCGCTCGCGCTCGTAGCGCCATTTGGCTTCAATGGCTGACAGCATGCCTAGCAACTGATCGATCTGCTCGCCTTCCATCGGCTCGAACGCGACACCGATCATCTCGCTGTCCGGCTCGATACGGACCGCGCGGGCCTTGAAGTCGACGGTGCCGTTGCGGCCACCGTCCGGCCATGTGATCGTTCCCTCGAAAATCCTGTTGCCGCCCACGTCGCGGCTGTCGCCGCTCATCTGGAAGCCACCCATCGATATGTCGATCAGCGGAAAACGGTTTCCGTCGACTTGCACATAAGCGCCGGTGACTTTCCAACGGCCATGCTGACGCCGCTCCCGACCACCCTGCTTGGCGGAAGCCGAAATCGGCTCGACCGGAACCATGGCGTTCTCGGAGTCTGATGCTTCGGTTGCTGGGCTACTCATATGCGTGGGTCCGGCCGGATCAGCGACATAGAGACATGATATCAGATTTATCCTGTCTCACGGGAGGTTTTGCTCACATCCCAGGCGAAGACGACGATTCAGGCCACCGATCGGGCACTATTTGGCCAGATCCGCGCTGGCGGTGCCGGCTGACGTTGCTTCGGCATGAACGGGTCCGGACAATGGAAAACGCCTTGCACCGGGTCCCATATCAGGTGGGCCTCGCCGGGCCGGCCATTGCGGGCGCGCAGCAACTCGACATGCCAGCGGGGCCTCCAATCATCCTCCCCCCATCCATCTCCCTCAGCCCAAGGAAAGGCATGCGGAGCGGAAGTCACGCGCCAGCGGCTGTCCGGCGTGCCGGCCGCCGATGCCGGCTGGCCCGCGTCCGGCCGGAGCAGGATACCGGTCACTCCACTTGCCTCGGCGGCAAGCTGCAAACGGCGGCAACTGACCGAATCCCTCGTTCGGGCTTGAGGGCGAGGCGGTCCCAGTTCGGCCACCACGGCAAGCAGTCCCGTGCATCCAAGCCCTTCCTCCATAGCCCAGAGACGGTCGGTATCACCGCGGGCCTCGGCCACGATAATCCGCGCGGGATCCAGGCCCAACTGTGTCAAACCGCGCGCGCCGGGCATGCCGCCATGAGGGTTGGCGCCGCGTGGGCACCACAACACCTCTCCGTTGGTCCGCATCAGCCGCGCCAAAAGCGCCGACACAAATCCGAAGGCCGCCCCATCACGCACTTCGGAGCGCGATTCACCGACCACTTCATGGATCCGGCCGAGCGCCAATCCGCCGGACGGCAGACAACGGTCCAAAGCTTCCACGCCAAGCGGCATCACGGCGGCCGGGCGGCGCACGCCGCCCCTTTCAAGCGCTCGGATTTGCTCTCTCAATTCGTCGGGAGCGGATATTGCGGGCCTCCCGGACGGATCCGGCGGTATAACGGGCACGGCACCAGGCACACAAGAAATCCCCATATGTTCTCTATTTGTTCTATAGCAAACTTTTTCACGCGTCAAGTGCACAACCCTGCGCGCGCCGCTTCGCGCGCGCCGAAATGAACGGCATCAGGGTTGGATACCGCCCTCCCCAACCTGAATGAAGCTGAACAGATCCGGCTCCGTCCGGCCCGACGCGGCCGCCAGGGTGAAGGCAACGCGGGTTCCCCGACCGGGTTGGCTCTCGATTGTCAGTTGCCCGCCATGCGCCTCGACGATTCCCTTGACGATCGCCAAGCCGAGCCCGACCCCTTCCACGGGTTGGGACAATTCCGCAGCAGCGCTGGAGGTGGAGAACGGTTCGACCGCGGATTCAAGCTCTTCCTGAGACATTCCGATGCCCGTGTCGGAAATCGACACCGAAACCCGGCCATCCTCCATCCGCTCGGCGCCAATCACGACGCTCCCCCCTCCGAGCGTGAACTTGCTCGCATTCGACAGCAGATTGATCAGCACCTGCTGCAGGGCGCGGCGGTCCGCAAGTACCTTGGGAAGCCCCGGCGGCACCTGATCCACGAAGGTCAGATCCTTGGAGCGCGCGGTCTGCTCGATGAGGCGTAACGCCTCGGCCACCGCCGACTGCAGGTCACAGGCCACCAGAGACAGATCCAACTGATCCGCCTCGATGCGGGTCATATCCAGCAGGTCGTTGACGAGATTGAGAAGGAAGTTCGCGCTTTTCGCGATGTCCCCGGTGTATTCACGATATTTCGGGTTCTCCAACGGCCCGAAAATCTCCTGATTCATCAACTCGCTGAAACCGATAATCACGTTCAGCGGCGTCCGCAGTTCATGGCTCATCCGCGCCAGAAAAGCGGACTTGGCGATATTGGCCGTCTCGGCATGTTCCTTCGCGCGCCGCAGATCCACTTCCATCATCTTGCGGTCTGATATGTCCGTGCTGGTCATGCCGATCATCACGATATCGCCGGCCGCGTCCCAGATCGGGAACCGGACGGTCAGCACGGTCGCCTCGCCATCCGGTACCGGAATTTGAACTTCCCGGACAATCGGCGGGCCAGCCACGAAGACCTCTCTATGATATTCAAGAATTTTGGATGCATAGGGTTCCGAATAGAGATCCGCAACAAGCCGTCCCCGCACGGCGTCCACCGATCTTCGGACGATATCGGCGAACGACTTGTTCGCCATCAGAATACGCCCTTCAAGATCCCGGATCGCGATCATGCTCGGAGAGTTTTCAATCACCGAGCGCACAAGGCCCTCATTCTCCAACATCCGCTGTTCCGCCAGCCGATGGGCGGTGACATCCAAGGCCAGCAACAAGGTCTCGCCGGTCAGCAAATGCTGCTCATGCAATTCCATCGCCCGACCATCCCGCAGGGTCACCGGCAACGCGCCGCTCGGACTGCGGTGCTGCTCCAGCCGCCGACGCACGAAATCGGCGGGATCCGCTCCGACATCTCCGTAAATGCCTTGCGCAACCGCAAGCGAGAAAATTTCCTCAAAAGTCATTCCCGCCTTAACATGGTTCGCTTTGTCCGCCATGAGTTCGCGATAAATCTCGTTGCAGATGACCAACCGGTCATCGGCATCAAACAATGCCATGGGCTGCCCCATCGCATTCATCGCCGAGAGCAACCGCGCCTCGACGGACCGTGTCTCCTCCTCCCGGGCCACCTCGTCGGTCACCTCAATGAGGGCCGCGAGCAGCATTTCCTTTCCCGACCACTGAACCGGATAGGCGATCGATTCAATCCAGATCTGTTGACCGCCTTTGCGCACTCCCCGCCAACGAATCCGACCGGGCGCCGATCATCGGTCACGGATTCGCATCGAACTTTCCTTCAATTTCCCAAAATCCCCGGGATCAACGAGATGCTCAAGAGTCCCGCTTTCAAGAACTTCTTCGGGATCTTTGAAGCCGAACATTCCGGCCAGGGCTTTGTTGGCGAACACCAGATCAAGCCCATCCAAAACCAAAATTCCCTGAATGGAATGTTCTATCACTGACCGGAAATTGTCTTCGACCTGCCGGTGTTCCGCCAAAACCCGCTTAACTTCGGAGATGTCGGTTCCGGTTCCCCAATAACCGCAAAATACGCCGTCACGATCGAAAACCGGCACGCCGCTTGACCGGATCCACTTCACACCATCGGGGGCTTGCCGGCTGAACTCGAAATTCCGATAGGCTCGATGATTTTTGAGATCATCAAGATGCGCCAGCCATTGTTCCTCGGGGGCACCGGGAAGCAGTATTTCCTCACGGCTTTTCCCGTAATGCCATTCGCGGGGAAACTTCGTGAATTCTTCCACCCGTTCGGAAAACCAGGTGTAACGATGGTCGGCATCGGTTTCCCAAAACCAATCGGATGCCGCATTGGCGAAATCCTCCATGCGTTGGCGTTCAAACTCCGCGTCCCGTTCCGCCGTCGGAGGGCGGGTTGCTTCCGCATCCGGCCGCCCGAACCGGCGCCGATGAATGAACAAGCCATAGAGGAGGAAACCGAGGATTACCGGGGTCAGAATGTAATGCTGGAGGATTTCAAGGGAGGAGGCGCCCCGTCCCGGCGCTTCCGCATCCGCTCCCCCAGGCGCAAGCAGCATGAACAGATCAATCGCGTGAAACAGGCCAACCAGCGCCAGCACGCTGATCTGCCCAAAACCAATCTGTTTGCCGTCCTCTTCCGGCGCGCGGCCGCGGCCCCGTATCGTCAACCACACGATGGCGCCGGTCAGGACAACGACCCCGCCGCTCAGCAATGTTCCCAAAAGGGATCAAATCCCATGTTTTCAACTTTCGCCACAAGGACCGATACGCAAGACCCTGGACCTTCAAACTACCATGTTCCTAGGCCGTAGACTCACAAACGCGCAATCTTAGGCGTATCGCGGCGAGCTTTACC
>JAYOEU010000246.1:0-5405 GCA_038116915.1 Alphaproteobacteria bacterium
CCATGTAGGTCGCCTGGATCTCGGCATAGGCGGCGGTGAAGTCGATCTTCTCGGCGCGCTGCGGCTCGGCGCCGATATTGCCGATATCCCAGGTGCCGGTCCCGGCATCGTCGGCGACCTCGCCCGGGGTTTTGTACTGCAACAGCTTCACCCCGACCCCGAGCCGCCGCGCAAGCTCCTTCGCCATATCAGGCGAGACCCCATCCGGATCCCCATTCGCGGATTTGCCGGTGACCAGCAGGAAGTTGGACATGTTGATGGCGGCGCGCAGCACGCCGGTCGGCGCGAGATCCTTGACGACTTCAGGAGACATGACGGGAGTTCCGGGTCCGGTTGATAGGTTCCGCGCATCCTGGCCCAAGCGCTCGGGCGGCGCACGGGAAATTTGCCGCCGGGCGGGGAGGAGAGGGCTACGATCGCTGTTGCGATGGGGGGGGAAAGAAATGGCCGTATCCCCGGCGCAGGCCGGGGCCGACGCCTGAGGCCCGTCATCGTGACGGGCGGTGGAGCACTATCAGAGATCGGCTCGGGAATTCGTGTTGCGGCGGCCAAAATTGCATACAGGACCGCCTCGCTTTCGGAAAACCGCTTTTCTTGGTCCGCCGATGGGCTCATTGTTAAGCCTTCGCAAGTCTCCAACCGTTCAGCTTCCGAGTTGCCTGGAATTCATGACCGAGACCCCGTTTGGCCGAGATAGATTTCTTTTCGCCGATCGCATCGACGAAAGTGATCTGCCTGCCGGCTCGGTCGTCAGAAAGCTTCTGGCGTATTGGATATCGATCGGTGGGAGGGACCGGCTACCGGTGCGGCGCGACGTCGATCCGCTGGAAATGCCGCGCGCGCTGTTGTCCCACGTTTTCCTTATGGACGTGCTGCGCGACGGCGATCAGCTCGACTACCACTACCGCCTCGTCGGCACCCGGAATGTCGCGATGACCGGCCGTGACGCGACCAAGCGGCTGGCGAGCGACGTCTTCGGCCAAACTGACAGAAAATTCATGATGGAGACGTTTCACGCGACCGTCCGCGAGGCGGTTCCGACCTTCTGGCGGGCCGCCGTGCCGCATGAAGCCCTCGGGCAGCGCTTGGTCTATCGCGGCCTTTTCCCGCTCGCCAATGATGCCAAGGTGGTGGACATGCTGATCGGCGCGGGCGATCCGACGGAGGCCTAGACACGGGACCGCGCTGGGCCGCGGCTTGTAAGCTGCTATTTCCCCTCCGCCCGCCGGATCTTCTTCAGCCGCGACTCGCGGATCGCGATATAGGTCGTGCTGGCGAAGATCAGGACGCCGCCGATCCAGGTGTAGAGATCGGGGATCTCGCCGAAGATCAGGAAGCCCAGGATCGCGGCCCAGATCAGCTTGGTGAAATCGACCGGCAGGACGATGGAGATGTCGGAGATCTTCAGCGACTGGTTCATCAGGGTCTGGGCGATGGTCCCGCAGGTCGCCAGCGCGAACATCCGGGCGAACTGCTCCAGGCTCGGCCACTCCCAGAACGGAAACGCCGCCGCGAGCACGATGGGCGAGAGGAAGATCGAGGCATAGAGCGAGATGGTGACGCTGGACTCGGTGCGGGTCATCACCTTGATCACCATCAGCGCCACCGACCAGATTGCCGAGGAGGCGATGATCAGGATCGGCCCGATGCCGACCTCGATCACGCCCGGACGCAGGATGATCAGTGTGCCGATGAAGCCGATCACGATCGCCGTCCAGCGCCGGATCCGCACCACCTCGCCAAGGAAGATCGCCGCCAGAACCGTGGCGAAAAGCGGCGCGCTGAATCCGAGAGCCGTCACCTGGGCCAGCGGGGTGATGCTGAGCCCGTAGAAGAAGGTCAGCATCGCGCCGGCATTCAGCACCCCGCGCAGGGCATGCAGCTTGATCTTGGTGGTGCGCAGGCTGGCGCCCCGGTCGCGGATGACGACGGGGCCCAGCACGAAGATGCCGAGGAAGGCGCGGAAGAAGGCGACCTCGAACGGATGCAGCTCTCCCGCCATGCCCTTGACGATGGTGTGCATGGTCACGAACAGGACCGCCGCGATCGCCATCATGGAAATCGCCAGGATCGGCGGCGGCACGCGGGACAGCGCCTGGGAAAGGGATGCGCGGGAAATCACAAGGGTGTCATACGCCCGCGCCGCCACCCCGGCAAGCCGCAAGGAAGCTCAACGCACTCACTGACTCGAAACGGACCTAAGCGCCGAGATTGGCCTTGAAGTGGGCGATGGTGCGCTCCCAGGCGAGGTCGGCCGCCGCCTCGTTGTAGCGGGGCGTCGAGTTGTTGTGAAAACCGTGCTGGGTGCCGGGATAGACGTGCATCTCGAACCTGGCGCCATTCGCCTTCAGCGCCGCCCCGTAGGCCTCCATGCCGGCATTGATGCGCGCGTCATCCTCGGCGAAATGGATCAGCATGGCCGCCTTGATCCGGGCAACGTCCGCGTCGGCGGGAGTCCGGCCATAGAACGGCGCCCCGGCGTTAAGGTCGGCGCCCATTTCGACCGCCAGCTTGTTCACCACGCCGCCGCCGAAACAGAAGCCGGTGGCGCCCAGCTTGCCGTTGCCGAGGGAATGCTTTTTCAGATACGTCGCGCTGTTCATGAGGTCGGTGAAGAGCTTGGCCTGATCCAGTCCGCGCTGCAGGGCCTTGCCATCATCGTCATTGCCCGGATAGCCGCCGACCGGAGCCAATCCATCGGGGGCGAGGGCAACGAAGCCGGCCACCGCCGCCCGCCGCGCGACATCCTCGATATAAGGGTTTAGACCCCGGTTCTCGTGGATCACCAGGACCGACGGGAACGGCCCGTCGCCATCGGGTTTCACCATGTAGCCGCGCATCCGCCCGCTGGTGCCGCCGGGCGAGTCATAGTCCACATAGGTGGCCTTGATCCTGGGATCGGTGAAGGAAATCGTGTGCGCCGCCGCATAGTTCGGCAACAGCGCCTCCGCCATGGCAAGGCCGGAGACGCCGCCGAGCACGGTGATCGCCGCGGCCCTGCGCAGGAACTCCCGGCGCTCCATCCCGCTGTGGCAGTAGCGGTCATAGAGCTTGAAAATTCTAGGATCGATCTGGTCGTTGTCCACGTCGCTTCTCCCTCGGATGCGTGCCGCGCGCCGTGCAAGCCGGCCCGGTCATGATGCTAGTTGATCGGCGGTCGGGTTTGAACCAGGAACTGCATTTCCGAGACCCGAATCTCTTTGTAGAATTTCACCGCCGAGACCAAGGGGATTCCGACGCATGAACGCTTCAGCGACACCGAGTTTTGACGGGCTTGCCAAGGGCTATGGCGCGTTCCGTCCGGATTATCCGGAGGAGATCATGCAGGCCATCGCGGATCGCGCCCGGCAGGTGGAAACGCGGTCGCCCTGGGCGCTGGACATCGGTTCGGGAACCGGCATCTCGACCCGCGCGCTCGCCAAGGTGCTGGGCGCCGTCTGGCGGATCACCGGCGTTGAGCCGAGCGCCGACATGCGTTCGGCCGCAAGCGCCGAGCCGCATTCCGGCGCCTCCATAAACTACCGGGACGGCAGCAGCGAGCGTCTGCCGGCGGAACCGGGAGAGGCCGGCCTCATCCTCGTCGCCCAGGCCCTGCACTGGTTCGACCGTCCGGCCTTCTACGCCAAGGCGGGACGGGTTCTGGCGCCGGGCGGGACATTGGCGGTCCTCTATAATGACCGGGATGCCGAGACGCCGCTGATCCGGGCCTTTGAGAGTTTCATGGAGGCCGAGGTTCCGACCTACAGCCGGGACTACCGGAATTTCGACTATGTCGGGGAAATGCGGGCGCTCGATTGGCCCCGTGAGGTCGAAGTTCATGAGGCCATTTGGCATCGCCCGCTGACGCTTGACGGTTTCGCGGGACTGATGCTCTCGCGCGCCAATACCAAATCCTACCTGGAACGGGCCGGGGAGGCGGCGGCCCGGGAGCAGGTGAGTGCCCTCGCGCGGCCATTCGCCGAGGATGGCGCCATCAACCTCGGCTACCGCACGCGGGTAGCGTTGGCGGTCAAGGCGGGGATGTCTGCGTCTTAAACAAAAACCGCATCCCTGGATCTAGTCCAGGGATGCGGGGTGTAACCGGAATTCAGGACCACGTTGCGCGCCGGGTTGGAGGCGGTCACACTTCAGGGGCGCGGCACCTGCCGCCGCGTTGAAAACGAGGACGGAACATGGACGCGCATACCGGACCGTTGCTGCTGCTGGTTCAGGCCAATATCACGCCGGAGCAGGAGGACGCCTTCAACAGCTGGTACTATCATCACGTGCCCAAACTGCTGGAGATTCCGGGCTGGCTCTGGGGCCGCCGCTATGTCGGCGTCAAGGGCGATACCAAGTATCTTGCGCTCTATGCGGTGGAAAGCATGGAGGACATGGTCCGGGTCATGGCGGTCGACAACGCGCTGAAGGACCCGCGGGCCATCGAGGAGCGCCGGATGTTCGACGCGATCACCGGCAAATTCGATGTGAAGTCCAACGTCTATGAACAGATCAGCGGCGCCGCGCTCGGAAACCCGTTTCTGCGCGACGATCACTATCTGAGCGTGGTCATGGCGGATGTTGCCGATCCGGCGCGGGAAGCGGAGTGGAACGCCTGGTACGATCACTCCCACGTTCCGAACCTCGTGCGTGTTCCCGGTTATCTTTCGGGGGCGCGGTTCCGGGTAAAGACGGACCCGCGCTTCAGCGAAAAGCCGATGGGGCCGAAATATCTCGCGCTTTATGAATGGGAAGGCGCCCATTGCCTCAGCTCGCTCGGCGATCCGGACACGATGATCCCAGAAGCCAAGGCCGAGCTCGCCGAGTGGCATGCCTATGGTTCGCCGCTTGCCGAAAACATGGCCTGGAACGTGTACAGGCCGATATCCAAGCATTGGACGTTCCGGTGAGGCTGCCGGCGGGATGACGACGTCGGCGACGCGGCTTTACGGTTCGCGTGCGTGTATATATTTGTGCAGTTTCAAGTATCCATCGGAACGAACGGATTTCCGGGATGGTGAAACAAGCGGTCCTGTCCGGTCTACTCGATCAGTTGCGGGATAGGCCCAAGGGGTCGGCACGGGACGGCGCGGCGGACTGGCGTGAAATTCAACTGCTGCGGGCCCTCGGGGAGCTTGAGCAGGCACGCGAGGCCTGTGCGGCCTATGCGCGGCGTTGGCCCGAGAGTATCCACGCGGTGAATCTGCTGACCTGCCTGAACCACGAGCGCCGTCCGGCAAGCCGGGACGCGAAGGCGGGTGCGGCACCGTTCGTCAGAATCAGGGATTTTCTCACCCCGCCGGACCATGCGGCGGTGAACGCCCATTTCGCGGCCGTGGCGGCCGACCGGACCGCGCTGGATCCCGCGCGCACCATGAAACGCCGGGGTCTGCCCTGCCTGTATTGAGTGGTCCACCTGTCATGAG
>JAYOEU010000247.1:0-5364 GCA_038116915.1 Alphaproteobacteria bacterium
GCGCAAGCGAGGCCGCGGCCGCCGCGGAATCGCCCCTGCCGCCGCTCGGCGGTGCCACGGCCTCGGCCGCCGCGCCGCCCCCGAGGATGAGCAACCCGATGCCGGCGGACGATGCCGAGGACGGAGCGCCGATGGTCGGCCGCACGGTCGCCGACGTCGAACGCCAACTGATCATCAACACCCTTGAACATTGCCTCGGCAACCGGACGCATGCCGCGACCATCCTCGGAATTTCCATCCGCACCTTGCGCAACAAGCTCAAGGCGTATTCCGAGGCGGGATTGCAGGTACCGCCGCCCGGTGAATCCGAGCGCGCCATGGTTTAACCCCTTAGCTGGCAATCTTCTGCGATAGACCGGGATGACGGACACATCCAACCAGGGACAGGAAGAAGGAACCGGAGGCGGATTTTCCGGCACCGAAATCCTGGCGCAAATCACAAGGCGCGGCGACATCACGCTTGCCCTGGGCGTGGTGGCGATCCTGTCCGTCCTCATTCTGCCGATGCCGACCTGGCTGCTGGATCTGACGCTCGGCATTTCCATCGCTTTTTCAGTGCTCATCCTGATGACCGTGCTGTTCATCAACCGGCCGCTGGATTTCAACGCCTTCCCGATGATTCTGCTGATCGCGACGATGCTGCGGTTGTCGCTGAACCTCGCGTCGACGCGTCTGATTCTGGCCGACGGGCACACCGGAACCGATGCCGCCGGCCAGGTCATTCAGGCGTTCGGCCAGTTCATGATGAGCGGCAATCCGGTGATCGGCGTGATCGTCTTCGCGATCCTGGTGATCGTGAACTTCATCGTCATCACCAAGGGCTCCGGGCGCATCGCCGAGGTCTCCGCCAGGTTCAGCCTCGATGCCATGCCCGGCAAGCAGATGGCAATCGACGCGGATCTGTCCTCGGGTCTGATCAACGAGGACGAGGCTCGCAAGCGCCGCGAGGATCTGAATGCGGAAAGCACGTTTTTCGGGGCCATGGACGGCGCCTCGAAATTCGTCCGCGGCGACGCCATCGCCGGCCTGCTGATCACCCTGATCAACGTGATCGGCGGCATTATTATCGGTGTCGCGCAACAGGGGCTTGCGTTCAATACGGCGACCCAGACCTATACGCTGCTGACCGTCGGCGACGGACTGGTCAGCCAGATCCCGGCGCTGATCGTATCGACCGCCGCCGGCATGCTGGTGACCAAGAGCGGCACCACCGGCTCCACCGACAAGGCGGTCTTCAGCCAACTCGGCGGCTATCCGAAGGCGCTGGCACTGAGCGCGTTTCTGATGGTCATCCTCTCTCTGCTGCCGGGCATCCCGATGATCCCCTTCCTGGGGTTGGCGATCGTCATCGGCGGCGGCGGCTTCCTGCTGTATCGCAAACACGAGGAGGAAGAGGCGCAGGCGGAACTGCTGGCGCTCGAGGATCAGCGCGCGCCGCTGCCGGAGGAGCCGATTTCCTCGGCCCTGCATATCGATCTGGTCCGCCTCGAACTCGGCTACGGCCTGCTGCCGCTGGTCAGTTCCGAAACCGAAGGTCAGCGGCTGACCGATCAGATCAAGTCGCTGCGCCGTCAGCTCGCGGCGGAAAGCGGCTTCATCATGCCGCAGGTCCGCATCCAGGATAACCTGCAGCTTCCCGCCAACACCTATGTGGTGCGGATCAAGGAAATCGAGGTCGGACGGGGCGACATCCGGCCGAACCGGCTTCTGGTGATGGATCCGAACGGTCTTCCCATCGATCTTCCGGGTACCGAGACCGTCGAGCCGACCTTCGGACTGCCCGCCATGTGGGTCGATCCGGAAAGCCGCGAGGAAGCCATGTTCAAGGGCTACACCGTGGTCGATCCGGCGACCGTGGTCACCACACACATCACCGAGGTGATCCGGGACAACATGCCCGAGTTGCTCTCCTACACCGAGACCCAGAAACTGCTGGACGAGTTGCCGGCCCAGCATCAGAAACTGGTCGGGGACGTCGTGCCCTCCCTCATCGCCGTCGGCGGGGTTCAGAGGGTATTGCAGAACCTGCTGAGCGAGCGGGTCTCGATCCGCGATCTGCCGACCATACTGGAGGGCGTCTCGGAAGCCTGCGCCTTCACCCGCAACGTCACCCAGATCACCGAGCACGTTCGCACCAGGCTGGCCCGCCAGATCAGCGAGCAGAACGCCAATCACGAGGGCTTCATCCCGCTGGTCACCATGTCGCCGGATTGGGAGCAGTCATTCGCGGAATCGATCATCGGACAGGGCGACGAGCGTCAGCTTTCGATGCCGCCGAGCCAATTGCAGCGTTTCATCTCGAATGTCCGCACCGTGATGGATCAGTTCGGCCAAACCGGCGAAGCCCCGGTCATGCTGACCTCGCCCGCCGCGCGCCCGTTCGTGCGCTCGATCATCGAGCGTTTCCGTCCGCAGACCGTGGTCATGTCGCAGAACGAAATTCATCCGAAAGCGAAGATCAGAACACTGGGGCAGATCTGATGGCGCTCGAATTCCAATCGCGCCGCGGCGGCTTCGCGGACCTAACCGCGGCGGATGCGTGACCGATGCGGCTGAAAACCTTTTCCGCGCCGTCGATGTCCGAAGCCATGCATATGGTCAAGGAGCATTTCGGAGAGGACGCCATCATCGTTTCCTCGCAGAAAGGGGAAAACGGCCTGGGGGTCCGGATCACCGCCGCGGTCGATCATGTCGAGGAAGACAACGCCTTCGACGACGAACTCGGTTTTGAAGATTTTCCCGATCCCATGGATGCCATCGGCGACGCGCTTGCCCATCACGGCGCCCCGGCGGCGGTCACCGACAAGATCCTGAATCTCGCGGGCAATCTATCGCTGGACGACAGCCATCTCAGCCTCGCCGGCGCGCTCGATCAGGCCTACAGCTTCGCACCGCTGCCCGAGGCAAGGAACGGCGGAGCGATCATGCTGGTCGGGCTGCCGGGCGCCGGCAAGACGGTCACCACGGCCAAGCTCGCGACCAAGGCCGTCCTTGCGCGTCATTCGGTCAACGTCATCACCACCGACACGATCCGGGCCGGCGGCTTCCAGCAGCTTGAGGCTTTCACCAAGATTCTGGAAATCGACCTGATGAGCGCCGGCGATCCGTCGGAATTGAGCGATGCCATGCTGGCCGCCACTCCGGGCGCGGCGACGATCATCGACTGTGCCGGTGGCAATCCGTTCGACAAGCGCGACCTGAAACGCCAGCGCGATCTGATCCGCGCGGTGGACGCCGAGGTGATCCTGCTGCTCGCCGACGGCACCGATCCGATGGAGGCCGCGGATCTGGCGGAGATCTACCGCGACCTTGGCGCCACCGGGCTGATCATCACCCGCATCGACGTCGCCCGGCGTCACGGGGCGCTGCTGAGCGCGGCAAGCGCCGGAGAACTCACCATTCGCGGCGCCGGCATGGGCCCCAGCGTCACCGATGGTCTGAAAACCTTGAACCCCGTCGCCTTGGCACGACTATTGCTCCCCGAAAATCCGGGTGCGGAACCACAGCCCAAGGCCACGAATGCGCGCGGGTCCCGTGTCTAGGACCCGAAACCTTCTCTCGCGGCCTCGGAACCGGCCGCAATCACGGTCCGCAAGCGATGGGCCGGCAACCAAGGATGCTCGGAAATGAATGCATCACCCGACGCCACCAGATCTCAGAACGCCAGTCAAAAGCTGGAAAAGGGGCGCAATATCATCGCCGTCGCTTCCGGCAAGGGCGGGGTCGGAAAGACCTGGTTTTCCGTAACCCTGACGCACGCCTTCGCCAGAAACGGCCAGCGGGCCCTGCTGTTCGACGCGGATCTCGGTCTCGCGAACGTGGACATTCAGCTCGGCCTGATGCCCCAGCGAGACCTCGGCGGCGTGATTTCCGGACGCCTGTCCCTGCCCCAGGCCAAGATCCGTTATGATGAAGGCGGCTTCGACGTGCTTGCCGGGCGCTCCGGCTCGGGCAGTCTTGCCGCCTTGCCGCCGAACCGCCTGGCGACGCTCGGGACCGATCTGGTGCACATGTCCGAGGGCTATGACCGGGTGATCATGGATCTCGGCGCCGGCATCGACCGCACCGTGCGCGGCCTGTCAGGCCGGGCCGGCACGATCGTCGTGGTCACCTCGACCGAGCCGACATCGCTGACCGATGCCTATGCCTTCATCAAGGTATCGATGCAGTCCGATCCTTCCGCCGATATCCGCGTCGTGGTCAATTCCTGCGCCACACATGCCGAAGGCCGCCGCACCTACGAGACCTTGCGCAAGGCATGCGACAGCTTCCTCAAATACGCTCCGCCGCTCGCCGGCGTGATCCGCCGCGATCCCAAGGTTCTGGAATCGATCCGCAACCAGACCCCGTTGCTGACCCGGTTCCCGAATTGCAACGCCGCAGACGACGTGGGCGGCGTGCTTGACAACCTGCTTGAGGGCGGGTGAGCACGATCCAGCCAACCCCGCCGTCGGGATCGACGGCGCCTGCCCCCGCCCCCACCATCGCGCGGGTGACCTCCGGCGTGGACATTCTCGCCAATACGCGGCCCGGAGCCGCCGTTCAGGTTCAAGTGACCGCCGTCACCCCCGGGGGACAGATCACGCTTGCGGCGCCCGGCGGCGAGGTGACGGTACAAACCTCGAGCCAAGCGTCATGGCAAGCACCGCCGCCCGGCGGTCAGGCAGGTGGCCAGTCTGGCGGTCAGGCCCCGGCCCAACCCAGCGACGGTAAGACGGCGTCACGCGGGCCATCGGCACTGAAGCCGGGCGATATCTATACCCTCAGACCCGGACCGCGCGGAACCGAGATCGTATCGCTCACCCCCCAGCGTCCGGCCTCCGCCGCGCCGGCGGCGCCCGCACCGCAAGAGAGCTCGGCGCCGGCGCCACGGGCCGAAGGGTCGGTCCCGGCCCGGCTTGTGCCCGGAGCGGTGACGACGGCCACGGTCATTCCACGGCCGGCCGAGACACTATCGGTCCGCCCGGCGCAGACCGCGCCTCTCCCGACAGCCGCGGCACCGCAAGGCACGGCCAATCCGGCATCCGCCGGTCAGCCGGCACAGGCTCAGGGCCAAGCGCCTAACCAACCGCTGCTCCAGACGCAGGCACCCGCTCAAGCCGCGCCTCAGAGCCCGCTCCAGGTCCAAACCCAGCCCGCCGGCCCGGCGCCGGCCCCTCTGGCCGAGGTCGGGCTGACGGCGCTCGCCCGATCGGGGACGGGTGCGCTTCTCCGCACCGCTCTGCAAGCCGCCCGGGCGATCACCGAGGCGACGGTCCGGCAAAATCCTCTGAATAACGGCTCCGGCGGTTCACCCGCGGCCCGCAACGCCGCGCCCGCGCCGGCGGCTTCCCCCCCGGCACCGCCGGCCGCGCCCCACACACC
>JAYOEU010000248.1:0-5290 GCA_038116915.1 Alphaproteobacteria bacterium
TATCGGAAACGGAAATCAGGGCGCGGGTCACGCGGACAAGGTCGGTCATGGCTCGATCCGGATCGGTCGGGACTGGAAGCCGGGCTTATCGCCCGAGCGACGGGTGCCGTCAACCGGCCCAACGTCCGGACGGTCAGGCGACGGCGTTTTTCAGGTCGGTCATAATAGCGTGCCAACGACAACCTGGATCGGAACTATGAAGAATTGTCGCCCTGGCGAAGGCCAGGGCTCTCGCCGCCGTCGTGGAAAACTTGTAAGCCATTGACAAACCACTACTTCAAAGCCCCAAAGCATTTCGCCACAAGCCCTGGCCTTCGCCAGGGCGACGGTGAGACAGGGACGGCTGAACTGGAAGCCCATCCAAGTCACTGATGTTCGTTATAGGACGCGATCTCGAGCAGATTGCCGCAGGGATCTCGGAAATAGACCGATGTCATCGGCCCCATCGCGCCCTGCTGCTTACCGGGCCCGCGGATGATCTCCACGCCTTCCGCCTTCAATTTATCGATGACCGGTGCGATGCCGCCCTCGGTGATGAAGCAGAGATCCAGCGCGCCCGGCGATTCATCGGCGCCGGTTATCCAGTTCTCCGCGCCGATCGGCCGGAGGTTTATCTTGGAGCGCCCGAACTTGAGCGCGATCCGGTGGATCGGGCCGAAAAACTCCTCCCGCTCGAACCCCATCACCCGCTCGTACCAGACGGCCACGGCCTCGACATCGCGGCAGTTCAGGACCACATGGTCGATCCGGTCGATCATCGCTTTACTCCCCCCGCGCGGTGGTGCTTAACAGGGCAAAGCATGACTCGATTCCCACCGGAGCGCGAGATGGACGGCGACGCGATCGAAATCGACCACCGGTTCCGCGGCCCGCCGCATTCCGGCAACGGCGGCTATGTCTCGGGCCTGCTGGCGCGGCATGCCGGAATGGGCGATGCCGCCGAGGTAACGCTGCGCGCGCCAACGCCGCTCGGACGGCCGCTATCCGTGCTCAAGACCGATGACGGCGAGGCGACGATGATGGATGGCATGACACTGATCGCCGCCGCCCGGCCGTTCACCGTGACCATCGACCCCCTGCCCGACGCCTCCGTCGAGCAGGCACTGGCGGCAAGCGGGCGCAGCATCGGACCCGAGCGCCACGTGCTGCCGGAATGTTTCGTCTGCGGCCCCGGCCGGGCCCATGGCGACGGGTTGCGGGTCTTCGCAGGGCCGCTCGACCCGGCCGATACCGGCTGGACCGGCGCGCTTGCGGCGGAATGGACACCCAACGAAAGTTTCGCCGGTCCCGACGGCCTGGTGGCGCCGGAATTCCTTTGGTCGGCGCTGGATTGTCCGACCGGTTACACGGCGCTGCGGCCTGACGGGCATGGCAAAGGCAAGAACCAGTCGATGCTGCTGGGCCGGATCGCGGTTCGGATCGACCGCCGCCCGCCGGTGGGAAAGCCCTGCGTCCTGGTCACCCGGCTGATCGGCGTCGAGGGACGCAAGATCACCGCCGACGGGGTGCTGCGGGATTCCGAGGGCTATACGCTGGCGGAGGCACGCGCGCTCTGGATCACCATCCCGAAGGAGATGCTGATGGCGAACCGGACGAGTTGATGGGGCGGCGATTAAAAGCGGCATGCAAGACCCTTCGAGACGATGCTCCGCATCTCCTCAGGGCGAGTTCGGTTTTTTTCATAAAACCTGAACCTCGCTCATCCTGAGGAGGCGCGCGAGCGCCGTCTCGAAGGATGCTCTCCAGCGCATTGAAATTTTGCAAAGCCGCTAGGGCAAAAGCGGACGCGCCGGTCCCGGCGGTACCCTCGCCTGCAAGGTCCGCTCGAAGGCGTGGGCGAGGCCAATCAACGCCCCGTCGCTCCTGGCGGCGCCTATGAAGGACAGGCCGACCGGCAAACCGGTGACATAGCCCATCGGGACGGTGATGCTCGGATAGCCCGAGATCGCCGCCAGGCTGGAACTGCCGCCGCCGCCCCGGTTGTCGCCGTTCACCAGATCAATGGCCCAGGGCGCGGACGCGGTCGGCGCCACCAGCGCATCGAGCGCGTGATCCCGGAGCAGCCGGTCGATACCGTTCTCCCGCGTCAGCTTGCGGCTGACCGCGAGCGCCGTCTGGTAGACCCGGTCTTCCAGCCCGCCGGTTTCCTCGGCCTGCAGGAACAGTTCCTGGCCGAAAAAGGGCATCACCCTGTCCGCGTGGCTCTCGTTGAAGGCGATCACATCGGCGAGGCTGCGGACCGGCGTCTCGGGCCCCAGCGCTGCAAGATAGGCGTTCAGCCCCACCTTGAATTCGGTCAGCATCACGATCAACTCAGGCGGTCGGGTCTCCTCCCGCGTCGGCGGGGCGAGGCCGTCGACCAAGGTCGCGCCCGCCTCTTGCAAGGCCGAAAGGGCGACATCGAAGACCGCATCGACCCGTTCGTGAAAGCCGGCATGATTGCGCGCCACGCCGATCCGCTTGCCGCGCAGCGCCGCGGGATCGAGATAACGGGTGAAATCCTCGGACCTGGCATTCGCCGTCGCCGGATCGTCCGGGTCCGGTCCGGCGATTGCCGAAAGCAGGGCGGCGGCATCCGCGACGCTGCGCGCCATGGGGCCGGCGGTGTCCTGACTGTGCGAGATCGGAATGATGCCAGAACGGCCGACCAGCCCGACGGTCGGCTTGATCCCGACCAGCGAATTCATGGTCGACGGGCTGACGATCGAGCCGTCGGTCTCGGTTCCGATCGCCGCCGCGCAGAACCCCCGCGCCGCCGCCGTGCCGGAACCCGAACTGGAGCCGCCCGGCGTGCGATCGGTGAAATAGGCGTTGCGCACCTGCCCGCCCCGGCTCGACCAGCCGCTCGATGATCGGGTGGACCGAAAATTCGCCCATTCCGACAGATTGGTCTTGCCGAGCAGAATCGCGCCGGCGGCCCTCAGACGCGCCGCCACATGAGCATCGCCCGGCGCCTTGATTCCGTCGAGCGCGAGTGAGCCGGCCGACGTCATCATGGCATCGCCGGTGGCGATATTGTCCTTGATCAGGACCGCAATGCCGTGCAGCGGTCCCCGCACCCGGCCCGCGGCCCGCTCCGCGTCCAATTCCCGGGCAATCGCCCCGGCATCCGGATTGAGGAAGGCGACGGCATTGAAATCCGCATCCTCGGCCTCGATCCTCGCCCGGTAGGCGGCAACCAGATCAACCGAGGTCAACGCGCCCGAAGCCAACGAGGCGGCGAGATCGGCGATTGATGCGTCCGACGGATTATCCATGTCTGGCGCCCGCCGCCCCGCTATTCCTCAAGCGTCGGCCCGGCTCCGGCGACCCGGGTCTGACGCATGAAGCGGCGGTACTTGTCGGCGTCATAGCCGGTCCCGCGATGCAAGAGACAGCGGTTATCCCAGATCACCAGCTGGTCCGGTTCCCAGACTTGGGTGTGGATGTGCTCCTCCCCCGTCGCCTCTTCCAGCAAGCCGTCCAAAAGCTCGCGGCTCCTCGCCTCCTCCCAGCCCGCGATGTTCCGGGCGTGCGAACCGACATAGAAGTTCTTCTCTCCGTTGCCAGGATTGCGGCGCACCAGCTTCTGGTTGATCGGCGGCAGCGACGCCGCGTGTTTGGGATCAACCGTGGCTACCTTGGAGCGCGAGAAGACGTAATCGTGCACGACTTCCAGCGGATCGATCGTCTCCTTGGTTTCGTCCGGCAACCGGCGATAGGCGGCGCGGGAGCTGACGAACTGGGTATGACCGCCCTCGTCCGGCACCTCGTAGACATACATGATCGAAACCAGGCTCGGGATTTTCCGGAACGAGGAATCCGTGTGCCACATATTGTTGCCGGTCATGAACTTGGTGTGCTGGTGATCATTGCCGTAAACGGTGCCGTCGGGCTGCACATTGCCGATGGTGCCGAAATAGTTGATCACCCCGTCGCGGCCCAGCGCTACATGGTTCGGTTCCGGCTCGCCCAACTGGCGGGTAAAGGCCAGATGTTTGTCGTCGTCGAGCTTCTGAGCCGGGAACACCAGGAACGAGTAGGTGTCGATCGCCCGATGGACATCGGCGACTTCCGCCGCGCTCATCGGACGGCCGAGATCGATGCCGGTGATGGTCGCGCCGAACTCATCATGCAGAGGGTCGATGTTGAGCGATGCCATGATGCCGCCTCCCGATGTTTCCTTCACCCTGATCCCATAGCATATTGAGTTCCCCGCGTTCGGCAATCCGCCGCCGCGAAGCATTGCAAACCGGATCAACCCAGGGAGCCCGCCATGGCCGTCGTCGAAACCGAGCAGCACGGACAGATCCTCGTCATCCGCATGAACCGTCCGGAACGGCTGAACGCCATGGGCCGCGAGATGATGGAGATGCTGGCCGAGAAATGGCGCATGTTCCGGAAAAGCCCGGACCTGGAGGTCGCGATCTTCACCGGCACCGGCCGGGGCTTCTGCGCCGGCGAGGACATGAAGGAGACGCTCGAGAAGGGCGATGTCGGCAAGGCGACCGACGTGAAGCCGGACGATCCGTTCATGTCGATGGAACTGGAAAAGCCGGTGATCGGCGCCATCAACGGCTTTGCCATGGGCGGCGGCTTCATGCTGGTGGAGCGCACCGACCTGCGCGTCGCGTCAAGCAATGCGATATTCGAGGTTTCCGAGGCCAAGCGCTGGCTGCTGGGCGGTTACAATCACGGCACCATCGCCAATATGCCCTTCCCGATCGCCATGGAGATGGCCTTCGGCTTCCGTTTCACCGCCCAGCGGTTCTACGAGCTCGGGTTCCTCAACCGCGTGGTCGAGCCGGACCAACTGATGCCGACGGCGATCGGGATGGCCGAGCACCTGCTGACCCTGCCGCCCGCCTCGCGGGTCAACACGGTTCATATGATGCGCCAGATGCGCCAGGCCCCGACCGCCCAACAACAGCGGCTGGCGGCCGCGCTGCACCTGCACGGCGACACCAATGACCGCATGGAATCCCGCGCCGCCTTCGCCGAGAAGCGGAAACCCAACTTCAAGGGCTGGATCAATCCCGACGACCGCTACAACATGCCCAAGCTGTCGGATTTCGCGGAGTAGCCCCGGCTCTCCGTCGCCATCAGTCCAACCGTCGCCCTGGCGAAGGCCGGGGCGACCCATAAGAATTACGCGGTCTGGCGTGATTGAAAATTATTGTCCGCACACTTTGGTATCACTTCTTGCCGACATTGCCGCCGATCTCCTCGATATCGGCGTGGTCGATCAGGCTCCACGGCATGCCCTCGTTCCGCAGGATCCGTTTGCCGAGCCGGGGATAGTCGCCGACAT
>JAYOEU010000249.1:0-5269 GCA_038116915.1 Alphaproteobacteria bacterium
ATGAGCGCTTTTGATGACCGGCAGAAAGGCGAGGAGGGCAAGTTCGCCTTCGATGCGGAACGGCGTTTCAAGGCGACGGCGCGGCGCGACAGGCTGTTGGGGCTCTGGGTCGGCGAGACCTTCCTTGGCAAATCCGGCGCCGACGCAGAGGCTTTCGCCAAGGATGTCATCAAGGCGAATTTCGATCGGCCCGGTGACGACGACGTGGTCGAGTTCGTGCTAAAGAGCGTGGAGGGTACCGACGCCGACTTGTCCGAGCATCGGCTGCGGCACAAGATGGAGGAGCTGATGCGGGAGGCCGAGCATCAGCTTGCCTCGGAATAGTCCGGGGAATGATCCGGCCGGGAAAACCGCGCGGATATGACAATGCCGAAACTGGTTGAGTTGAGCGGGCGCGGCGTGCTCGCCGTGTCGGGAGAGGACCGGGTCGCGTTTCTGCAAGGCCTGGTCTCGAACGATGTCGAGCGGGCGGCTCCCGACCGCGCGGTCTATTCCGCGTTTCTGACGCCCCAGGGCAAGTTTCTGCTCGACTTCTTCATCGCCAGCGACGGCGCGCGGCTGTTGCTGGACTGCGAGGCGGACCAGCTTGCGGCATTCGCCAAGAAGCTCAGGATCTACAAATTGCGCTCCAAGGTCGAACTTGCCGATGTCAGCGCGGAGTTCAAGGTCCTCGCGGCATTCGGAGACGGTGCGCTCGAAGCGCTCGGCCTGCCGGCGGAGGTGGGGGCGGGACGAGACTGTTTCGGCGGCCTCGCCTTTACCGATCCGCGTCTTGTAGCCATGGGCGCGCGCTTCCTGCTTCCCGTCGATGCCGACACCGCGACCCTCGGCATGGAGCCGGCGTCGATGGCCGAGTATGACGCGCACCGTATCGCCCTCGGCATTCCCGACGGCGCCCGGGACATGGAATTGGAAAAGACCGTTCTTCTTGAGGCCGGCTTCGATGAGCTGAACGGCGTCGACTGGAAGAAGGGTTGCTACATGGGTCAGGAGCTGACCGCGCGCACCAAGTATCGCGGTCTGGTCAAGCGCCGCCTGCTCCCGATCACCGCGGACGGCCCGCTGCCGCCGCCGGGCACGCCGATCACGCTGGATGGCCGCGAGGCGGGAGAGATTCGCTCGGTTCAGGGCAGTGCGGCGATGGCGATGCTCCGGCTCAACATGCTGGAAGACGGCGCGGGCGCCCTGCGGGCGGGCGAGGTGACGGTCACGCCGCGCAAACCGGATTGGGCGGTCTACTAACCCAAGTGGTTTTTGTAGCACCAAGCGCTAACGAGCATCCTTCGAGACGGCGCGGGCGCGCCTCCTCAGGATGAGGATTTCTTTGCATTTTGGGGGATTACGTCCTGCCTCACCCTGAGGAGGCGCGTCAGCGCCGTCTCGAAGGGCCCAGCCAAAACGGTCTCAAAAACCGCACGCCGGCTCTTGCCCTACAGCCGAAATTCAATTCCATCTCGGCGCACGCTTTTCAAGAAACGCCCTTAGCCCTTCCTGACCGTCGGCGGTGCTGAAGATGTTGCACATGGTCTCGACCTGGTTCTCCACATTGCGGCGGTAGTCGAGATCATTGGCCCGCATGAAGGATCGCCGACCGATTGCCATGATGGTGGGCGACTTCCTGGTGAACTCGACCGCCATCGCGAAGGCGCGTGCCATCAGTTCCGCCCGTGGCACCGCGTGATTGATGATTCCGAGTGATGCCGCCTCGGCGGCCGAAATCGGCTTGCCCATGAACAGGAGCTCGAACGCCTTGTGCCGGCTGATCTGGCGCGGCAGGTGCACGAAGTGGATCGCCGGAATCACCCCGACATCGATTTCCGGATAGCCGAGGTCGATGTCATCGGCGGCGTAGATCATGTCGCTGGTGATCGAGATCGTCATGCCGGCGCCCCGGGCCGGGCCGTTGACGGCGGCGATGGTCGGCTTGGTCATCTCGTATTGGATGTTCATGGTCTCGA
The DNA here is from genome assembly GCA_038116915.1 of Alphaproteobacteria bacterium. Classification (GTDB taxonomy): domain Bacteria; phylum Pseudomonadota; class Alphaproteobacteria; order Thalassobaculales; family Thalassobaculaceae; genus JADHLJ01. The sequence continues at coordinate 1,959 of JAYOEU010000249.1, forward strand.
TATAGAACTTGTCGAGAAAGACGCGCAGATCGGCGGCGCTGCCCTCCGCCGCCATGCGCAGATCCATGCCGCCGCAATACATGCCCTCCAGCGCACTCGTGAGAACCACCGCGCGGACCCCGCGGTCCGCCTCGGCCCGGCGCAGGGCGGCGTGGATCGCGTCGATCATCGGCACATCGATGGCGTTCACCGGCGGACGGTTCAGCGAAATCACCGCCACCCGTTCGCGTATCTCATAGTCCAAGCGATGCTGTGCTGACATGCCGTTGCTCCCGGATTGGTGGCGTCTTCGTTTGCGGAGTATCGCCCGTCGGAGCCGCGCAAGGCGACAGGCAAGGCATGCTCGATCGACATACGATCACGCCTGGGATGGCGGCGCGCCGTCCGGCGGGTATGATCGGTGGTGGAGCCGTGCAGCAAGGGAACCGGACATGACGATCGCCAGCAATCTCAGAATCAACAGTGAACGGCTTTGGGACTCCCTGATGGAGATGGCCAAGATCGGCCCCGGCATCGCCGGCGGGAACAATCGGCAAGCATTAACGGATGAGGATGGCGAGGGCCGAGCCCTGTTCCAGCGTTGGTGCGAGGGCGCCGGCCTGACGATGGGGCTCGACAAAATGGGCACCATGTTCGCCCGCCGCGAGGGCACCGACCCGAGCCTGCCGCCGGTCTATGTCGGCAGCCATCTCGATACACAGCCGACCGGCGGCAAGTATGACGGCGTATTGGGTGTGCTGGCCGGGTTGGAGATCATCCGGACCCTCAACGACACCGGCATAAGAACCAGGCATCCGATCGTTGTCGTGAACTTTACCAACGAGGAAGGCTCGCGTTTCGCACCGTCGATGTTGGCTTCCGCGGTATTCGCGGGCATTTATGACCTTGACTGGGCCTATTCCCGCACCGACTCCGAGGGGAAGGCCCTGGGTGACGAGCTCAAGCGGATCGGTTGGGCCGGCGACGAAGAGGTCGGCGCCCGGCCGATGCGGGCCTTCTTCGAGCTGCATATCGAGCAGGGGCCGATCCTTGAGGGGGAGGAGAAGGACATCGGCGTGGTCACCCATGGTCAGGGTCTCAATTGGTTGCAGATAACTCTGACCGGACGCGAGAGCCATACCGGTTCAACCCCCATGCCTATGCGGGTCAATGCCGGTCTCGGCATGGCACGGATTACCCAACTGGTGGACGAGATCGCCTGGAGTCATGCGCCGCTCGCGGTCGGGGCGGTCGGGCATTGTGATGTCTATCCCAACTCCCGCAACATTATTCCCGGCAAGGCGGTCTTTACTGTCGATTTCCGTCATCCGGACAAGGCGGTGATTTCCGCCATGGAAGCCGAGCTCCGTGACGGCGCCCGGACGATCGCCGAGAAAATCGGCCTCGGGCTCGAGATTGAACAGGTCGGCGGCTTCGATCCCGTTACCTTTGACGAAGGATGTGTCGCGGCCATCCGCGCCGCCGCCGACCGTCTCGGCTATTCCCACCGAAATCTGGTGTCCGGCGCCGGTCACGATGCCTGCTGGATCAGCCACGTCGCGCCCACCGCCATGGTGATGTGCCCGTGCGTCGGCGGCCTCTCCCATAACGAGGCCGAGGAAATCTCGCCCGAATGGGCCCGTGCCGGCGCCGAGGTCCTGATGCATGCGGTGCTCGAGACGGCCGAGGTCGTGAGCTGAGTTCCGTCCGGCAAGGGACCTGTCAGCCGAGTTCCGGCAGGCCGGCGATATCAAGAATGCCGTCGGAGCGGGGCCGCCAATCGGGAAAACGTCCGGCAAGGCCGATCCAGCGCGTGTGGTTATAGAGGGTCAGCCACGCCGGATCAGTTTGTAGGATTCTGAAACACCTCTGATAAAGCTTCTCGCGCGCGCCCTGGTCCGGGGTGATTCTGGCGGTATCGATGAGCGCCTCGATCTCGGGATTGGCGTAGCCTTGCCACCAGGATCCGGCGATGCGGCTGTCGATCTTCTCGCGCAGGACTCGAAACGTGCTCATCGGGCTGGAATCGAACAGGCACATGTCGTGGATCGCCTTGGCGCGGACCTGTTCGGCATAGGCGACGCGGTCTTTTACCAGCTGGGTTTCGATTTTGATCCCTATACCGGCGAGTTGCCTTGCCAGCGCGGCTGTCAGTGCTTCGGCTTCGTCCGGCAGACGGGTTGGACAATCCACGGTGATCGTCAGCCCGTTGCCATGGCCGGCCTCGCTCAGCAGGCGCCGCGCCGCTTCCGGATCGGGTTTCTCGGCAGGGGCGTGAGCCGGACTGCCGAAATGTGACGGGCTGATGAATCCGGCAAGTGCCTGGCCGCCGCCATCCAGAACCTCCTTGATCAGAGCCTCGCGGTCGACCGCCAGGTTGAGGGCGCGGCGGACGCGTGGATCGCGGAAAGCACCTTTTGTGGTGTTCAAGAGATAGATGATCGCCGTCGGGTCGATGTGGCGCCGCGCGGTAAATCCGCTGACACTGGCAAGCGCCGAAGCCTCCGTGGGACCGAGCCGCGCCGCGATCGCGCATTCGCCGTTCACCAAGGCCCTCAGACGAAGCGCCGGATCACCTTCCTGGCGGCAAATGATGTGCGGGTTGGCTGGCGCGCGGCCCCACCAATCGGGATTGGCGGAAAGCCTGATTTCCTTGCCCTGTTCCAGCTTTTCGATCCGGTACGCTCCGGATCCGAACGGCGCGGACCTGAATCCCGCCATGTCCGCCGCATGGGGTGGCAGGGCGTATCCGGAGACCAGGATGTCCAGCAGATCCGCCATCGGCTCGGCCAGGGTGATGGCGAGCGTGAGGTTGTCCTCGGCGACGATGTCCGCGCCGCTAAGGTACTGGCCCCAGACAGCAGGCGCGCCGAGGGTGGCGCCCACATCCGGGCGCTTCATCCGCTCGATCGAGTAGCGCATCGCCTCGGCATCCAGCGGCGATCCGTCATGAAACCTGAGACCGGGCCGAAGCCTGAAACGCCAGCGCCGCGCATCCGCCGCGACCGTCCAGGACTCGGCGAGCGCGGGCTCGAAGGCGCCGCCCGCGCCGCGTCGGACCAGGGGGTCGAACACCGCTTCCAGCAGCGCAAGCGTATCGGCGTTGTCGGTGCAGTCCTGCGGGTCGGGCAGCTGGACGCGGGCTTGCAGGAGGGTGATCGCCATGGATGGCCTTTTCGCAGGTTCGCGTAGCGGGAGTAGGGTGTGTTGGGAACGGTTCTAACAGATTGCAGCGCAATATTAGATTTCCATAAACCCGAACCGTCGCCCCCGGGCCCCGGCCGGGCCCGGCCTGCGCCCCGGGGGCGGGGAGTGGGGGGGGGTTTTGGGCG
>JAYOEU010000250.1:0-5150 GCA_038116915.1 Alphaproteobacteria bacterium
ATCGCCATTGCGGTCAGAAGGAGACGGTGATCTTCGCCGACCGGATCATGGCGCTCGGCTTCGGGCATGCCTGCTCGGCCGGTATTTCGTTCGGCAAGGACGATCTGATCATTCCCGATGCCAAGACCGCTCTGGTTGACAGCGCCAACAATCAGGTAAAGGAATTCGAGCAGCAATATCTCGACGGCCTGATCACCCAGGGTGAAAAGTACAACAAGGTGGTCGACGTCTGGTCGCGCTGTACCGATCAGGTGGCCGAAGAGATGATGGGCCGGATGATGACCACCGAACCGGGTGAGGACGTCAACGCGGTCTGGATGATGGCTCACTCCGGAGCCCGCGGCTCCCCGGCTCAGATCAAGCAGCTCGCCGGGATGCGCGGTCTGATGGCAAAGCCGTCAGGTGAGATCATTGAGACTCCGATCATCTCGAACTTCAAGGAAGGCCTCACGGTGCTCGAGTACTTCAACTCGACCCATGGCGCCCGCAAGGGATTGGCGGATACTGCCCTGAAGACAGCGAACTCCGGGTATTTGACCCGGCGTCTGGTCGATGTGGCCCAAGACTGCATCATCACCGAGGAAGACTGCGGGACCCAGGAAGGCCTGACGGTCAAAGCGGTGATTGAGGGCGGCGAGGTCATTGAGGAGCTTTCCGAGCGCATTCTCGGCCGCAGCTCCGCTGTTGACGTCAAGGATCCGCTCTCGGGCGAACTGATTGTCGCGGCCGCAGAAATCATCGATGAGGAAGCGGTTGAGCGGATCGACCGGGCGGGTATCGACGCGGTGCTGATCCGCTCGGTGCTGACCTGCGAGACCAAGATCGGTGTCTGCGCTAGTTGCTATGGACGTGACTTGGCACGCGGGACCCGGGTCAATGTCGGCGAGGCGGTGGGTGTCATCGCCGCCCAGTCGATCGGCGAGCCGGGCACGCAGCTCACGATGCGGACCTTCCACATCGGCGGCGCGGCGCAACGCGGGGCCGAACAGTCGAGCGTCGAGGCGGCGTTCTCGGCGACGGTCAAGATTATGAACCGAAACGTGGTTGCCAATTCAGACGGCATCCTGATCGTCATGAGCCGAAACACCGAAGTGGTGCTGCATGACGCGCAGGGCCGCGAGCGGGCCCGGCATCGGATCCCATACGGATCGCGCCTGATGGTGGATGACGGCGTGGAGGTGACCCAAGGCCAGAAGCTGGCTGATTGGGACCCCTACACGATCCCGATCATCACCGAAAAGAAGGGCATCGCCCACTATGTCGACCTGGTCGAGGGTGTGTCCATGCGCGAGGTGGTGGATGAAGCCACCGGCATTGCGTCGCGGGTGGTCTTCGACTGGAAGCAGCAGCCCAAAGGCGCGGATCTGCGTCCGCGGATCACGCTCAGGGACGACGCCGGCGAGGTCATCGAACTGGCCAATGGTCTTGAGGCCCGGTACTTCATGTCGGTCGACGCCATTCTCTCGGTGGAGAACGGCGCGCAGGTTCAGGCCGGTGACGTGCTTGCCAGAATCCCGCGGGAATCTTCCAAGACCCGCGACATCACGGGTGGTCTGCCGCGGGTCGCGGAGCTCTTTGAGGCCCGTAAGCCCAAGGACTACGCCATCATCAGCGAGTCGGAAGGACGGGTCGAGTTCGGCCGGGACTACAAGACAAAGCGCCGGATCATGGTGAACCCGACAGAGGGTGATGGCGAGACCGTCGAATATCTGATCCCCAAGGGCAAGCATCTTGCGGTCCAGGAAGGCGACTTCGTGCAGGTCGGTGACCTGCTCATGGACGGCAATCCGGTGCCGCACGACATCCTGAACATCCTCGGCGTCGAGGCCCTGGCCTCGTATCTGATCAACGAGATCCAGGACGTCTATCGGTTGCAGGGTGTGAAGATCAATGACAAGCACATCGAGGTCATTGTTCGCCAAATGCTCCAGAAGGTCGAGATCGAGGATGGCGGCGAGACTACCCTGCTGGTCGGCGAAACCGTCGATCGCGACGAGTTCCAGGAGGCCAACGACATGGCCATTGCCGAGGGGTTGCGCGCGGCGACCGCCAAGCCGGTGCTGCAGGGCATCACCAAGGCCTCGCTGCAGACCAAGTCGTTCATCTCCGCGGCCTCCTTCCAGGAGACCCCCCGGGTGCTCACCGAAGCGGCCGTCTCGGGCCGCATGGACGGGCTCGAAGGGCTGAAGGAGAACGTGATCGTCGGCCGGCTGATACCGGCGGGAACCGGAAGTGTAATGAACCGCTTCAAGCGGATTGCTTCCGAACGCGATCGGGAACTGGCGCCGCCGGCGGAAGAGGAGACGCCGGCTCTCGTCGACGAAACCGAAGCTCAGGTGCCGGCCGCCGAATAGGCCGCGCCGCCAACCAGCCTCGATTTTTTACCCGGCCCCGGAACGCTTCCGGGGCCGGATTCGTTTCGGGGGCGGCTGGAGAGACCGAAAGCGTGGGTTTCGAGGTTGGTTCCAAAAATAGAAAATCAATCCTGTTCTTGTAATTTTCAGTCGTCTTGGAGGCATGTGGCGCACGATATGGAAGCTGGGCTCGCGGTGGCGGAAACATGCAAAATCCGTCAACTCAGTGCTTGACCCGGACAGGCCATCTCAATAGTATCCGCCAACTTTTGCGGCGGCGGTGGTGTCTGCGACCGAGCTAATCTGGGCTCCAGAAGAGACAAACACGGCGCCGAAAACATGCAAAAGACGGTCAGGTCTCCCGTAGAGACCACATAGAGCGAAACGTTCGGCCCTTGAAAGCCATGAAGGCGGTTAGGTCCGGGTTTCGCATGTTTTTTTGGTCGAGAGGGAAAGCCTCAATGCCGACGATCAATCAGCTGACCCGCCAGGGCCGGCAAAAGCCCATCGCCCGCAACAAGGTCCCGGCCTTGGAGGCGTGCCCGCAGAAACGCGGCGTGTGCACGCGTGTCTATACCACCACCCCGAAAAAGCCGAACTCGGCGTTGCGTAAGGTCGCGCGGGTGCGCTTGACCAACGGTTTCGAGGTGACGAGCTACATCCCGGGCGAAGGTCATAACCTTCAGGAGCATTCCGTCGTGATGATCCGCGGCGGCCGCGTGAAGGACCTGCCGGGCGTTCGCTATCACATCATTCGCGGTACCCTCGACACCCAGGGTGTCAAGGATCGCCGCCAGCGCCGCTCGAAATACGGCGCCAAGCGGCCGAAGTAAGGAGACGCCTTCATGTCGAGACGCCATCGCGCCGAAAAACGGGACGTCCTGCCGGACGCCAAATTCAAGGACCAGATCGTCAGTAAATTCATGAGCTGTCTGATGTATGACGGCAAGCGGTCGGTGGCCGAGTCCATCGTCTACGGCGCCTTCGACAAGATCGAGGCGCGGTCCGGGCAGCCCCCGGTCAATCTGTTCCATGACGCGTTGAACAATGTCCGTCCGTCGGTCGAGGTGCGCTCCCGCCGGGTCGGTGGCGCGACCTATCAGGTTCCGGTCGAGGTCCGCTCGGATCGGGCTCAGGCGCTGGCCATCCGTTGGACCATCGACGCGGCGCGCAAGCGTTCCGAGAACACGATGGTGGATCGCCTGTCGGGCGAACTGCTGGATGCCGCCAACAACCGTGGCGCCGCGGTGAAGAAGAAGGAAGACACCCATCGCATGGCGGAGGCCAACAAGGCCTTCTCCCATTACCGCTGGTAACACCCGGGAGCGAAAGATCGGATCATGGCTAGAAAAACTCCTCTCGAACGCTACCGTAACATCGGCATCATGGCCCATATCGATGCGGGCAAGACCACGACGACCGAGCGGGTGCTCTTCTATACGGGCCGTTCCTATAAGATCGGCGAGGTCCACGACGGCAACGCCACCATGGACTGGATGGAGCAGGAACAGGAACGCGGCATCACGATCACGTCGGCCGCCACGACCTGTCACTGGAAAGAACATCAGATCAACATCATCGACACCCCGGGCCACGTGGACTTCACCATTGAGGTGGAGCGCGCGCTCAGGGTTCTGGACGGCGCCGTCGCGGTGTTCGATTCCGTCGCCGGTGTCGAGCCGCAGTCCGAGACGGTTTGGCGGCAGGCGGACAAGTATCATGTGCCGCGCATCTGCTTCGTTAACAAGATGGACCGGATCGGCGCCGACTTCTATCGCTGTGTGTCGATGATCAAGGATCGTCTGGGTGCGGTTCCGCTGGTCACCCAACTGCCGGTCGGCACGGAATCCGATTTCGTCGGGCTGATCGATCTGATCCGGATGAAGTCCGTCCGCTGGCTCGACGAGAGCCTTGGCGCGCAGTTCGAGGTTGAAGATATTCCGGCCGGCATGCTTGAGCAGGCCGAGGAATACCGCGCGACTTTGGTGGAGCTTGCGGTCGAGCAGGATGAAACCGCGCTGGAGGCCTATCTCGAGGGAGAGGAGATCTCCGAGGAAACCTTGCGCCAATGCATCCGCAAGGGAACCATTGCCGCGGCCTTCGTGCCGGTTCTGTGTGGGTCGGCCTTCAAGAACAAAGGCGTGCAGCCGTTGCTCGACGCGGTCGTTGACTATCTGCCCTCGCCGATCGATGTGGACCACGTGAACGGCGTGATCCCTGACACCGACACGGTGGTAGAGCGCAAAACCAGCGACTCCGAGCCGTTTTCGGGGCTCGCCTTCAAGATCATGAACGATCCCTTCGTGGGCTCCTTGACCTTTATGCGGGTCTATTCGGGGGTTCTGGAGACCGGTACCTCGGTGCTCAACACCGTCAAGGGTGGCCGGGAGCGGATCGGCCGGATGCTGGAAATGCATGCCAACAGCCGCGAGGATGTGAAGGAAGTCCGCGCCGGTGACATTATCGCGCTCGCCGGGCTGAAGAACACCACCACCGGCGACACGCTTTGCGATCCGCTGAAGCCGGTCGTGCTGGAGCGGATGGAGTTCCCGGATCCCGTCATCGAGGTCGCGGTGGAGCCGAAGAGCAAGAGCGACCAGGAAAAGATGGGTACGGCCCTGTCCCGCCTGGCGGCCGAAGATCCCTCGTTCCGTGTCACCAGCGACCCGGAAAGCGGCCAGACCGTCATCAAGGGCATGGGCGAGCTGCATCTTGAGATCCTGGTGGACCGGATGCGCCGGGAGTTCAAGGTCGACGCCAATGTCGGCGCGCCGCAGGTGGCGTATCGCGAGACGA
>JAYOEU010000251.1:0-5086 GCA_038116915.1 Alphaproteobacteria bacterium
TTCCGATCAACAAATCCGTCACGCCGGATTACATCATCTGCCTCGAAGACGGCAAACGTCTCAAGATGCTGAAACGGCACCTCAAGACGGCGTACAACATGACGCCTGAGGAATATCGCGAGCGTTGGGGTCTTCCGGGCACCTATCCGATGGTGGCGCCGAACTACGCCAAGCAACGCAGCAAGCTGGCGAAGGAAATCGGTCTCGGTAATTCAGGTCGCCGCCGGGCACGACGCTAAAACGCTTCCGGGTTCGCCGGTTCGGAAAATCAGTAAAATGTTGTTACAAAAACCCGCCCGTAAATGGGCGGGTTTTTTGATTATGGGAGCTTTTGGTCCAATCCGATGTTTCGAAATGATCATCGGGTTTACGCGTATTGGTAATAATTCTCGGATATGTTCATTCTGTATCGCGGCAAGGAGCGCTATCCTGGCCCTCTGCCGGTCCATCCTGCAGCCAGTCTACGAGACTCTTGAACCAATCGCCCTACGTTCACTGGTTTCGCCAAGACCCTGTGCGCCGTTTTAAAGATTGAAGAGGACACATGGCCACTGCATCCCACGTCGGCGCGCTAAATGATGCGACGATCCCAGCCAAAGGACTTTGTCCCGACTCGATCCGCCTGGGATCGATCGAGGTCCGGCTTGCCGCCGGAAAGCACGATATCGAGGCGGCTCAAGACTTGAGATATCGGGTTTTCTACGAGGAAATGGGCGCCAAACCATCCCGCGAAACGTCGATCGTCAAGCTGGATCAAGATGCTTTCGACAGCAGCGCCGAACACCTGCTGGTTGTCGATCATTCCCGGGGCGGCGTGGTTGTCGGCACCTATCGCCTTTTGCGCCGCCGTCTTCTCGAAAAATCATGCGATTACTATACCTCACGCGAGTACGACATTTCGAAACTGAACGACGCCCCCGGCGAAATTCTCGAGGTCGGCCGCTCGTGTGTTGATCCGCAATTCCGTTCCCGCGCGACGATGTCGCTGTTGTGGCAAGGGCTGGCGGCCTACGCATTCGAGCACAAAATCGAATTGTTGTTCGGCTGCGCCAGTTTTCCGGGATGCGATCCGCGCGCCCATGCGGACGCGCTTTCGTATCTCTATCACCGACACCTCGCGCCGACCGAACTGCGGCCACGGGCATTGCCGGGGCGCTATGTCGACATGAATATCCAGCGAATATGCGATCTGGACGAAAAAGCCGCGATCGCCAAACTACCTCCGCTCATCAAGGGTTACCTGAGGCTGGGCGGCTGGGTCGGCGACGGCGCGGTCATCGACGAGCAATTCAACACTACGGATGTCTGTATCGTCGTCCGGATGAAAAGCCTGACGGGCCGCTATTTCCGCCACTACGAAAGAACGTTGCGGGGGATACGGCTGCAATGAACACAACACGCGGCGAAACGGTGGCCAGTCCCGCGGGCCCGCCCTCGGACTTGGCGGCTTTCTGGAAAGATGATCATGAAGCCGCCGATGGCATCGGGAATCCTTGGCTTGCCGCTTGCAGGCTCGCCGCCTACGGCATCCTGACCTTGGGGCTGCTCCCGATTCAGGTACTTGCCTTGATTTGCAGGCTGGGTCCATCACAGGCGATACCGCGCGTGCATCACCGGCTTGCGGCGCGCATTTTGGGACTTCGGGTCCGGAACCTCGGGACGCCAATCGGGACAGTCCCGGTTTTCTTCGTCTGCAACCATGTCTCCTATTTTGACGTCATCGCCTTGGGCTCGCTGATACCGGCAAGTTTTCTTGCCAAGAACGATGTCGCGTCCTGGCCGGTCTTCGGATTTCTGGCCCGGCTTTGCCGAACGGTATTCGTCGACCGGCAAGCATCGGACCCGCGCTCGCAGATCGATATCATTCGCGCGCGCTTCAATGCCGGTGAATCGCTAATCGTATTCCCGGAGGGGACCAGCAGTGACGGCAGCCGGGTGCTGCCCTTCAAGAGCACGCTGTTCGCCGCCGCCGAACACACGGCAATGACGGTTCAACCGATATCAATCCGCTACACCCGGTTGAACGGAATCCCGATCGGTCGGGCCTATCGTCCCTTTTATGCCTGGTTCGGCGACATGGATCTTGCGCCGCACCTTTGGTCGGCGCTATCACTCGGCTCCGCCGAAGTCGTCATACGGTTTCACGATCCGGTGCGCGCGTCGGATTTCGCGAACCGAAAGGCTTTGTCGGCGCACTGCCATAAATGCATTGCCGACGGCGTCGGTCTGGATGCGGATTGTTGACGCCTGACTTGACTTGGCTAAGTCGAATGGTAGTCTTAATCTTTGGTGAAATACGCGGGAATCGGAGAGAATGCCTGCGCTTAAAGCTGATCGCTCGCAGAACGGAACCGGATGACGGCACCGACCAAGCGGCGCGACGCGGCGACGGGAAAGTCGCTTTTCATCAGGACATATGGCTGCCAAATGAACGTCTACGATTCTGATCGCATGACGGACGTTCTGGCGCCGCTTGGTTATGAATCCGTCGGACAGCCGGATGAGGCCGATCTCATTATCCTGAACACCTGCCATATCCGCGAAAAGGCCACCGAAAAGGTCTTCTCGGAACTCGGACGGATGCGGGTTCTGAAGGACGAGGCGCGGGACAGCGGCCGCCGGGTGCTCCTGGCGGTGGCGGGCTGTGTGGCGCAAGCCGAAGGGCGCGAGATCCTCGAGCGCGCACCCTTCGTCGATATGGTCTTCGGCCCGCAAACCTATCACCGGCTGCCGGAACTGGTAGCCAAGGCGACGGCCGGAAAAGAAAATAAAAACCGTGGCGCGCGGCTTCTGGACACGGATTTTCCGGTGGAGAGCAAGTTCGATCACCTGCCGCAAAACCCGGTAGGGGCAAGCAGCGCGTTCCTGACGATACAGGAGGGCTGCGACAAGTTCTGTTCCTTCTGCGTGGTCCCGTATACCCGAGGCGCGGAAACATCCCGTCCGGCATCGGCCGTGATCGAGGAGGCGCGAGGCCTGGTCGCCAACGGCACTCTGGAGATCACGCTGCTCGGCCAGAACGTCAACGCCTATCATGGTGAGGGCCCGGACGGCGCGGAATGGTCGCTGGCGCGGCTGATCCGGCGGCTCGCCGAAATTGATGGCCTGGAACGGATCCGCTATACCACGTCGCACCCCCGCGACATGTCGGACGATTTGATCGCCGCGCATGGCGATGTGCCGCAATTGATGCCCTTCCTGCACCTTCCGGTGCAGTCCGGTTCCGACCGCATCCTGGAGGCGATGAACCGCAAGCACCGCGCCGACGACTATCTGCGTCTGGTGGACCGGCTGCGCAGAGCCCGTCCGGATTTGGCGCTGTCGTCGGATTTCATCGTCGGCCATCCCGAGGAAACTGACGCTGATTTCGCGGCCACCCTTAATCTGGTAACCCGGATCGGCTTCGCGCAGGCCTATTCGTTCAAATACAGCCCGCGCCCCGGAACGCCGGCGGCCGCCAGGGACAATGTTCCGGAAGCCGTGAAATCGGAACGGCTCCAGAGCCTCCAACAAATAATCGACGCCCAGCAACGGGCGTTCAATGTCGCCAGCGTGGGCGGAACCCAGAAGGTTCTGGTGGAACGATCAGGGCAACGGCAGGGGCAGTTGCTGGGCCGAGGTCCCTATATGCAATCGGTGCATTTCGAGGGGCCGAACCGGCTTTTCGGCACCATCGCCGACGTTGCAATCACCGAAGGCCTCGACAACAGCCTGGCCGGAAGGATCGTCGCAAGCGATGTCGTGCCCGTTGTTTCGGGCCTGCCCCATACTCATGCGAAGGAGGAACGGACGCGGTGAACGCCAAGCACGGTGACGGAGGTCGGCTCACCCTGGAGTTCGACGACCACAAGCTGCTACCGCTACTCTTCGGTCAACACGACCGCAATCTCGCGCGGATCGAACAGAAGCTGAAGGTATCGCTGGCCTGTTTCGGCAATACCGTGGAGATCACCGGAGACGACGTTTCGGCGCCGGTCGCCCGTGCGACGCTGGAGGCGTTGTACCGCCGCCTCGAAAAGGGCAAGGGCAAGGATATGATGGATCTGGGAACCGTCGATGCGGCGGTATCCTTCGCCCTCAACGGCCAGACCACGGATGACGGGCCGGATCTCTCAAAGTTCGAGGATGCGACAACCAATCTGGACACCTGGAAACGGCCGGTGGCTCCGCGCTCGCCGAACCAGCATGCCTATATTCGCGCGCTCACGGAAAGCGAGCTGGTTTTCGGTCTGGGTCCGGCGGGCACCGGCAAGACCTATCTCGCGGTGGCCATGGCGGTGAACATGCTGAAGCGCCGGCGGGTGGATCGGATCATCCTGTCGCGCCCGGCGGTCGAAGCCGGCGAGCGCCTCGGGTTTCTGCCGGGAGACATGAAGGACAAGGTCGATCCCTATCTGCGCCCGCTCTACGACGCGCTTTATGATATGATGCCGGGCGAACAGGTCGAGCGGCTGCTTGGAAGCGGAGAGATCGAGGTGGCGCCCCTGGCCTTCATGCGCGGGCGCACTCTTGCGAATGCGTTCGCCATTCTCGATGAGGCTCAGAACACGACCCCGACCCAGATGAAAATGTTCCTGACACGCATGGGAGAGAATTCCAGAATGTGCGTCACCGGCGATCTTTCGCAGATCGATCTGCCGTTTGGCGCCAAATCGGGATTGAAGGATTCCCTGGAGGTCTTGCGGGGCGTGCAGGGTGTCTCCTTCACGGAGTTCACCGCGGCCGACGTCGTCCGCCATCCGCTTGTAACCCGGATCGTTGACGCCTACGGAAAGCGCGACGGGCGTCTGATCGCCAAGGATGACGGTAAGAAATGAGAACACGTTACACAAAACCCGAAGAACCGGACCCCGACGGTATCACCGAGACCGCCTCCGACAGTGAATTGGTGGTGGTCTCGGTAACTGACGATGCGTGGGCCCGTGCCTGCCCGGATATAGAAAACGTCGGCCGGGCGGCGGCATGGGCTGCTTGTTCCGCCGTGAGCACGGAACAGGACCAAGAAATTGGAGAGATCTCCGTCGTGCTCGCCGATGACGCGATGGTCAGGCGGTTGAACCGTGATTTTCGCGGCATGGACAAACCA
>JAYOEU010000252.1:0-4995 GCA_038116915.1 Alphaproteobacteria bacterium
TTGCCGTCCCGGTCGGTGACGAAGATCTTCATGATACCCCCAATTTTTCCTGCAGGTCGGAGCTGGACGTCGTGTACTGAAAGCGCAGGCGCCGTTCAGGATACACGTACCGGAAAGCCTGCTGGGACATCAAGGCCGCTTCGTGAAATCCGGAAAGAATCAGCTTCAGTTTCCCCGGATACCAGTTGATGTCGCCGATCGCGAAGATACCCGGCACGTCGGTTTCGAATTTCTCGGTATCCACGGGGATCAGGTTTTTGTCGAGGTTGATGCCGAAATCCGCGACCGGTCCGAGCTTCATGGTCAACCCGTAGAAGGCCAGCAGGGTATCGCATTCGATATCGTAGTCGCCGTCCGGCCCCTTGACCGACACCGCGTGCAACTGGCCACCCTCGCCCTTCAGCTCCTTAAGCTGGGCGATGTGAAGATCCATCTTCCCGCCATCCACCAGGGCCCGCATCTTATTCACCGTATCCGGCGCGGCTCGGAAATCGTCGCGGCGGTGCACCAGCGCCATCGAGCTCGCCAGCGGGTGCAGGTTCACGGTCCAGTCGAGCGCCGAATCCCCGCCGCCGGCGATCAGCACCTTCTTGCCCCGGAACTGCTCCATCTTGCGCACCGAGTAGAAGACCGAACTCCCCTCATACTGCTCCAGCCCCTGGAGCGGCGGTTTCTTCGGAACGAAACTGCCGCCGCCGGCCGCGATGACGATCACGGTCGCCTCGATCACGGTGCCGGTGTCGGTGGTGACCCGCCACTTCCCCTCGTCGGTCTTGACCAGCGATTCCGCCATTTGGCCCAGGTGAAAGGTCGGTCCGAAGGGCTCGATCTGCGCCATCAGCTTGTCGGTCAGTTCCTGGCCGGTGCAAACCGGGATTGCGGGGATGTCGTAGATCGGCTTTTCCGGATACAGCTCCGCGCATTGACCGCCGGGATAGTCCAGGATGTCGATCAGATGGGCTTTGATGTCCAGGAGGCCGAGCTCGAACACGGCAAACAGCCCGACGGGACCGGCGCCAATGATCAGGGCATCGGTCGAATGATGACTATCGCTCATGAGATTTCCAATTGAGAAAGGCCGCGCTGTTCATAAGCGTGAAGAGCATCGCTGCCAAGGCCGGATTTCAGTAAAAATCGTTTGTGCACAAACAATATTTCCTGAAGCCGGATCGGTCAACCGCCGGCGATCCAGGCAACGGATCGTTCCGGGGAGGCACTGCCCGACGTCCGGCTGTCGCGCCGGACGGAACCGCCGGCACGCAATACTCCGCAAAGCGCCGAGGAAGGTTGCCAGAGTCCGAAGTGACGGGGATAATCGGCCGGCAGGAGTAATGCCTCATGACCGCCGAGAGACAGAGACCCGCCGCCACTTTTCGGGCGATCCGCCGGATCGGGCGCGGATTGATTGTGCTCCTGGTTCTGCTCTCACCGCTCGGCGGCGCGAAGGCCGAAACCGCTCCCGTCATTCTGACGATCTCGGGAAAAATCGATGCCGGAAAATATCCGGACGGCGCGCGGTTCGACCGGGCCGCTCTGCTCGCTCTGGGATCGCAAGCCCTCACCACCGAAACCCATTTCACCAGGGGGCCGCAGAAATTCGAAGGAATTCGCCTGAGCACCCTGCTTGATGCCGTGGGCGCCGATGGCTCGATATTGGCGGCGACCGCGTTGGACGGATACAGCGTCGAACTTCCGATCGAGGACGCGAAACGCTTCGGTGTCTTTCTCGCGCTCACCTGGAACGGCGTCGCCATGAAGGTCCGCAACAAGGGACCCGTCTGGATCATCTATCCGATCAGCGAACATCCGGAGGTCAACGACGAGATCTACAGCGCCCGGTCCGTATGGCAACTCAAGACCCTGACGGTCAAGTAATGGCACGGCGGCGTTCCCTGCTTTTCCTCGCGCTCCTGGCGCTGGCCTTCGCATCGTTGTCGGCCAGCATTTTTTTCCTGATCGATCAAACCAAGGTAAGGCTGAACGAAACCATCTACGACCGCGGCGGCTTGTCGGGGGTGCAGATTCAGACCCACTACGAGCGCCTGATGTCGGCGCTGGTGGGGTTCGAGTACCAGCTTCCCGGCGCCTCGATCGAAAAGGTCGCCCTTGAGTTCGATATCGCCTACGAGCGGATCAACGCTCATCCGACCCGGCCGCCGAACGATCAGTTCGATGACCCGGAGTTCACCGCGCTGAACGCGAATCTGTCCCGGCAATTCGAAATTTTCGTTCCGAAGATCGACCGCCTCGTTGCTGGCGAAACGGATATGATCCCCTTACTGATGGCCGAATTCGAGGCCCTTCGCCCGGATATCGACCGTCTGGCGTCGATGACGATCCAGCTGAGCGCGGAACTCAGGGACGGGAACCGGCGCTCGAACATCCTGGCTGCTGAAAGGGTGGCCTGGCTGATCATCGTGCTGGCGACGCTGAGCCTGGTTTTCGTCCTTCTGATCTGGTTCCAGTACGTCAAGGCCGAGGGGCAAAGCGCCGAACTGCTGGACCTCACCGCGAGCCTGCGCGACGCTAATGCCAGGGTGGAAGCCGCGAGCCGCGCGAAGTCGGAGTTTCTCGCCCATATGAGCCATGAGCTTCGAACCCCGCTCAACTCGATTCTGGCATTTTCAGAGGTCATCCGCGACGGCGTTCTCGGAAAATGCGAGCCGGCGGCCTATTCCGACTATGCGGGTGATATCCATAACTCGAGCCGGCATCTGCTGGGCCTGATCGATGGGCTGTTGGACCTGTCCCGGATCGACGCCCAGCAGCTTGATCTGCAGGACGAGGAATCCGAGCTGGCGCCGCATATCGATTGGGTCATCTCGCTGGTCGCGAATATCAGCCAACGCGCGCAGGTCACGGTAACCCTGCGGGAAACCGTTCCGGGGCTCCGGATCCTGGCGGACAGCAGAAGGCTGCGCCAAATGCTGCTCAACCTGGTCGATAACGCCATCAAATTCAGCGATCCCGGCGGCAAGGTATTTGTTTCCGCCGGTCTTTCCGAGCAGGGTCAATTGATGCTCACGGTGGAGGACAATGGCCGGGGCATTCCGGAGAAGGACCTGCTTAAAGTCCTGGAACCGTTCCATCGCGGCGATGCCGGCGCCTATCACGCAACGCAGGGGGCCGGCCTCGGGCTTTCCATCGTCCGCTCCCTGATCCAGGTTCATGGCGGCCACCTCACCATCGACAGCGACGGCAAAAGCGGAACCACGGCCACCCTGCATTTCCCCGCCGAGAGGGTCCTCGGCGCCGGCGTCTGACCCGGCTGGCGATTGCCGCGCCGTCCGAACCGCTTTACGCTTCGGGGGATCAGCCGAATTTCGAAGGAGGCCCGAATGACCCCCAGTCCGGATGAACGCGACGCTATTTTCAAGACCTTCGGCCGTGCCTTCTTCAAGCAGGATCTGGATCTGATGTATCAGGTCGTGACCGACGACTTTACCTGGACGGTTCAGGACGGTGACGAGGTCCGGGTTCTGAACAGCCGCGGGAAGATCGAAGCTCATTTTGCCGCGCGGCGCGGCAAATTCGAGAATGTCCGCTTTGAGGACGTGGTGTTCAACCACGCGCCGGACGCCACCTTTATGACCTACCGGATGACCGGCACCGAGGTGGCGAGCGGCGAACGCTTCGCTCGGGTCGGCGTTGAGCGCTATACCTTCCGCGACGGCAAGCTGACCGAAAAGGACGTCTATAGCCGCCCCGCCCCGATTACGGCCTGACCGGGCCGGCGTGACCGCGCTGTTCGACGTCCGCGCCCGCCGGATCGACGGGCCCTGGGCCTGGATCGTCGCCCTTGCGGCCTTCGTCCTGATGTTCATCGGCTATGGCGCGGCCTACAGCTTCGGCGTCTTCTTCAATCCTCTGGCGGCCGCGTTCAGCGCCGACCGGGCCGACACCGCGCTGGTGTTCTCGATTGTCGGCGGCACCTATTCCACCATGGGTATCCTAAGCGGGCCGGCGGCCGACCGCTTCGGTACCCGCCCGGTGTGCCTGTTCGGCATGATCGGGCTCGGCGGCGGCCTGATCTACGCCAGCGGCGCCGAGGCGCTTTGGCAGGTTTATGTCGGTTTCGGCATCGGGGTTTCCTTGGGGATCGGCTGCATCTTCGCGCCGGCCAATGCCGGATTGCAGCGCTGGTTCACCCGCAACCGGGGCTTGGCGTCAGGTCTCGCCACGACCGGGGTCGGAATCAGCATCCTGGTCTTGCCGCCGTCGGTGGCGGCGCTGATCGATCTCTGGGATTGGCGCGAGACCATGTGGAGCCTTGGCATCAGTGCCCTCGTCGTCGGTGCGCTCGCCGCCTGCTTCACCGCCGATCCGGCGGCGGGCGACCGCGCCGGCCAGGCGGCGGGCGACACACCGCCGGCCCATGATTTCGACTTGGCGCGGGCGCTGAAAAGCCGGTGTTTCGTCATGCTCTGGCTTTCCTCGATGCTGTGCTGCGCCGGAATCTTCGTACCCTTCGTGCATCTGGTCGCCTATTCCGTCGACCGGGGGCTCGGCGAGAGCACCGGAGTTTTCCTGATCGCGATGATCGGCGCCAGCAGCCTGTTCGGCCGGGTGGTGCTGACCGCGGCTTCCGACCGTCTCGGGCGTCGCAATTCCATGGTCGCGATGTATCTGGCGATGGGCGCGGGCTTTTTGCTTTGGCGGTTCGCCGGCGGCGACAAGACCCTGCTCACAATCTTCGCGGTCCTGTTCGGCGTCGGATACGGTGGCTATGTCGCGATGATCGCGCCGATCCTCGCCGAATATTTCGGCATACACCGGATCGGCAGCCTGCTCGGCTGTTTCATGTCCAGCATCGCCATCGGCGGCGCGCTCGGTCCGTGGCTGGCCGGTTATGCCTTCGATGTTTCCGGGAACTATGACCTGCCGGTCATGGTGGTCGGCCTGCTCGGCCTGCTGGCGGCGGTCCTGGCCGCCGGAATGCCGGCGCGCGCCTACGCCGCTTCTACCTTCGAGCGCTCTTCCGCCGGGAGCAGCTAG
>JAYOEU010000253.1:0-4841 GCA_038116915.1 Alphaproteobacteria bacterium
GGCCCTGCCTTGCGCCAGGGCGACGGGTGAGAGCGGAGCTTGGCCCTGCCTTTCGCCGGGGCGACGGTGATGGGGGCTCGTCAGACCTCGATATCGATGATCGAGCCGCGCGGCGCGTTCGGGTTCGGGTTCTCCGGGATCCGGAGATCGGACTGACGGGTTTGGCCGCCGGCTTGGCGCCGGCGCGCGTCATCCTCGGCGGAGGTGTTCAGCAGTTCGGCTTCGGCGGGGCGGCCCCGGTTCTGGACGCGCGTGGGATCGGCGGCGCCGTCATTGTTCGGCGCGGGGACCACGGTCCGCTGACCCTGCAGCGGGACCGGCAATTGTGGAAATCGGCCAGTCGGGTCGATTGCCATCGTCGCGTTCCTTCTCTCCAACGCAGCGAATCGGCTGAAACCCTGATATTCCGGCAATCAAACCAATTTCGCCGCGATTCGGCAAGCACGCTCAATTGGCATTTATATAAAATTTGAAATAAAAGATGTCAAGTAGGCGCGTTGATTTTCGTCGGCCGGTCCCCGGCGCGTCGGACACCGCCTTGACGCGGGCCGGGTCTCACAAACTCCGGGGCGGCGCGACACCAAGCTTCGTGCCGATCTTGGCGAGGTTCTCCATCAGGCCTGGATAGACCTCCAGCCCCTCGGCAAGGGCCTTGCGCTTGCGGGCAAGCGCGCCGTCGCCGGGCATGCGCACCGCGCCGCCGCCCGCCGCCGGCGTGTCGTTCCGGCAGGCCTCGGCAAGCCAGGTTGTCTGCCGCGTGAAGTCATCGGCGCCGGAGAACGCCGTCGGATCGGCGACCTGGAGATAGACCGCGGCGCCCCAGCCCTCGCGGACATCGGCGCGGCCGAGCCCCGAGAAACCCTGGGTCATCGCCTCGATCATCACCGCCAGCGCGAACCCCTTGTGCCCGTATTCCTGGCCGCCGATCGGCAGGATGGTGCCCGGCGGATCGGTGAACAGCACGGCGGGATCGTCGCTCGCCCGGCCCTCGGCATCCTGCACCCACTTGCCGGGCAGGGTCTTGCCCTCGTTATAGAGCCGCCCGGTCAGCCCGTTGGTGGTGATCGAGGCGGAAATGTCGATCAGGATCGGATCGCCCTTGGTCGGAATGCCGACCGCGATCGGGTTCGGCGTGAAGAGCGGCGTGGTCCCGCCATAGGGTGCGACGCTCTCCACCGACGGATCCGAGGAGGCGAGCGTGATCATGCAGCCCGCGCGGGTCGCCATCTCAAGATAGGCCGCAAGGCAGGCGATGTGGCCGCAGCGCCGGATCACCACCGTCGCCGTGCCGTGGGTGCGCGCCCGCGCCACCGCCAGCTCCACCGCCTTGGCGGTCAGCCAGACCCCGGAAATCCGCTTTCCGTCCCAGGTGATCACCGCGCCCCGGTCGGACACCGTGACCGGCTCGCCGGTGCCGAGCATGGCGCCGCTCTCCAACCCATTCAGATAGGCCGGCGCCTGGGCGAGGCCATGGGTGGTGTGCCCCATCAGATCCGCCTCCACCAGCAACGGCGCGACGATAGCGGACTTGTCGGCATCCATCCCGGCGGCATTGAACAGCGCCTCGGTATAGGCGACGAGGGCATCGGGGGCGTAACGGACGGGCATGGCGGACTTCCGGCGGCGGTTGGGCGGGGGAGCTATGAAACCTCTGAGTTTCTAGATCAATTGACGCAGCGGTGAAAGGCGGGGCGGTGCAAAATGTCGTCGAAGCGGTAAGATGACGGGATCGTCTTCTCACCCCACCAACACCGAGGACACCCCATGACCAAAACCAGCGACGTTCTCGTCATCGGCGGCGGGTTGCACGGGATGTCGGCGGCGCTGCAGTTGGCGCGGGCCGGGGCGAGCGTGCGGCTGGTGGAGCGCGAGACCGTCGGGCGGCACGCTTCCGGGGTGAATGCCGGCGGGGTGCGCCGGCTGGGGCGGCACGTGGCGGAGATCCCGCTGGCCGAGGCGGCGCTGCCGATGTGGCGGGCGATGCCGGACCTGGTCGGCGACGATTGCGGCTTCACCCCCTCGGGCCAGGTGAAGATCGCCGAGAGCGCGGCGGATCTGGAGCTGCTGACCGCCCGGGCGGGGGAGGTGAAATCCCTCGGCTACAGTCATGAGGAGATCATCGGCCAGGCGGAGCTTCGGGCGCTGATCCCGTCGGTGGCGGCGCACTGCGCGGGCGCGATGATCGTGCGCGGCGACGGCTTCGCCGATCCCTACCGCACCTGCATCGCCTTCCGCCGCGCGGCGGTGGCGGCGGGAGTGCGGATCGACGAAGGCGTGGCGGTCACCGGCCTCGAGCGGCAGGGCGACATCTGGCGGGCGCGGACCACCGCCGGGGACTATCACGCGCCGGAGGTTCTGAACGCGGCCGGCGCCTGGGGCGCGCGTCTGGCCGCAAGCCTCGGCGAGCCGGTGCCGGTGCGCGCCGCCGCCTATATGATGATGGTCACCGGCCCGCTGCCGCGTTTCGTCGAGCCGGTGGTCGGCCTCGCCTCGCGCAAGCTGTCGCTCAAGCAGATGGCGAACGGAACGGTCGTGATCGGCGGTGGCTTCGAGGGCCGTCCCGATGCCGAGACGGGCAAGACGGCACTCGATATTCACGGCCTGGCGGCAAGCGCCGGGATCGCGGGCGACATCTTCCCGGTCCTGCGCAAGGCCCGGCTGGTGCGGGCCTGGGCCGGGATCGACGGCGAAGCGGCGGACAAGATCTCGGTGATCGGCCGCAGCCTCCTGCATGAGGGCCTGACCCACGCCTTCGGCTTTTCCGGTCACGGCTTCCAGCTTGTACCGGCGGTGGGCCGGGCGCTGGCGGACCTGATCCGCACCGGCCAGTCGAGCCTGCCGCTGCTGCCCTTCTCGCCGGGGCGGTTCGCCACATCCGGGAACGACAGGGAGAAAACACAATGACGGGCATCGAACGCGGCACCGCCGATTGCGCCGGCGGACGGCTCTCCTACCGCGCGGCGGGCCCGCAAGACGGAGCGCCCGCGCTGCTGCTGATGCACGGGGTCGGCGGCAATTCCCGCTCCTTCGGCAAACAGCTCGCAGGGCTGTCGGACCGGTTCCGGGTGATCGCCTGGGACGCGCCGGGATATGGCGACAGCGCGCTCCGCGAGCCCTCGCTGGCGCGCTATTCCGCGGCGGTATTCGAATTGCTGGACGCACTGGAAATCGACCGCGCCCACCTGCTCGGCCACTCCATGGGCGGCGTGGTGGCGCAGGGCGCGGCCGGGCTGGCGCCGGACCGGGTCGGGAGCCTGATTCTGTCCAGCACCTTCACCGGCTATCACCAGGCGCCGGGCTCGCCGCTCGCGGAGTCCTGGCAGGCGAGGCTGCGCGATATCCGGACCCTGAGTCCCGCCGAGTTCGGCCGGGCCCGCGCCCGCTCGATGCTGGCCGAGAGCGCGCCGGACCCGGTGCGCGCGGAAGCCGCCTCGATTGCCGGCGAGGTCCGGCACGACGGCCTGAAAGCGGCGAGCGAGATGCTGCATGTCGCCGACACCCGTGCCATCGCCCGTGCGCTCGCCCTGCCGGTCCTGGTGATCATCGGCCAGCGCGACCGCATCATCGCCCCGTCCCTCAGCACCGAAATGGCGGGCCTCATCGCCGGCGCCAGGATCGTGGAGATTCCGGAGACCGGGCATGCCGCCTATCTCGAGGACCCGGCCGCCTATAACGAAAGCTTGAACGGCTTCCTTGCCTGAATCCGCTTGCCGCAAGCCGCCGGCGGCCCTGTAATGCCACCAGGAGGGATGATGGTCCGACACTGGTTCCAGGTGCCGCTTCTGGTTCTGATCATGGCGATCGCCGCCTCGGCCGTTGAGACGCGCGGGCAGACTCTGCTTCCGGACACCACCGTGCCGCCGGAGGCCATGGTCGACGTGGACCTCCAACTGGTCCTGGCGGTCGACGTTTCGGCCAGCGTCGATGCCGAGGAAGGCCGCCTCCAGCGGGACGGCTATGTGAAGGCCCTGCTCGATCCGCTGGTGATCCAGGCGATCCAGGCCGGCACCCACGGAAGGATCGCGGTCGCGTATACCGAATGGTCGGACCCGCTGCACCAGCGGGTGGTGGTGGACTGGCGGATCATCGACGGCCCGCAAAGCGCCATCGCCTTCGCCGCGCTGCTCGACGCCGCGGCGATCCAGCCCGGACGGCGGACCTCGATCAGCGGCGCCATCCAGCATGCCGTCGCCATGTTCCACAAGGCCAAGCAGTTCCGCGCCGTCCGCAAGGTGATCGATATCTCCGGCGACGGCCCCAACAACGGCGGCTTTCACGTGCATCGCACCCGCTACAGGGCCTTCGAGAACGGCATCACCATCAACGGCCTGCCGATCCACAACGACCGCCCGTCGCCGCTGGGCATTCCCGCCACGCCGAACATCGATCTCTATTACGAGGATTGCGTGATCGGCGGACCCGGCGCCTTCATCGTGGTCGCCGAGACCCTGCGCAGTTTCGCGGCGGCGGTCCGGCGCAAGCTGATCCTGGAGATCGCCGGCCTCGAGCCGCCACCGCCGCCCCGCCAACTGGCGCGCCGGGCCTCGGGTATCGTGCCCGCCCAGGCCAGTCTGGGACTGACCGACTGCACCATCGGCGAGCGGCAGTACGACCTGTTCCGGCAGCGGCAGAATCTGAAGAACTGACCGCGAGCCCCACCCTCGACCGTCGCCCTGGCGCCACCCTCAACCGTCGCCCTGGCGTAAGGCAGGGCCAAGCTTCGGTTGCGCCGCGCGACCGGTTCAGCCCTCTCCCGACCCGGGCAAACCGGGAGGCGAGGCAGGCTGACCGGTCCGGTCCAGGGCCCTGCCTTACGCCAGGGCGACGGATAGAGGACGGAG
>JAYOEU010000254.1:0-4830 GCA_038116915.1 Alphaproteobacteria bacterium
CGGGACTCTTTCGAAAATGGCGGGAATCCTGTAGAATCACCCGATAAGGCATGGTGCTTGCATCTTGGCTCGGCCGAACCTGTCGGCGGTACACGGCGAGGGCGGGTTGGCGGATGGTCCGCCGAACTCGAACGCACTTGATCTTGGAAGGCGCGAATGGCCGAGGAAGGCGCGGATCTTGAAGAAGGCCTGGAAGGCGAAGAGGAAGGTGGGGGGAAGCGCCTCAGCGGGAAGAAGATCGTTCTCTTCATCGTCCTGCCGTTGCTTCTCCTGATCGGCGCTGGTGTGGGTGTGACCGTGATGCTCGGCGTTTTCAGCGAACCTCCTCCCCCGCCGCCGGCGGAGGCCGGAGCCGCCACGCCGCAACCGACCGCGCCGGAACCCAAGGTTCAGACGACTTTCTTCGAGATGCCGGACATCATTGTCAATTTGAACACCGATATCCGCAAATCGACATTCCTGAAGATCAATATTTCGCTTGAGATCGCGAATTCGGCGGATACCGACGTGATCAATCAGATGCTGCCGCGCATCGTCGACAATTTTCAGGTCTATCTGCGCGAATTGCGCATTCAGGACCTGCAGGGATCGGCCGGGATGTACCGTCTGAGAGAGGAATTGCTGAGACGCGTGAACATTGCGGTGCGACCGGCGCAGGTCAAGGACGTGCTGTTCAAGGAAATGCTCGTACAGTAGGGTGAGGGACGATGGCTACCGACGAAGATGCGCTAGCAGCCGAATGGGAGTCGATGAGCGACGGCGACGACGCCGGCGACGATGTCGGCAACGCCCGTGTTCTGAACCAAGATGAAATCGACAGCCTGCTCGGGTTCGACGAGTCGACCGGGGGCGATGCGGAAACCTCGGGTATCCAGGCGATCGTCAACTCGGCCCTGGTCTCGTATGAACGTCTACCGATGCTCGAGGTTGTCTTCGACCGTCTGGTTCGGATGATGTCGACTAGCTTGCGTAATTTCACCTCGGACAACGTCGAGGTTTCGCTGGACAACATCACCTCGATCCGGTTCGGCGATTATCTCAACTCGATTCCGCTGCCCGCCATGCTCAGCGTGTTCAAGGCCGAGGAATGGGACAATTTCGGCCTGCTGGTGGTCGATTCCGCGCTGATCTATTCGATCGTTGACGTGTTGCTCGGCGGACGGCGCGGAACCGCGGCGATGCGTATCGAGGGCCGGCCCTACACGACCATCGAACGCAATCTGGTCGAGCGTATGATCAACGTCGTGCTGAGCGATCTTTCGGCGGCTTTCGACCCGTTGAGCCCGGTGACCTTCCGCTTCGACCGCCTGGAGGTGAATCCGAGATTTGCGACCATCGCCCGCCCCGCCAACGCGGCGGTGCTGGCGCGCCTGCGGATCGACATGGAGGACCGCGGCGGCCGGCTCGAACTGATGCTGCCCTATGCGACCCTGGAGCCGGTGCGCGAACTGCTGCTGCAGATGTTCATGGGCGAGAAATTCGGCCGGGACTCGATCTGGGAAACCCATCTGGCAAACGAGCTCTGGCATACCGATATTGAGTTGGACGCGGTGCTCGATCAGGTCGTCTTTTCGCTGAACGACGTGATCAACTGGAAACCGGGAACGCGGATCATGCTGAACGCGCTGCCGAACTCGGCCATCGACATGCGTTGCGGCGAGGTTCCGCTGTTCGTTGGACATATGGGACAGAAGGGCGGCAACATGGCGGTGAAAATCAACAAGAAGCTGCGGAAGATGTAACCCTGATGATGGGAAGTCCGTGATGCCTTGGGCGCTGATACTTGATGGCTTGCTGGCGGTTCTGCTGCTGATGATGATCGGCTACGCGTTCGTCCTGAACAGGCGTCTGGCAACGCTTCGCACGGACCGCGAGGATCTTGAAGCATTCATCAGCCGGTTCAACGAAGCCACCAGCAAGGCGAATGCCAGCCTGCAGGGGCTGCGCGCGGCCGCCGAGAGCAACGCGTCGATGATCAAATCGGCCGCCGACAAGGCGCAGGCCCTGCGCGACGAACTGGCCTTTCTCGTGGAGCGGGCCGACGGTTCGGCCGAACGTCTGGCCAAGACCAGCGGCCGTCCGGAGGGACAGGCTCCAGCGGACAAGCAAAGTTCCGCGGCCAAGAGTCAATCGGCGGGCGCCGGTGTTGAACCGAAGGCGCAGAAGCCGGCGGCAAGACAGTCGGAGCGCCGGAAACCCGAGGCAGAACCAGACGCGGGCGCCGAAGCTGCATCGGAAGCGGAAAGAGAACTGATGAACGCGCTCAGGAGGGCTCGATAAATGGCCTATGACCGGGGCGGAAAACCCGTGCGGCCGAGCGCCGCCGATGACGCGGAAGCGCTGGGCGCCGGTCGTGTGGCATTGGCGGGAGCAGCCGCGCGGCAAAGGGCGCCGGCTGCCGCCGCGGGCGGAAATGAGGCGCCCCGGGCGAAACCATTGATGGCGCGCCTGCGGGTATTGCCGGTGATGATCTTCCTTGCGGCCCTGTTGCTGTCCTTCAAGGTTACCGCGATCTGGGACAGCCTGCATGGCGCCAACGGGATGATTTCGCTCGCGACCTACGCCGAGGCGCAACAGGCTCAGCCGAAGCCGCAGAGCTCCGAAGCCGCGTCAAAACCCGCCGCCGCGGCAACCCAACTTGCCCAGAGCACGGAGGAAAAGCCGGCCGCCGCCGCTGAGAAACCCTTGGATCCGGTGCTGTTCACGCGATCCGAAATCGAGCTGCTCCAGGAACTTTCGAAACGCCGCAAGGAATTGGACGCCCGGGAACAGACCATCATCCAGCGCGAGGGTTTGCTGAATGCGGCGGAAACCCGGATTGAAAAGAAGATCGCCGAATTGAAAGGCGTCAAGGACGACATTGAGCAGCTAATTCAGAAGTACGAGGCGCAGGAGGAGCAGCAGCTCAACGATCTGGTGGCGATCTACGAGAAGATGAAGCCGAAAGACGCGTCGCGGATCTTCAACGATCTGGACATCAAGATCCTGCTGCAGATCTTCGACAAGATGAAAGCATCGAAAACGGCGCTGATACTCGCGCAAATGAGAGCCGACCGGGCGAAGGAAATTACGTCGAGGATCGCGGAACGTCGTGAGATGCCGAACATAAACTAGGCGGGACGGCGGTGGGCGGCGACGAACGCCGGATCAAGGCGGCCCGGGGCCACGGACCGTGGATCGGCGCCAAATGATGGTGAAGCGCGGTAGATGACGGTGGCGAGCAATTCGAAAGCGGACAATGGTCAAAGGCTGGGAAGCTTGCCGCTTTTCCTGAGCCTGTTCCTGTTGTTGCTCGCGTTTTTCATTTTTCTGAATTCCATATCGTCCTTCGAAAGCGGCAAGAGCGACCGGGTGATCGCCAGTATCCGCGCGAGCTTTCCGGGGTTCGGTGAAGACGGCGAGGGACCGGGCCTGCTTGATGGCGACCGTGTGGGGGCGCTAGAGCCGTCGGTATCATCGCGTCTGACCGAGGCGTTCAAATTCGCCTTTCCCAATCTTCCGCTGAACTTCATCAATGAGGGCGAACGGATCCAGGTGGATGTCCCGATGGACAGCCTGTTCGTTCCCGGAACAATTGAACCGAGAACCGCGCTCCAGGTTCTGAGCCGGCGGCTGGCCAAGGTTTTGGTTGGTTCCGGGACGGAGCAGGTTCTGGAAACACGAATCCTGTTCGGGTATGACGGCGCCGCCGGGCGTGTGGCCGAGGACCGGCCGAGGCTGCGCCGCGCCACCATCGTCATTGAAGACATGGTTGCCGCCGGAGCTCCAAGACGCCTGACTTCCGTCGGCCTGGAGCCCGGCCATGAAGCCTACCTTCGTTTTGCGTTCCGGGCCCTGAACACGGCGGGCGCGCCGGTGTCCGGAGCGAAACGGTCATGAGCGCGTCACTGCTTCGCGACCGGCCGGCGAGCGCGCATGGGCCGCAAAGAACGGACCGGCGCCGGGCCGGGGCCGGGCCGGTCTGGCTGATCACGTTCGTTGATCTGATCTCGCTGTTGCTGGCCTTTTTCGTGATGATCTTCGCAATGTCCTCGCCGAGCGCGCCGGAATGGAAGGCGTTCACCGCGGCGATGAAGAAGGCGGAGATCAAGAAGCCGGCCGAGACGACCGAGGCGCCGCCTAGCACGGTCTCGGCCGTGCCCGACCGGCCGGGCCGCGGTGTCGATCTTCGGTATCTGCGCCGCATCCTTGAGACAGGGATGGCGCGGGAGACGACTCTGGCGCTGGCGGTGCTGCGGGAGGAAGGCGGCAATCTGATCCTGGGATTGCCGGGTGATCTGTTCTTCCGAGGCGGCGCGGCGGAGGTTCTGCCGTCCGGCGCCGCCGCCTTGTTCGCCTTGGCGGAAACCCTGTCGAATCTCGACAACCGGATCGACCTGATCGGGCATACCGATCCGCGCCCGATGAGTGGATCCGGGCCTTTCAAAAGCAACTGGGAACTCTCTCTGGCGCGCGCGGCCGCTGTCGCGGACAGCCTGGCGAATGCCGGATACCGCAAGCCCTTGACGGTCCGGGGCGCCGGCGATTCCTGGTTCGCGGATCTTGGGGAGACCCTGCCGCTCGATCAGCGGTACCGCCGGGCCCGGCGTGTCGACCTGATCATCCATCGGGATCGGGATGCGCGATGAGGGCGCGGAGCCGACATATCGCTTGGGTGGGCGCGGTTTTGGGAGGGCTGGCCGCGGTCTGGCTCCCCGCTGTTCCGGGCAGCGCCGCCGAGGTGAGCGTTGAAGCCGGCGACGGTTTCGACCGCCTGAGGTTCTCCTGGCCGTCGAAGGTGAATTATACTGCACAGCGTTTTGGCGACGAATTGCTGATTCAGTTCGATCG
>JAYOEU010000255.1:0-4778 GCA_038116915.1 Alphaproteobacteria bacterium
GGCGTATATAATGTGTTTCGTATCCCGACTCGGCGCGATGGGGTAGCCAAACCAGGGACAGGAGTGTTCATGCAGGATAGAACGGTCGCCATCGGCGTCGATCACGGCGGGCTGTCTCTCAAGGCGGAGATTATCGATCACCTGGAAGAGGCGGGGCTGGTGGTATTGGATCTCGGGACGCACGATTCGCAATCGGTGGACTATCCGGACTATGCCTATGCGGTGGCGGACGCCATCGGCCGGAAACGTGCGGACCTCGGGGTGGTCATCTGCGGCACCGGCATCGGCATGAGCATCGCGTTGAACCGGTTCCGCTGGATCAGGGCCGCGCTGTGTCACGACGTCACCACGTCCCGGCTTGCAAGAGAGCATAACGACGCCAATGTCCTGGTGCTCGGCGCGCGGCTGATCGCCTCGGAACTGGCGAAGGAGTGCCTGACGGTTTTCTTGCAAACCGAGTTCGGAGCGGGTAGGCACGCCGCGCGCGTGCGGAAACTCAACGAGCCACCGGTTCTGGATGATGCGAGCCACGCCGCGTGAGTGAAACTCAGCACATGGAAATGCGATGACGATGACCTCGATGACGCGCGATGACGGCGGTCTCGATTCGGGTGATGGCTACGCCGGGTTTTTCACGGCATCGGTGGCCGATGCCGATCCGGACCTCTATCTTTCGATCAAGCGCGAATTGGGCCGCCAACAGGACCAGATCGAACTGATCGCTTCGGAGAATATCGTCTCCCGCGCGGTTCTGGAGGCGCAGGGGTCGGTCCTGACCAACAAATATGCCGAAGGATATCCCGGCAGGCGCTACTACGGGGGATGCGAATTCGTCGACATCGCCGAAGCCCTCGCCATAGAACGGGCCAAGGAATTGTTTGGCTGTAGCTTCGCGAATGTTCAGCCGCATTCCGGCGCGCAAGCCAATCAGACCGCGTTCATGGCGTTGCTGTCGCCCGGCGATACGATCCTCGGTCTCTCACTTGCCGCGGGCGGGCATCTGACCCATGGCGCGCCGCCGAACCAGTCCGGCAAGTGGTTCAATGCCATCCAGTATGGGGTGAGCCCCGATGATCACCGCATCGATTTCGAGGAGGTCGTCCGTCTCGCCGAGACGCATCGGCCGAAACTGATCGTCGCGGGCGGCTCGGCCTATCCGAGGATCCTGGATTTCAAGCGGTTTCGCGAGATCGCGGACTCGGTCGGCGCGTATCTGATGGTGGACATGGCGCATTTCGCCGGCCTTGTGGCGGGCGGCGTGCATCCGAGCCCGCTGCCGCACGCCCATGTGGTGACCACCACCACGCACAAGACATTGCGCGGGCCGCGTGGCGGCATGGTGCTGACCAATGACGAGGCGATCGCGAAGAAGATCAATTCTGCGCTGTTCCCCGGGTTGCAGGGCGGTCCCCTGATGCATGTGATCGCGGCCAAGGCGGTCGCGTTCGGCGAGGCTTTGCGTCCGGCCTTCCGGATCTATGCCCGCGATGTCGCGGCCAATGCACGGGCCCTGGCGGAGCGCCTGATCGAGCGTGGCGCGGACATCGTTTCCGGTGGCACCGACACGCATCTGATGCTGGTGGACCTCCGACCGAAAGGACTGACCGGCAAGGACACCGAGGCGGCTCTGGAACGGGCCGGGATCACCTGCAACAAGAACGGGGTGCCGTTCGATCCGCAGAAGCCGACCATCACGTCGGGTGTCCGTCTCGGCACACCGGCGGCCACCACGCGAGGTTTCGGTATCGCCGAATTCCAGTTGGTTGGCGATTTGATCGGCGATGTCCTGGACGGCATGGCCGGCGGGGCGGAGCCGGATCCGAACGTCGAAAAAGCGGTCCGTGAACAAGTGCGGGCCCTGTGTACACGGTTCCCGATTTACGGTGAGGGAGCGTGACGCGCCAGCCGGCTGGCTGTTGTCGGGACAAACTCGGTGCGAGGGTGCCGTGCGGAGCGGAAGAGGGGGAAGACCATGCGATGCCCATTCTGTGGCAACAATGATACCCAGGTGAAGGATTCGCGTCCGACCGAGGACAACGCGGCGATCCGGCGGCGGCGGTTCTGCACGTCCTGCGGCGCCAGATTCACCACCTTCGAGCGGGTTCAGCTTCGCGAACTCACGATCCTGAAGAAAAGCGGCAAGCGGGCGCCCTTCGATCGCGATAAGCTTGAGCGGTCGATCCAGATATCGCTGCGTAAGCGGCCGGTGGATCAGGACCGCCTGGATCGGATGGTCACCGGGATCCAGCGGCGCCTGGAAAGCATGGGCGAGGCCGAGATTCCGTCCAGCGTGATCGGCGAAATGGTCATGGACTCGCTCGCCAATCTCGACCCCGTGGCCTATGTCCGGTTCGCGTCGGTCTATCGCAATTTCCGCGAAGCCAAGGACTTCGAGGACTTCGTCGAGGATTTGAGCCGCTTCGAGGAAGAAGACTGACAGGCGGGAGCGGATGACGGCGGATACCGCGGTTTCCCCTGGCCGGGCGCTTGAGGATGAGCGCTGGATGCGCCTTGCGATCCGGCTCGGACGCCGCGGGCAGGGACGGGTGGCGCCAAATCCGTCGGTCGGTTGCGTTCTGGTTCGCGATGGCCGTCTGGTCGCGCGGGGCTGGACACAGCCCGGCGGCCAGCCTCACGCGGAGGCGGCGGCGCTTGCGTCCGCTGGGCCGCGGGCCCGTGGCTGTACCGCATATGTCTCGCTCGAACCATGTGCCCATCACGGTCAAACTCCGCCCTGCGCCGACGCTCTGATCAGCGCCGGCGTGGCCCGCGTGGTCGTCGCCTCCCATGACCCGGACCCGAGGGTCGACGGCAAGGGCGTGCAACGCCTGCGGGCGGCCGGCATCGAGGTTCGCGAGGGCGTTCTGCGCGGCGAGGCCGATGCCGATCTCGCGGGCTTCACCGGACGGGTGCGGACCGGGCGTCCCTGGGTGACGCTGAAGCTGGCCACGACGGCGGATGCGCGGATCGCCACCGACACGGGCGAAAGCCGATGGATCACAGGACCTTCGTCCCGACAGATTGTGCATGCCCTGCGGGTAAGGCATGACGCGATTCTGACGGGCATCGGAACGGTTCTGGCCGACGATCCGATGCTGACCTGCCGCCTGCCGGGCCTGGAAGGGCGCTCGCCGGTAAGGGTGGTCCTTGACTCGCGCCTCTCGACGCCGGTTTCGAGCGCGCTGGCGAGGACAGCACGCAATATCAAAACGGTGATCATTACCACCACGTCCGCGTCTTCCGGGGCGGAGAAAATGCTTTGTGATCAGGGCATCACCGTGATCCGCGTCGAGGCGGATGAGACGGGGCGCGTGGTGCCGGACGCCGTGCTCAAAGCGCTGGGAGATAGCGGAACCACTCGGGTTTTCATCGAAGCCGGGGCAAGGATCGCGACATCATTCCTGGCCTTGGACCTGGTCGACGAAGTGATCTGGTTCCGGGCCCCGATGCTGATCGGAGGCGATGGAATGCCGGCGGTGGAAAGCCTCGGCATCGCCGATTTGGCCACCGCGCCCCGTTTCGTGCGCGCGGGTATCCGCATGGTCGGTGAAGATCTTGTAGAAACCTTGCGGCGGCGGCCTTAGTTTACCGCCATGTTCACGGGGATCATCACCGATATCGGCGAAGTGCGCGCGTTGGAGCAACGCGGCGACCTGCGTGCGGTCATTGCGACGGCATACGAGATCGCCGGCATTGACGACGGCGCTTCGATCGCCTGCTCGGGCGCCTGTCTTACGGTGGTCGACAAGGGAGCCGACTGGTTCGCCGTCGACATTTCCAAGGAAACGCTGGATCACACGATCCTCGGCGGCTGGAGCGTCGGTTCCAGGCTTAATCTCGAGCGTTCGCTGTGCCTCGGTGACGAGCTTGGCGGCCACATCGTCTCGGGTCACGTCGATGGCGTGGCGACCGTCCGCTCGTTGCGGAACGAAGGTGGCAGTCGGCGGCTTTCCATTGAGGCGCCCCGAGACCTCGCGCGTTTCATCGCCTCCAAGGGCTCGATCGCGCTGGATGGGATCTCGCTGACGGTGAACGAGGTCGAAGGCGCGGTCTTTGGTGTAAACATTATCCCGCACACCTGGGAGCGGACCACCTTGTCCACGGTCGGGCCTGGAAGTCGTTTGAATATTGAAATCGACATGCTGGCGCGCTACGTCGCCCGCCTCACCCAAGCAATGGAGGCCGATCGCCATGGCGACGCCTGAGCAGTTGAGCGATATCTATCAGGGAGCGTTGTCGTCGATCGAGGAGGTCGTCGAAGAGGCAAAGGCAGGACGCATGTTCATCCTGGTCGATGACGAGGGACGGGAGAACGAGGGCGACCTTTGCATTCCGGCCCAGATGGCGACGCCGGAGGTGATCAACTTCATGGCGATGCACGCGCGCGGGCTGATCTGCCTGTCGATGACCCGGTCCCGGGTCGAGCAGCTTGGTCTGCCGCTGATGTCGTCCCGCAACCAGACCCGGCATGAAACCGCCTTCACGGTCTCGATCGAGGCGCGCGAAGGGGTGACGACGGGCATCTCGGCCCATGACCGCGCGCAGACCATTTCCGTCGCCATCAATCCGGACATGGGGCGCGAGGATATCGTCACGCCGGGTCACGTGTTCCCGTTGGTTGCGCGGGATGGCGGCACCCTGGTTCGCGCGGGCCATACCGAGGCGGTGGTCGATATCTCCCGCATGGCCGGTCTCAACCCGTCTGGGGTAATCTGCGAGATCATGAAGGACGACGGCACCATGGCGCGGCTGCCGGATCTGGTTCAGTTCGCCCAGCT
>JAYOEU010000256.1:0-4715 GCA_038116915.1 Alphaproteobacteria bacterium
CGCTCATATGGGAAATGTCGGCTCAAATACAAGATATCTGCTTTTTTTACTCACGGTGCCGCGAATGGAGCGACCGATGACCATAGACAGGCGGGTAGACACGGTTCTTTGCGTCGATGACGACCCGGCGCTTCTCAACGCGCTGAGGCGGATGCTCGGGGGGATCTACTACGTGGAGAGCGCGACGGATGCGTCTCAAGCCATGCGGATTCTGGAAAGCGGGAGGCGCATCGACCTCATCCTGTCGGACCACCGCATGCCCGGCGTTCAAGGCGTTGAAATGCTGCGCCAGATCAGAAAACGGTATCCCGGAATCCCGGCGATACTGATGTCCGGGCACACCGATGTGGCTCTGGCGATCGACGCGGTGAACAGCGCCAATGTCGCCAAGATCATCCAGAAGCCGGTCGAGGCCGACGCCTTGCGCGCCCATCTTGCCGAGGTCCTCGGCCGGCACCTGGCCGTAGAGGAAGCCCCAGTTGCCATCGATCCCGTCGGGCACCCCTATTTCATGATCTATCAGCCGAAGGCCTGCGCCCGCACCGGCGAGATCCATTCCTACGAAGCCCTGATGCGCAAACATGAGGCGGACGGCCGCGTCACGTCGGCTGACGGCTTCATCCCCCAGGCCGAGGCGGGGGGCTATATCTCGGATTTGACCATGCTGGCGGTGCAGGAAATCGGACGCCTCGCCGCGCGGAACGGAACCGATATGCCGCGCATTGCGATTAATCTCTCACCGGTTTCACTGATTTCGAACGGGTTCACGGCCCGTTTCACACAAGGCGTCCTTGAGGCGGGATTGAAATCGTCGGACCTGATTCTGGAAGTTACCGAGTCGTCGGCGCATCTCACCCTGCCGGCCGCTCAATCGGCGTTGCGTGCGCTAAGCGCGAGCGGCTTTGAGATCGAACTCGACGATTTCGGCGCCGGATATTCGAACTTCGGCGCCTTGCTGGACCTGCCGCTCACCGGCGTGAAGATCGACAAATCCATCATCGGCCGTCTGGTCTGCAGCGAGGCCGGGTCTTCCGACGCGCTTGAACTCATGCTGACCATGTGCGGGTCGCTCGGACTGCGCACCACCGCGGAAGGCGTGGAGACCCGATACCAGGCGGATCGGTTGGGCCGGATCGGCTGCCAGGTCTTGCAGGGCTACTACATAGGACGGGCCTGCAATGAAAACGCCATGTGTACACGCCGCCATTGACGGCACTACTCGTCGAGCAGGACGACCGCAGCCGACGAAGTTAGGGCCTTCTGGACCAACTCGGCCTGACGCGACACGCCCATCTTGGAGAAAATCGATTTGAGGTAGGTTCGCGACGAACTCACCTTAAGGCCGACCGTCTCGCCGGCCTCCTCCAGCGAAAGGCCGCGGATCAGATGCTCGACCAGGCGGCTCTCCGAGACGGTGAGGCCGAACAGGTGACGTAGGGTCGGCGCTTTCGGGTAACGCGCCCGGGCCGGATCGCTGATCAACAGGCTGACCCCTTTCGGGCCGCCGGTTTCCCCGGGGCTCGCAAATGCGACGATATGCAGTTCTCCGCCGCCCGTTTCGTCGCCGACCGCCAGGAATCCCGTGACGCCGCCAGAAGCCGCCGCGATGACCTCGTTCAACCGTCTGGTGGCGTCCGCCGAAATGCCTCTTGGTCTGTTGTCCGGGTCCACCTTCAGGATCGCGCCATCGCCGAGGATCTGAAGCCCGACCTTGTTGTCGTAACTGACACGTCCCTCGCCATCGAGGATCAGGGTGCCGATGACCAGCCGGTCGGCGAGCATCGATTCCGGACCCACGGTGTCCGATGTGGTGGCTTTGACCGTGGCCGGCGCGTCGGTTCCGAGATCTTCCAGGGCCGCCTTGACGGCGCCCGCCAGGGCATCCGTATCGCACGGCTTCATGTAATACCGGAACACCGACGCTTCGTTGATGAACGCCATGGCGTCGTTCAGATCCGCGTTTCCGGTCAACATGATGCACCGGGTTTTGGCGCCGGCTTCGCGGAGTTTGGTTGCGAGTTCAAGCCCGGACCAGCCGGGCATGGTCAGGTCGAGCACCGCGACATCCGGCCAGTCGTCGCACCGGATCTCCCAAAATTCCTCGGCGGACTGTAAGAAAACCATGTCCCATTCACCGGCGCGGGCACGCAGCGCCCGCCGGAGGCCGGAGAGGACATTGGGTTCGTCATCCACAAAGGCGACGGTCGGACGGGAACCGTTTTGCATGGCGCCGAATTCGCAAGTTCTGCAACGGCACCAGCATTAGGTCGCCCGCCCACAAGGAGCAAGGTCAAAAGCGAGTAAAGCTGCCGGACCCTCACGCCACTTGAAGAACCCGAGGATGAAACAATGGCCCGCCTTGTGGAACTGGCCGCCGGTCGGCGCCCAATCCCGACAGGATCATCAGGTTGGTATCGATGAGGAGGCGAAGCGCCTTGTGATCGCCTTGTTCGGCCCGGTCGCAAGCCGCGATCATCTGGCGCGAAAGGACAGTCATCGTCCGTCGTAAGGCGTTCGGGAGCTGCTCTGTGTCGTGATACGTGGTCACGCCGCACCGGGTCCAGAGACTTCGAGTCTCCTCGATGGCCGCGAGAATTTGGACGGAGGTTTCGGCCCGGCGAAGCAGAGCGGTCACTCTTGCGATCTCATGGGCGTCACGCTGGCGGGAAGAGCCGATCCTGTCGATCGTTTGGTGATAGCGGGTGTAGTAGTTCGTCATGGATTTCCAACTGAAAGAAACGGCTCCCCAGCCGGGCTTTCGACCGGGGAGCCGGTGAGGGATCTAGCGGAACAGCGAGATGATGTTGAGCGGCGATTGGGAGATCGTGCTCAGTGCCTGCAGGGCGAGTTGCTGTTTTGCCTGCAAGGCGTTCTGCCGGGAGGCCTCCTCGGCGAGATCGGCATCGACGAGATTGCCGAGACCCTTCTCGGTCGCGTCACTGATCTTGCCGATGAAGTCGGCGTGCATGTCGATCGCGCGCGCGTCGCTTCCCAGCGAACCGATGGCTTCATTGACCGCCGCCTCGAGCGTGTCGAGAGCGCTGAGGGAGGTGCGGGCGTTCGCCGAGTCCGAGACGTCAAGGGCAATGTCGAAAGCCGATTTCGCGGCTTCCAGATCAACCGCGCCCACGGTCAAAGTGGAATTGTCCACCGCCGCGAGGAACTCCAGATCGGAAGCGCCGGTCTCCAGCAGGTTGGTGCCGTCGAAACTCGCATTGGCGATGAAGGTGTCGATCTGAGCCTGCATGGCCGTCAGATCTTCGGTATAGGTGGCCCTGGACTCGGCGCTGATGCTGTCATCAGCGAGCTGGGTCAGTTTCTCCCGCATCATGCCGGCAATGCCGCTGATGCTCGTCGCGCCGGCCATGGCGACTTCCAGACTGCCTTTGACGCCGTTGATCGACGCGTTGATCTTGTCGAACGCATTGATATCCGAGCGAAGCCTTTGGGCGATCGCGAAGGTCGAGGCATCGTCAAACCCGTCCGCGACCCGCAGGCCCGTCGCGATCCGCTTATGGGTTTCGGCCAGATCGGTGGAAACGGACTTGTGCATCTGGACGGCGGCCATGGCGCCGGAGTTGGTGTTGATCGAGATCATCTTCTTTCTCCTATTTTCAACCAACATTCTTGTTGGAATAGGAGAGATATAATCGAAATAATGGCAGGTTAGAAATGAACGTAATATATAATTTGTAAAGAAAATTATTATTAAAAAACAAATGTAAACAATATGATTTAAATTTCTTGAATGGATTGATGGGGGTACACGAGGGATGTCATGACATAGCCAACCCCGTGCACTGTTTGGATAAGGCGCGGACGGCCTGGATCGTCCTCCAGCTTGCGACGAATGCGCCCGATGAGAACATCGATGGAGCGGTCGTAGCCGAACGACCTGCCCGAGCGGGTTGCTTCGAGAATCTGTTCCCGGGTTATCGGGCGCAGGGGTTTTTCGACGAAGCATTTCAGTATGTCGAATTCGCCGCTGGTCATCGCCACGTCGCCGGCGCCGGGTGCGAAGACCCGCCGCTGAACCATGTCGATCGCCCATTTGCCGAATCTGAGCACGCTTGCTCCGGCACGCGCCGTGGGATCGAGTTTTTCCTCAATCCGGCCACGTCTCAGAATCGCCTTCAAGCGCGCGGCGACCTCGCGGGGATCGGTCCTGCGTGCGATGACATCGTCGGCCCCGAGTTCCAGGGCGACAATGCGTTCCAAAGGTTCGTCCCGGTCATCGACGGCGATCAGCGGCCGGCCGTCGGCCGCTCGAAAATCACGGATGGCCCGGCAGGTGTCGAGCCCCTCGGCCTGAAGCTGCACGATGATGCAGTCGGCATTGGTTTCCCCGGATGCCGCGCCAAGATCGTCGCATGTGGTAAGTTCGATCACCTGGAAGCGGTCGCTTCGCAGCCGCTCGGCAAGGGCGGTCCGGCTGGATGTCTGACTGTCGATGATCAGGACGTTTGTCGCGTTTTGCATTCTTATCAACCTTCTGTCGCGGCCCCGAGGTCCGGCCCGGGTCATTTCTTGCAGCCGACACTTTTCTCGTGCCGGCGGGGGCAAAGTGAAGCCTTGCCGCCCCGGGCTCTATCCTCAAACGGGGGGGAAATGCATCGCGGGCGTGTGGCGAACCGAAAATCAAAATAGATTGAATTTTATCCTAATCCCGCATTTCCCATTTGACCGTGCTATTTGGTGACGCCTTGCCGCGAATT
>JAYOEU010000257.1:0-3719 GCA_038116915.1 Alphaproteobacteria bacterium
ATCGAAGCCGGGGTCTTGACCGGCAAGGCTGAACCGCTGGCTTGGGTTGATGATCCCGTCGCGGCGTTTTTTCTGCATATTCAGGGCTCCGGACGAATTTCCCTGCCGAATAACGGGGTGTTGCGCGTCGGATACGACGGACATAACGGCCATGTCTACAGGGCGATCGGGCGGGACTTGATCGACGCGGGCGAGATCGCGAAAAAAGACATCTCCCTGCAGTCCATTCGAGATTGGCTGATCGCTCACCCCGACCGCATGCACGAGGTGATGAACCGCAACCCATCGTACATCTTCTTTCGCGAGTTGACCGGAGACGGGCCGATCGGGGCGCAAGGTGTCGCGTTGACGCCGGGCCGATCGCTCGCTGTTGATCCGAATTTCATCCCCCTCGGCGCGCCGGTTTGGCTGGATGCGGTCTATGCCGACGACCGCGGGCGGCCGGTTCGCCGGTTGATGGTGGCTCAGGATACCGGGGGCGCGATTCGCGGGGCGGTGCGCGGCGATGTTTTCTGGGGCCATGGCGATGTCGCCCGCGCGCTTGCCGGCCCGATGAAAGCGACCGGACGCCTGTATCTTCTGTTGCCAAGGACATTGCGGCTCACCGGCGGGAGCTGAAACGCTCCGTCTGCCGGATGCTTGCATCGCCCGGACGATTTGCGCATCCTGCCGACAAGTCCGCCGGGAGCCATGGATGTCCGACCACATTTCTCCGAGCGAGGAAAGGCCACCGATAAGGGTCGGGCTTTTCGTCACCTGTCTTGTGGATCTGTTCCGGCCCAGCGTCGGTTTCTCGGCGATCAAGCTGCTTGAGAGCGCCGGCTGCACAGTGACGGTGCCGGCGGCCCAGACCTGTTGCGGTCAACCGGCTTACAATTCAGGCGACAGAAAGGCGGCCCGCGCGGTCGCCCGCGGAATTCTGGATGCTTTTGACGATGTGGACTACGTGGTCGCGCCGTCGGGGTCCTGCGCGGGGATGTTGCGGCGCCATTTGCCCGAGCTTTTCGCCGACGACCCGGACTTGGCGCGCCGCGCCGGTGATCTTGCCGCGCGGTGTCACGAGCTGGTGTCCTTCCTGGTCGATATTCTCGGGATGACCGACCCGCTCGCTGAGTTCGATGGGACGGTTGCCTACCATGATTCCTGTTCAGGATTGCGGGAGCTCGGGGTGAAAGCCCAGCCGAGAGCCCTGCTATCCAAAATCAAGGGTTTGGAGCTGCGCGAACTCGACGAGGCGGAGGTTTGCTGTGGTTTTGGCGGAACCTTCTGCGTCAAGTATCCCGATATTTCCGATGCGATGGTGACGAAGAAGCTCGCCGATATCGAAAAGACCGGCGCCGGCATCCTTCTGGCGGGCGATCTCGGCTGTCTGATGAACATGGCCGGCAAGGCAAGCCGCCGGAGCTCCCCTGTCGAGTTCCGCCATGTTGCCGAAATTCTGGCCGGCGACCTTGATAAACCGGCGATCGGACGCGTCAAGTGACGGCGGCGCATGTCTCGACCTCGCGGACTTTTCCCGAAAACGCCCGCTCGGCGCTCGGCGATCCGGTTTTGCAGCGGGCGCTTGGGAATCTGAAGCTCGGATTCCCGGTCAAGCGCGCCGAGGTGGTCGCTGATCTGCCGGAATTCGAAGCACTTCGTGATGAGGCGCGGGATATCAAGGACCACACTCTCGCGAACCTCGATGCCTATCTCGAAATCTACGAGGCCAATGTCGTCAAAAGCGGAGGCCATGTGCATTGGGCCAGGACCGCGGAGGAAGCCTGCGAGACGGTGTTGGCAATTTGCCGGGAGGCGGGGGCGCGGGTCGTCACCAAGGGCAAATCCATGGTCGCCGAGGAAATCGGCCTGAACGCCGCTCTGGATAACCACGGTTTTGAGCGCGTCGAGACCGATCTCGGCGAATACATCATCCAACTGAGGAACGAGCCGCCGAGCCACATCATTGTTCCGGCGGTGCATGTCACCAAGGAGCAGATCGGCGAAACCTTCAAGGCCGCGCATGACGGGCTGGATCCGAACCGGGCACTGTCCGAGCCCCGCGATATCACGGATGAAGCGCGCTCGCGTCTGCGGGAAAAGTATTTCGCCGCGGAGGTCGGAATCACCGGAGCGAATTTTCTTGTGGCCGAAACCGGCTCCAGCATCATCGTCACCAACGAGGGCAACGGCGATCTGACCCAAACGCTCGCCAAGGTGCATATCGTGGTCGCCAGCCTCGAAAAACTGGTTCCGACGATGGAGGATGCGCTCGCGGTGCTCCGGCTACTCGCCCGTTCCTCGACCGGTCAGGAATTTTCCGTCTACACCACAGTCTCCAACGGCCCGAGACGGCCCGAGGATCAGGACGGCCCGGAAGCCTATCACGTTGTCCTTGTCGACAATGGCCGGACCGCGATGCTGGGAAGCGACTATCAGGACATGCTCCGTTGCATCCGCTGCGCCGCCTGCATGAACCATTGCCCGGTTTACGGCGCCGTCGGCGGTCATGCCTATGGCTGGGTCTATCCGGGCCCGATGGGGGCGGTGCTGACGCCGTCCCTGATCGGTATAGCCGAAAGCGGGCATCTTCCGCATGCATCGACCTTCTGCGGCCGCTGCGAGCAGGTGTGCCCGATGAAGATCCCGCTCACCACAATGATGCGTCACTACAGAGAGGAGTCCTACCGAGCCGGCAATATGGGAAAAATTGGTGGAAAAGCGCTGGCTTTATGGTCTTACTTTGCATCACGGCCCGCTCTTTACCGGCCGCTTGCCCGATTGGCGGTCTTGGCGCTTCGGCTTGGCGCGGCCGGGCGCGGACTTTTGCGCCGGGTCCCTTTCGGCTCGGCCTGGACGCGGACACGGGACTTTCCGGCTCCGCAAGGCGGCACCTTCATGGACCGATACCGCCGGGAAAGCTCGAAATGACCGCGGCGCGAAGCGAAATACTGGCGAGAATCCGCCATTCGCTTGGCCGCGAGCCGCTAGACAACTCGGAATTGAAGGCGCTCAAGGCCCGCCTTGCCGCTCATGAGCGGCACATCATCCCGGCCCGCGTCAGGCTGGACGCTAAAGGTTTGGCGGATCTTTTCATCGCCAAAGCGCGTGGGGTGAGTGCGTCGGTCGCTGAGATCGGCTCCATGGATGACGTGCCCGGGGCGGTTGCCGACTATCTCGCGAGGGAGAATCTGCCCGCCCGGCTGGTGACGGCGCCGGCCCTGGTGGATATCGACTGGTCCGCGACCCCGATGATCCAGACGCGCCATGGCGCGGCGGTGAAGACCGACGAAACCAGCGTTACCGTTGCCGAAGCTGGAATAGCGGAGACCGGCACTCTTTTGCTTTCCTCGGGGCCGGATACGCCGACGACCCTCAATTTCGTGCCGCCGACGCATATCGTGGTGCTGCGGCGCGACCGGATTGTGGGCTCCTACGAAGACGCCTGGGACCGCCTGCGGGAAAAAACGGCTCAATCAGCGGTCCCCCGGGCGGCGAATTTCATCACCGGCCCGTCGAGGACCGGAGATATCGAACAGAAAATCGAGATCGGCGTCCATGGACCGCTGCGCCTGCACATTCTGGTGGTGGGATAGTCCTCATGGCGCGACCCCGTTCCAAGGCTCAATGGCCGTCAGACGCGGATCTCGCGCTTTTTCACAAGGTCCTGGCGGACGTAACGCCGTTGCATCCGGAGGCCGCGCCGGAACCGGTCAAAATCGAAGCAAATCCGGACAAGA
>JAYOEU010000257.1:3729-4690 GCA_038116915.1 Alphaproteobacteria bacterium
GCCGCGGGGCGTCCAAGGTATCGGGGCCAAAGGCGATATCGAAGCCCACCCAGCCGTGTGTTCAATCCTTTTCCGCCGCTTTGGCGGATCATAGCCTTGACCGGCTTCCGGGCTTGGACAAGCGCTCCGCTCAACGGTTGCGCCGGGGAAAGACCGAGATAGACGGCCGGATCGATTTGCATGGCATGACCCAGGCCGACGCCCGATCCGCGCTGACCGGATTTGTGACCAGCGGTCACCGTCACGGCCGGCGATGTCTGCTGGTGATCACCGGCAAGGGTCAGAGGAAATTCGATACAGAGGACCGGCCATGGACGGCGGATGCCGATCGCGAGCCGGGCGTCTTGAGGCGCATGGTGCCCCGATGGCTCTCGGAGGCGCCGTTGGCGGAGCGTGTATTGGCCTTTTCGGCCGCTCAGCCCCGGCATGGCGGCGACGGGGCGCTCTATGTGCTTCTGAAAAGAAAGCGGGACCGATGACACCCTTCGGCGCCAGGCTGAGGGAGCTTCGGTCTCGAAAAGGCGTGACCATGGCGGCCATGGCCCAGGCGCTGCAGGTCTCTCCAGCCTATCTTTCATCATTGGAACATGGCCGCAGGGGCCGTCCTACCGTGGGACTACTTCACCAGATTTGCGCATATTTCAACCTGATTTGGGACGATGCCGAAGCACTACGCCGGGTAGCGGAGCTGTCGCATCCCCGCGTGGTGGTGGATACCGCCGGCCTCAGCCCGAAAGCGACGGAACTGGCCAATCGGCTCGCCGAGAAGATCGCCGATCTCGACGATCCCCGCCTCGATGCCCTTCTCGCAGAGCTGAGGGACCCGGTCGACAATGCGGGACCGCGTTACTGAGACGGCGGGTTGGGCGTTTAGAGGATGAACTTGCTGAGGTCCGTATCCTTGGCGAGATCGCCGACATGGGTCTTCACATAGTCGGCGTCGATCAGAACCGTCTCGCCG
>JAYOEU010000258.1:0-4650 GCA_038116915.1 Alphaproteobacteria bacterium
TCAGCTACGAGTCCGGCCCGTGGGGCGTCAGCCTCGGCTACTACCATGGCGAGAAGGACGGCACCACCACCGGCACCTCTGTTTCCGGGGACACCGAAGCTGACACGATCATGCTCTCCGCGAAGTATGCGCTGGGCCCGGGCATCACCGCGAAGGGTACGATCGGTCACACGAAGTATCAGTCGGATGACACGCTGCTCTCCGGCACTGACGCTGCTCAGGTCGAGGGCACCTATGTCGTCGTCGGCATGGCTCTGAGCTTCTAAGACGACCCGACGTCACGTTTGACTTATATGGGGCCGCCTTCGGGCGGCCCCTTTTTCTTTGACCGCGACCTGAATTGAGGTTTCCGGACTTTTCAGGATGCGGCCAGATCGGCGCGGCCCCGTTCCAGCAGCCGGGTCATCTCCACCGCCCCTTCCTGGAGCCCGCAAAGCACCCCGC
The DNA here is from genome assembly GCA_038116915.1 of Alphaproteobacteria bacterium. Lineage (GTDB taxonomy): Bacteria > Pseudomonadota > Alphaproteobacteria > Thalassobaculales > Thalassobaculaceae > JADHLJ01. The sequence continues at coordinate 445 of JAYOEU010000258.1, forward strand.
CACGTCCGTCGACCGCGCCGAGAAACCGGCGGAAACACTCCGTCAGCAACAGCACGGGCGTGACATTCACCATCCGGTCACGGCGGATCGCGCCGATGGTGGGCGTATGGCCGCCCTCGGTCGGATCGTATCGCACGTCCGTCACGTCCATCGTATCGGCATTGAAGTCGAACTCGATCGAGCCCGCATCCCCGATCAGGGTCAGCGTCTTGTCGGTGATCGAACCGGCGAGATAGGGGTCGGCCTGCTTGCCACCGAACAGGATGCCGAGACGCAGGAAGCCCTTGACGCCGCCGGGATAGGTAAGCCGGGCATGCACGGTTTCCGGAACCGGACCGCCAAGCAGCCGGTCGCCGGTGATCTCGAAGGCCTCCGGTGCCGCGCCTGCGAACAGCCGCATGAGATCCAGCATGTGGACCCCGTCATTTTCCAGCAGGGTCGCGTCCGGCCGCATCCGCTTCCAACCGGTGAAGACCGCGTCCATGGCAAGCAGCCGGCCGATCGCGCCGCTGCCGATCAGCTCCCGTGCCTTGGCGACCAGCGGGTGCGCGCGCAGCACGAACTGAACCTGAACCGGCAGCCCCGAAGCCGATGCCCGGGCCGCCAGATCCTCGGCCTCGATGACGGTCTTGACCGCCGGTTTCTCGATGATTGCCGGTTTGCCCGCCTCCAGCGCCAGCCGGGCGAGGCGGTAATGCTCGTGCGAGGTGGTCACGATATCGACGATATCGGCGGCGGCGATCAGATCCTCCGGCCGCGCCGCAATATCGCCGGGCGCGATCCCGGCCTCGCGAGCCGCGGCTTGCGCGCCGTCGCCCGGATCCGCCACCCGCAGCCGAAGGTCCGGAACCGCCGCCCGCCAGGCCAAGGCGTGCTGCCGGCCGAAGGCCCCGAAGCCGCAGAGCAGTACAGAGCGCGCCGTCATTTCGAACAGGCGCCGCGCCGCGTCATTGCATCGTCGAGAGCGAGGTTGCCAGCACCCGCTGGACCTTGATGCCGTCGCGGTCAATCAGTTCGGGCACCTTGGGCGAGACTTCGTTCTTCCAATAGTCGCTCTGGTAGACCGCCTCGTAGAGGCGCTCGCGATCGGCCTCGCTCTCGAAGCGGCGGATCCAAATATAGACCGACTTGTCCTCCTCGCCCTCGAAACTTCCGGTGATGACCATGCCCTTGGAAACCTGGAAGGGGATGATCTTGGTCTGCATGAATTCGATCCACTCGGCCATCTTGCCGGGGCGGATCGGGTATTGGCGAACTTCGAAGAAAGCCATGAGAGATCTCCTGTGTGAAGGGCTTGGCGGACGATATCGCGGCGATCCTAGCGCGGGCCGGCGAGAGCCGCCATCGCCAACGGGATATCGGTGCCTTGCCGGTCCGGCGGCTATCGATCCCGGCTATACTTCCCGGCGACCAGCAAACTTTAAACGGAGCGCCGCCATGCGACTGGAATCGAAAACCGCCCTTGTCACCGGGGCCGGCGGCGGCCTCGGCGGCGCGATCGCCCGGCGCTTCGCGGCCGAGGGCGCCTCGGTGCTGTGCTCGGACCTGGATCCCGCCAAGGCCGAGAAGACGGCCGGCGACATCAGGGCCCGGGGCGGCACCGCCGAGGCGATGCGCGCCGATGTTTCCCACGCGGCGGACTGCGAGGCGCAGGTGACCGAGACCGTGGCGCGGTTCGGGCGCATCGACATCGCCGTGAACAATGCCGGGGTGGCGATGCACAAGCTTGCGCTCGACATGAGCGAGGCGGATTGGGAGCGGGTGCTGCGGATCAACCTCACCGGGTCCTTTCTGACCGCGCAGGCCGCCGCGCGCCGGATGGTCGCCCAGGGCGGCGGGCGGATCATCCAGATCGGTTCCATTTCCGGCCAGCGCGGCAATATGGGCGGCATCGCCTATGGCGCGTCCAAGGCGGCGGTGATGCATGTCTGCAAGGTGCTGGCGGTGGAGCTCTCCGGCAAGGGCGTGATGGTCAACGCCATCGCCCCCGGCCCGATTGAAACCGGACTCTCGCACCATGGTCCCTCGCGCAAGCAGAGCTATATCGACCGCATACCGACCGGCGCCTACGGCACCATTTCCGCCGTCGCCAACGCGGCCCTGTTTCTGGCGTCGGACGAGTGCGAATGGACCACCGGCGCGATCCTCAATGTCGACGGCGGCTATGGCGCGGCTGGCCTCGCCTATGACCCGTCGGAAGTGGGGCGCTAGAGGGAGCGTTTCGGCGGAACGAGGGAATAGACCAATATATTTGCAAATCAAATAAATTGCAGGAGAATACTAATATAATCTTATGTTGCGATGACGTGATGTCGTGACATAAAAAATGATCGCCGGGAAGACTCTAACCGTTGGACCCTCCGAAGCGCTCTGCTATCGGGTGGCGTGAGAGGTGACGCTCTGCATCTACAAACACCGGCAGGACACGGAACGTGGCGATAGCGGCGGGCAGATCGACGACGAAACAGCCGATTTCGGCGACCCTCGACATGATCCTGAACGGTGGATCGGGGGTGGCGCTGCATCTGATCCGGCGCCGCAAGGAAGATCCGGAAGCCGCCCTGTTCAACAAGGCGACCCTGAACAATGCGATCATCTTCAAATACCCGAATTTCGACCTCGATCTGGCGGAGATGGACGGCTTCGAATTCGGCGACGACTCGCCCTTCCAGGACAGTGACCGGCCGGTCGAGACCGGCATCTACATTCCCTATGACGAGAACAACGTGGCCGAGGGCGGCGCCGCGATCTATCTGCGCCAACGCGGCTTCCGGCGCATGCTGGTGGAGTTGCTCGGGCTGGAATTGCGGATGGACGGGCCGGACGGGATGGATCTCAACAAGCTGATCCTGCTGGACACGACGCCGTCGCTGGATCCGTTTCTGCTGAAGACCGCCTTCGACCGCTCGAGCTTCGCCTATTCCGGCAGGGTCTTCGATCTTTCCTCGACCGAGGAGACCGAGATCAAGAAGCTGATCATCGACCGCACCAAGAAGATCGTCAGCTTCGCCCTCGGCTTTGACGACAGCGCGAGGGGCTCCAAGGAAGATGCGAAGTCGCAGCGCTTCGTCGATGCGATCTGGAACCCCGAGCTGCCCGAGGCGCGGGTTTTCGTCGAGGCCTTCAGGATCCCGTCGAACCAGGTGGAGCAGGTTTTCTCCGGCTGGAAGGGCGTGTCCTACTATCAATACGTCTTCTCGAGGAACATCGCCGGACTGCGGGATCTGTCGAGCTGGTTCCGCTCCAAGGAATCGCGGCCCGTGGATGCCATGGCCAACGCGCCCTACATGGAAAGCTTGGAGATGCAGAAACGCCAGGTCTTCCGCCGCTACGAACGCCTGCTGCGCAACACCATGGGCGTGTTCCGGGAATATGACGGCGCCTACAAGGCCTTCCATGTGGACCGTGATCCGAGGGCGCTGCGCGATTTCCTCGCCACCGCCCAGCAACGCTACTGGGTCCTCGGCTTCGCCTGTTCGGCCCTGTTCCACAGCGTCAACGTCCTCGAGCGCGCCCGCCGCCAGGGCAACGGCGGCCGCCTCACCTACGACCAGACCAGCGAGCTCTTCAGCCGCATGATGACCACCCTCGGCAGCACCGTGCGCCAGGACCTGCCGGGGTAGGGGTTGGGGGGGGCGGATCAAGCCGCGCCCATTCTCATCCGTCGCCCTTCCACCGCTCCAAACCAATAGCGGCCCGAATCAAGCGGATGATTCCGGTATAAGGCCCTGCCTTTCGCCAGGGCGACGGCAAAAACCATCCGAAAATGCTGCACTATAATGCAGCCTGTCCGGTGCGGTCCTTACGCCGCCGCCAGCGGGCCTCTGAGCAGTTTGCCGGGGAGCGCGCCGGTCGGCTGGTTGTCCTTCAGGACCGTCTTGCCGCCCAACACCGTCGCCTTGATGCCGGTGGAATACTGCTTCAGACGCTTGGCCCCGCCGGGCAGGTCGGTCACCACCGTCGGCATCTCGGCGCCGACCGTGTCGGGGTCGAGCACCACCAGGTCGGCCGCCATGCCCTCGCGCAGAAGGCCTCGGTCGTGGAAGCCCCAGCGGGTCGCGTTGTCATAGGTGATCATGCGGATCGCCTGCTCCAGGGTGAACTCCTCCTCCTGGCGCACCCAATGGCTAAGCAGATGGGTTTGCAGGGAGGAATCCATGATCTGCGAGACATGGGCGCCGGAATCCGAGAAGGTGACGCAGCTGT
>JAYOEU010000259.1:0-4557 GCA_038116915.1 Alphaproteobacteria bacterium
GGGTCACGAACAGGATGTTCGGCGCGCCGAGCCCGATGCTGTGCAGCAGCAGCGAAGCGATGATCACAACCCAGCCATAGGACGTTTCGACGCTGTGGGAACGGGAATGGGACATGGGAACTCGGCGAGGGGAGGAGGCGGAAACGGGAGAGCCCCTAGTTTACGCCCGGACCCGGGTCCTGTCGCGTGATCAATGGCCGCAAAAGCGCGGAACCACGGACATGGTGGACCGGCCTGGCGCGAGGAAGCTTGCTTTGCGGCGCGCGATCATCAAACTAGCGGAAAATCCGGGGCCTCCAGCCATGCTGTCACGTATCCCTCTCGCCGTTCTGCTTCTCGTGCTGTTCGCCGTTCCGCGTCCGGCGAGCGCCGCCGAGGAGGATGGGCCGGCGATCTATTTCGGCGTCACGTCGGGTAACGAAAAACCCGTGGTGGTGACCTTCGTGTTCTCCAAGCCCGGCGGCTTCGACCCGATCATCGGATTTTCCATGGCGCCGATCGGCGGCAAATGCAATTTCCACCGGCCCGCCGAACTCGAGCTTCCGCTGGAGTACAGGAATTCGGTTCTTTATGAGCCAGGAATCTCCCCGCCGGCGCTCACGCCCGAAAAGTTTCCGGAGTTCTTCTCCGCCGTGATTCCGGCCGAGCTGGTCAAAAAAGGCCTGCTCGCCTCGGCGGAGGAAGGCCGGCCCTATGGGGACTGCACGCGGGAGCTTTGGAAGGGCCTGCTTGACCCGTCGCCGAAGCACCGGCAGTAGGGGCGTCATGCCGGCATCTTCCCGCGAGCAGACAGCATCAAGACCGGTCCGCATCGCCTATCTCGTTTCCCACCCCATCCAGTATCAGGCCCCGCTGTTGCGCCGGATCGCCGCCGAGCCGGGGATCGAGTTGCATGTGTTCTTCCGCAGCACGGTTTCGGTCGAGGGCTATTTCGACAAGGAGTTCGGCGACCGGGTGGAGTGGGACGTTCCGTTACTGGACGGGTATAGGTCCGAGTTCCTGCCGGCATTCGGGCCGGCCGATGACTTCACCCGCTGGCGGCCTTTCAACCACGGGCTTTTCGGCCGGCTGAAAGCCGGCGGTTTCGATGTTCTGTGGGTGCACGGCTACTCGATCTGGTTCAATCTGCTTGCCCTGGCCGAAGCCCGGCTGCTCGGCATGCGGACCTTCCTGCGCGACGAGGCGACTCTGATCAGCCGCGAGAGATCGCCGCTTAAAACGGTTTTGAAGAAGATCTTCCACCGGGTACTCGACCGGTTTGTCGATTGCTATCTGACCATCGGAACGCTGAACCGGGACTACTATCTCGCCCAACGCGTCAATCCCGGAAAGCTCCGGGAAATCGGCTATGCCGTCGACAACGCGTATTTCCGCGGCCTGTGCGAGAAGGCGGCGGAGACCCGCGAGGCTTTCAGGCGATCACTCGGTCTGGAGCCGGGCCGCCCGGTCATCCTTTATGCGAGCAAACTGACGGCCCGCAAGCGCGCGGACGAGCTGCTTGCCGCCCATGGCGAGATCCGGCGTGAAAAGCGTCTGGAGCCGCCGCCCTATCTTCTGATCGTCGGCTCCGGAGAGCTGGAACCGGAACTCAGACGGCGCGTCGCCGAGGAGAAGATCCCCGACGTGCATTTTCTCGGGTTCCGAAATCAAAGCGCGCTACCGGCGTTTTTCGATCTCTGCGACGTGTTCGTGCTGACCTCCCAGCACGAGCCTTGGGGCCTGATCATCAACGAGGTTATGAATGCCGCGAAGCCGGTCATCATCTCCAGCGATGTCGGCTGCGGCCCGGACCTGGTCCGTGACGGCGAGAACGGATTCATTCTGCCGGTCGGCGATATCTCGGGCCTCGTCAAGGCATTGGAAAAGATACTCGGCGATCGGGCCGAGGGCGAACGCATGGGCGCGGCGAGCGCGCGGATCATCTCGGATTGGGATTTCGAGCGGAACGTGTGCGGTCTTCTGAAAGCCTGCCGCTCGGTCGGACTTATCGCGGATAATCGTGGCGAGCCCACTTGACCTGGGCATGCCCGGGATCGGATAGACTTCTCTTGAGCCACCAGCCCACTGTCGCGTGAAAGGAATTCCCCATGACCATCGGCTTTCGCATTCTCAACCGGACGCGCGCCGTCGATCTCGGCCTCGCAAGAAAATTTCTCAAATTGCCGGTGGCCAATGTGTCCGACAGCATGTGGCGGATGAGCGCCGGCGGCCCGCGCCTGCGGCCCTATCACAAGTCAGGGCAGATGGCCGGACCGGCGCTGACCGTGCGGTCCAGGCCCGGCGACAATCTGATGCTGCATAAGGCGATCGACATGGCTGCGCCCGGCGACATCATCGTTTGCGATGGCGGCGGCGATCTGACCAATTCGCTGATGGGTGAGCTGATGCTGGCGCACGCGGTAAAGCGCGGGGTCGGCGGCTTCGTGCTGGACGGCGCGATCCGGGATGTTGAGGCATTCCTGGAGGTCAATCTGCCGATGTTCGCCGCCGGCGTCTCGCACCGGGGTCCTTACAAGGACGGGCCAGGCGAGATTAATGTGCCGCTCGCGCTGGACGGCATGGTGATCGAGCCAGGCGACCTCGTGATCGGCGATTGGGACGGCGTGCTGGCGGTGCCGTTCGATGAGGTCGAGGGCGCGCTGGCACGCACCCAGGCGAAACAGGATGCCGAGGTCAAGCAGATGGCCGAGATCAAGGCCGGGACCTCCGACCGGTCGTGGGTCGACGCGGCCTTGCGGGAACGCGGCTGCGAGATGCCGTAGGGGCTGGTTTATATGCGGTCGAGAAGACCCTTCGAGACGATGCTCCGCATCTCCTCAGGGTGAGAATATGGTTGAAAATACGGCTCACCCTGAGGGATCGCGTAGCGATCGTCTCGAAGGGTCCTGTGCACCATGTAGGTAGACCCACTTACCCGTAAAATCGTTGCGCTCGCCCCGCGCCTCGCCCACAGTGTGATCATGCGAACCCCATTCACCGACTACGCCCTCGGCCCTCGGCCCGATGACCCGCGCCTGACCGAGCGAGTCTCCGGCATCGACCATGAGGGCCGGGCGATCGAGACCTCGGTGGTCGCCGAGCGGCCACTGACAATCTTTCTCAACCGCCAGGAGATCGTCACCGCCATGACCATCGGTGACTATCCGGACATGCTGGCGGTCGGGTTCCTGCTGAACCAGAACATGCTGCGGCCGGACGACGTGATCACCGGCATTGATTATGACGAGGATCTGGAAGTGGTCGTGGTGCGCACGGAACGCGAGACCGACTACGAGGAAAAGCTGCAGAAGAAGATCCGGACTTCCGGCTGTGCCCAGGGCACGGTGTTCGGCGATCTCATGGAAAAATTCGATGATATCGCCCTGCCGCCGGACGCGGTTCTGCGGACCTCGTGGATCTATGCGCTGTCCGCCAAGATCAATTCGACGCCGAGCCTGTATCTTGAGGCTGGCGCGATTCATGGCTGCGTGCTGTGTGAGCAAGACAAACCATTGATCTATATGGAAGATGTCGGCCGTCACAATGCGATCGACAAGATCGCCGGCTATATGTTCATGAACGGAATATCCGCCGCCGACAAGATCTTCTACACCACCGGCCGGCTGACCAGCGAGATGGTCATCAAGACCGTGCAGATGGGGGTGCCGATCCTGATCTCCCGGTCCGGCTTTACCGCCTGGGGCGTGGATCTGGCGCGTCAGGCAGGCCTGACCTTGATCGGCCGCGCCAAGGGCAAGCGCTTTGTCGCCCTGTCGGGCCAGGAACGGCTGATCTTCGACGCCGATCCCGATGCGGTTCCGGAGGAGTCCAGGCGCTCCAGCCGCAAGGCGAGCGTCGATGCCTGACGCCGGTGTTGCCGGCGTGCTGCTGGCGGGCGGACAGTCGCGGCGCATGGGCGGCGGCGACAAGTGTCTGCGTCCGCTCGGCGGCAAGCCCATTCTCGAGCATATCCTCACCCGCGTTCGTCCCCAGGTATCGGCCCTGGTGCTGAACGCCAATGGAGATCCCGGACGCTTCGATCCCTTCGATCTGCCGGTGTGTCCTGACACGGTCGAGGGGTTCGCCGGCCCGCTCGCCGGTGTTCTGGCCGGCATGGACTGGGCGGCGCAATACGCGCCGCAATGCGAATGGCTGGCGAGTTTCGCGACCGACGCGCCATTTCTGCCGGCGGATCTGGTGGCGAGGCTTTCGGATGCCTTGCGAGCCGACGGCGCGGACCTCGCCTGCGCCGCCTCGGACGGCCGCCATCAACCGGTGTTCGGACTTTGGCCGCTGCGACTGCGTGAGGACCTGCGTGCCGCGATGATCGAGGAAGACATCCGCAAGGTCGATCTCTGGACCGCCCGCTACCGCCTGGCGGTGGCCGATTTCGAGGTTGGCGATATCGACCCGTTCTTCAACGCCAATCGCCCCGACGATCTTGAGGTGGCGGAGCGCTATCTCCATTCCTAACCGTCACCCTGGCGCACGGGGCCCTATACCGGAACCACCCGCTTATCCCGTCTAGAGCATTTTGAGTTTAATCTCGATCATATCCCGCAGCGGCGAAGTAGTTTT
>JAYOEU010000260.1:0-4550 GCA_038116915.1 Alphaproteobacteria bacterium
GTGGTCGCGAGCCAGGGCACGCCGTGGCGGGAGCTGGATGAGAGGGGATGCGGATTCTGGGTGGCGGATCGGCCGGAGGCCATCGCGTCAGCCTGCGAGAAGGCTGTGGCGCTGGATCGGGCAGCTCTGCGCGCCCGGGCCCGGACCTGGGTCCGGGAAAGCTATTCGGCCGATGCGATCGCCGGCAAATTTTCCGCGCTATACCAGTCTCTGCTTTCTCCCGAGGTGTCGGAAAACGCTTCTATCCAGGTGCTGCGCCGTCCCGCCAGGATCTGCATCGTCAGTTCCTGCGGCGGACATTTGAGCGAAATTCGGTCCTTGAGCCGATCCTACGCGGCGCTTCCGCATGTTTTCGTGCTCAATGACCGGATCGTGCCGCCGCCTGAAATGCGGGGGAGGACCTGCTTCATCAGACATGGAGAGAGAGATCCGTGGCTGCTGTGGAACCTGTTTGAAATGACCCGGATACTCTGGCGCGAGCGCCCGGATATCCTGTTGAGCAGCGGTGCGGGGCCGATCGTCCCGGCGGCGATTATCGGCCGCTATCTGTTCGGATGCCGGGTGATCTATGTCGAAACCTTGGCCCGCAAGCGCGCGCCATCGTTGACAGGAAGGATCATGCGGCGGCTGGCGCATGACCTGATCTATCAATGGCCGGAACTGAAAGAACACTTTCCCGGCGGTATTCTCGTGGAGCCGTTCGGATGACGACATTGGTGACGGTGGGTAACACGCCGCGGCCTTTTCCACGCCTTTTGAGACTGGTGACCGACTCTCTCGCCGAGCTGCCGAAACCGGTCGTGGTTCAGCATGGTCCGGCGCCTTTCAGTGACCCGGGATGCCTGTGCGTCGAGAAACTGCCCGCGCCGGAGTACCGCCGGTGGCTGGAGGAGGCGTCCCTGGTGATCTGTCATGCCGGTCAAGGAGCCATGCTGGAGGCTGCCGCTCTGCGCAAACCGATCATCGCCGTCCCGCGATTGGCGCATCTCGGGGAACACATAGACGATCACCAGATCCAACTTGCCGAATTTTTCGCCGAACACGGTTGGGTGGTGCTCCCGAAGCTCGGGGAAAGCCTAGCCGCTGCCGCCGCGCGGGCCGCCGTGCCCTCCGGCGCGCCCTTGCCGGATTTCACCGGCCTGACGGATACCGTGATGGGGCTAATCGACGCCGAGGCCCGTCGCCGCGGCGTGAAGGTTTAAATTGATAAATTACGTTCTTTCAGGCGCTTCTAACAAAGCCTTAATCGTTGCTGTGAATGGGAGATAGACGCATTCGTGACGCGACTTCACCTCTCGGACCGGCGCGAAGACCGACAATTTCGTCCACGGAGGGTTCGCCGCCGCCGCCGTCATATAGGCCCGTGTGGCGGCCTCGGCGTCACCGAGCGCCCCCGCATCAAGGCCGATGGCGTTCTCGGCGATGATTTCAGCCGCCGCCTCACAGAGCGCGCAGCCGCGCACCCGATGACCGATTTCGGTGATCCGGCCGTCCTTTATCGACAGATCCATCGTCACCCGGTCACCGCAGAGCGGGTTATCGGCGCGCGCGCTTACATCGGGATCGGCAAGCCGACCGCGCTCCCGCGCCCGGCGCGACAGTTGGATGATCTCTTCCTGGTACAGCGCCTCAAGCACTAGCCGGACCTTTTGCGGTCCGTGGCGGCATTCAGCTTGGCCAGCGCATCGGGCGTATCGACATCGATCATCACGCCGTCATCCTTCATTTCGACCTCGACAACGAGATCCGCGTGGGTGCCGATCAGATGCCGGGCGCCCACGTCGCCTGATACTTGCATCATCTCGTCGAAGAATCGGCTGGACCAAAGCACCGGATTGCCGCGCTTGCCGCGCCAGGTCGGCACGCAGATCGCGCGCCCTTCCAGGGGATCGAAGGCCGCGATCAATTTGTCGACCGTTTCAGGCGTTACCCTGGGCATGTCGCCGAGGCAGACCAGAATGCCGTCGACATCCTCGTTCAGCGCTCCGATTCCGGCCTTCATCGAGGTGCTGAGCCCCTCGGCATAGTCCGGATTGTGCGCGAATTCGATATCGAGACCGTCCAGCGCCGCCTCGGTCCGGGTCTTCTCGTGTCCGGTGACGGCGATGACCGGGCTGGCCTTGGAGGCAAGGATGTTCTCGGCGCTGCGCCGGACCATGGCGACGCCGTCGATCTCGGCGAGCAGCTTGTTGTTGCGCCCCATGCGCCGCGACTGTCCGGCGGCGAGAACCAGGGCGGCGATGCGGGGCGCGCGGGAGACCGAAACGGAAGGCTCGGCCATCTGATCCTCGGGAACCGCCTTGGCGCGGGGCAGGGGGCGCGTCGGAACGTCCTTCAGCAGGCCGCCCGAGCCCATGCGCATGATATCCCGCGGGCCAGCCGGGACATCGGCGGCAATCCGTTGCAGCACCCAGTCGAAACCGTTGAGTTTCGGCGACCGGGCGCAGCCGGGCATGCCGATCACCGGCACCTCCTTGATATGGCCCATGAGCATCAGGTTGCCGGGATCGACCGGCATGCCGAAATGCAGGATCCGGCCGCCGGCCTTTTCGATCGAGGCCGGCACGATGTCGCGCCGGTCGACGACGGCGGAAGCTCCGGAAACCAACAGCAGATCCGCGCCGGCGCCGAGCACCTCGTCGATGGCTCGGGACATGGCGCTTTCGCTATGCTCGCACCGGACTTCCTTGACCAGTGCTCCGCCGAGACCTTCCAGGCGGGATTCGGTCACGGCGACGGTCGAATCGAGAACGCTTTCCTTGGTGCCGGGTAGGCGCGATTGCACCAGACCGGCCTTGAGTGTCCGGAATGGCGCCACCCGCAAAAGGCTTTCGCAGGTTTCGGCAATCGATTGGGCGATCCGGACGGTATTGGCGGGTAGGGCGAAGGGGATGATCTTCAGAGTGGCGATCATCTGGCCCTTGCTCACCTTCTGGAAGGGCGGCACGACGCCGAGGGTGATCGACTCGTCGACCATGTTGAAGCCGTCCAGACGGCGGGGATCGTAGATCACCAAGCCGTCCTGTTCGGCGAAGATATTGCAGCGCCCGGTAAACGCGACCGCTTTGGACAGGTTCGCTCCGGTGACCGCGGACGCCAATTGGTCCGCCGCGTCATCCTCCAGAATGTCGTTTTCCTCAATCCTGGCGCAGACGACGCTCTTGTACCCAGCGTTGCGCAGGATTTCGATGTCCTCCGCCGTCAGCCGTCGTCCCTTTTTAAGTGCGCGTTCCTCAAGCCGGTGGCTATGGGCCAGGATCGCGTCCAGAGCATCGTCAAGGGGTGTCTCGCCGAATTTCATGGCCCGCGCCTCAAGCCGCAGCCCGGGCCGCCGGCGCCCGTCCGTGCCGGATCGCCGTCATTTCGGCCAGGATCGATACCGCGATCTCCGCCGGCGAAACCGCTCCGATATTGAGCCCCGCCGGTCCGTTGATACGGGCGAGCGTGGTATTGTCGAAGCCGAGGGCCCGCAAACGGTCCAGCCGCCCGCCATGGGTCTTCTTGCCGCCGAGGGAGGCGATATAGAAGGCAGGGCTTCGGAGCGCGACCTCGAGCGCCGGGTCGTCCAGCTTGGGATCATGGGTCAACGTGACCACCGCCGTGCGGGCATCGGGCGCGAGATTCTCAAGCGCTTCGTCGGGCCAGTCGTCGCACAGGGTGATGCCGGGAAAGCGGTCCTCGGTCGCGAAGGTCCCGCGCGGATCGACCACCGTGACATCGAATCCGGTGATCGCCGCCATCGGCGCCAGCGCCTGGGCGATATGAACGGCCCCGACGATGATCAGCCGCAGCGGCGGGTTGTGGACATGCACGAACAGCGCGTCGTCGGCGAAGACGCCGCTGCGGTCGTCGCGCATCCGATCGCGAACTTCGGCCAGTTGCGCCGGCGACAGGGACAGAGGCCCGTCGGTCGTGGTTCCATCGAAGGTGCACTGGGCGCCGTCGGCGATCCTGGTGATGACGGCAAGCGCGGTCTTCGCCTGGCGCGCGGCGAGGATCGCGTCAAGAACCTGAGCCCGCATGGCGCTATTCCTCCAACCGTTCGACGAAGACCCGCACGGTGCCGCCGCAGGCGAGACCGACCTCCCAGGCCTGTTCGTTCGAGACCCCGAACTCGAGCAGCCTGGGCTCCCCGTCGCGCATGGCTTCCATCGCTTCCTTGGCGACGGCGCCCTCGATGCAGCCGCCGGAAACCGAACCCACCAGATTGCCCTCGCCATCGATGCCGAGCTGACTGCCGACCGGGCGGGGCGAGCTCCCCCAGGTGCTGACGACCGTGGCGAGCGCTGTCTTGCGGCCTTGCGCGCGCCAACCGGCGATTGTTTTAAGCACATCGTCCTGGGTAAGCGCGTCAAATACTTCCGTCATCATCCTTCTCCCATCACCGGTCCGGCAGCCTCCACCGCACTCAGCTTCGCCTTCCATCCGGCCATCATCGCGGTATCCGCTCCTCCATGGGCGCCAAGCGCGGCGGCCAATTCCCGCAGGCTGTTCAAGGAGTGAACCGAACGGAACTCATCCACATGTGGAAGGATAGCGCGAACTCCCAA
>JAYOEU010000261.1:0-4511 GCA_038116915.1 Alphaproteobacteria bacterium
TCGCCTCGATCGCCAACTCGGTCATGTTCCGCATGGCGCGGCGCGGCGTGATCGATCAGAGCAAACTGCGCTCGATCTACAAGTCCCAGACCTTCCCGACCACCGGCTACGGCCATGCCCACAACCTGCACCCGGTGCTGGTCGCCAAGGTCAAGGAAGCGTTCTTCACCTATGAGTGGGACGAGAACTTCAAGAAGGAATTCAAACGCGCCGACCGCTTCATCAACATCCGGCATAAGACGCATTGGGATGTCGTCAGAAAAATCGACGCGGCCAACGGCGTTAGCTACGACTGCAAGTAACGCTGGAATTGACGATCGGAACAGGGCCGGGTTCGCGGGATCAGCGGGCCCGGCCGGTGTTTCGGGCGGAATGACACTTGACGTTTTCGCGGGGGCGGAATGCTGCGTCTCGAGGGTTTGAGAAAGCAATACCGGACGGGGGATCTGGCTCTGAAGGGAGTCGATCTGGAGGTGCCGGACGGTCAGGTCATGGCGCTTATCGGCCCCTCGGGAGCCGGAAAGTCGACCCTGATCCGATGCGTCAACCGTCTGGTGGAGCCGACCGGCGGTAAAGTCTACCTGGGTGATTTGGAGTTGACGAGCCTGTCCCGGGGCGCGCTACGCCAGGCGCGGCGGCGGATGGGGATGATTTTCCAGGAATACGCCCTGGTCGAGCGGCTTACGGTCATGGAGAATGTGCTGTCCGGTCGCCTCGGCTATGTCGGGTTCTGGCGGAGCTGGTTCCGGCGCTTCCCGGCCGAGGATGTCCGTGAGGCCTATCGCCTGCTGGATCGCGTCGGTCTGATGCATATGGCTGACAAGCGCGCTGACGAGCTTTCCGGCGGTCAACGCCAGCGCGTGGGCATTTGCCGCGCGCTGATCCAGAACCCAGAACTCCTTCTCGTCGATGAGCCCACGGCGAGCCTCGATCCCAAGACCTCGCGCCAGATCATGCGGCTGATCAACGAGCTTTGCGCGGAACGCGGGCTGGCGGCGATCATCAATATTCACGATGTTCTGCTCGCCCAGATGTTCTCGCAGCGCATCGTCGGTCTCGAACTCGGCTCGATCGTCTATGACGGGCCGCCGGACCAACTGACACCGGAAGTGCTGACCCGGATTTACGGCGAGGAGAACTGGGAAGCGACGATCGGCAAGGTCGACGACGACGATGACGCAGATAGCGAGTTTGCCGAGGCCGCCGAAGCCCTGACATCCGGATCCGCGGCATGACCGATCAGGCAGCACCTGTCTATCCCGGAACCTGGAAGCGGCCGCCGCTAATCAAGAGCCCGCTGCTTCGATGGTCAATCATCCTCGGGGCGGCCATCTATCTCGCGACGGCTCTCGGAACCATGGATATCAACTGGGGCCGAGTGGCCGAGGGCCTGCCCCGGGGCGAGCGGTTTCTGGCGGCGTTCTTCCCACCGAATTTCGCCGACAACCGGGGGGTCGTCTGGGATGGGATCCAGGAAAGCATCTGGATGGCGCTGATCTCGACCGTTGCCGGCATTATAATGTCGATCCCGATCGGGCTTGGCGCGGCGCGCAATCTGGCGCCGCGATGGATCTATCTGTTCAACCGCGCGATCATCGCCGGCTCGCGCACATTCCCGGAAGTGATCCTGGCCATTTTCGCGGTGAAGCTGTTCGGCTTCGGGCCTTTCGCCGGGTTCGTCGCTCTCGCGATCGGCACCATCGGCTTCTACGCCAAACTTTTGGCCGAGGATATCGAGAACATGAGCGAGGAACAGGCCGAGGCTATCAAGGCCACCGGCGCCAACTGGTTCCAGTGGATCAACTATGCGATCCAACCCCAGGTGATGCCGCGCATGATCGGGCTTTCGGTCTATCGTCTGGACATCAATTTCCGGGAATCGGCGGTGGTCGGGATCGTCGGAGGCGGCGGCATTGGCGCAACGCTCAACACGGCCTTCGACAGGTATGAATTCGACACGGCCGCCGCCATTCTGCTGGTCATCATCGCCATCGTCATGGTGCTGGAGTACCTCTCGAGCTACTTGCGCAAATGGGTTCAGTAGATGCCGCTGATTGAAACCAAGGATGGGCCGGATTGGCGGCGAAGAACCACGAAACATGAGTTCATGGTGTGGTTAAGCTGGCTGATCGGCCTTTCGATCGTCATGTACGCTTGGCACCTGATTTCAGAAAAGACGGTGTGGTTCTTCGTCGAAGATGCGGGCCGCCAGGCGATCGATATCGGAACCCGGATGGTTCCGCCGAAGTTCTCCTATATGGAAAAACTGTGGTGGCCGATCTGGGACACCATCAACATCGCCACGCTGGGGACCGTGATCGCGTTGGTCATCGCCGTACCGGTCGCTTTCGCCGCGGCGCGCAATACAACACCCCATACTCTGGTCAGGGCGTGTGCGCTGTTTGTCATCGTCTCCTCACGCTCGGTCAATTCGCTGATCTGGGCGCTCATGCTGGTGTTCATCTTCGGTCCCGGCGTCCTGGCGGGCACGATCGCCATCGGCCTTCGTTCCATCGGCTTCTGCGCCAAACTTCTCTATGAGGCGATCGAGGAGATCGACCAATCCCAGGTCGAGGCGATCGAGGCGACCGGGGCGAGCGGGGCGCAACAGATCCTCTTCGGCATCGTCCCGCAGGTCTTGCCCACCTTCGCCGGTGTCGGTGTGTTTCGCTGGGATATCAATATCCGGGAATCGACCATCCTCGGGCTGGTCGGGGCGGGCGGCATCGGGCTGCAGCTGAACGGGTCCATCAACACATTGGCCTGGACCCAGGTCTCGATGATCCTTCTGGTGATCCTTGCCACCGTGATCGTCAGCGAATGGGTCTCCGCCAAGGTTCGCCACGCCATCATCTAGCCGCTCGCGAGCCCGGAGCGCCGGTCCCGCATCCTCGGCATGGTTTCGCGTTCTATCGCAGGGGATCGGCTCCAGGCAGATCAAGGATCATCTGGCCGAGGTTTTCGTAGGCGATCTCGCTAACCATCAGGTGTTGCGCGGCGACGTTCATGTCGCGCAAACACTGTTGCAGGATGTTTCCGTCGTAGATGGCGCCGCCGCCCGAATAGCGGAATGCGTCGGTGACCACGTCCAATGCGATCTCGGTGCAGTAGGTCGCGACCGCCCGCATCTCGCCCTGTAAGCGGACGGGAATTTCCGCGCCCGCGCATACCGTTTCCCATGCGGCGTCGTTGATCTCCAATGCAAGGTTCCGCGCGGCCCGCAGCCGAAGCTCGGCGGCGCCGATCACCCGCTGCACCGCTGGTCGGGCCGCGAGTTTCGATGGCGCGGCGCCGAAGCCGCGGCTACGGCTGGTTTCCTTCTCGACAAAGGCGTCGAGCGCGCGCCGGGCAATTCCCAAGGCAACACCCGCATGCTCGTTGGCGACGAAGCCGGGAAAGCTGATACGGTAGAGCGGCCCGCCACGCGCCTGTTTGGCGCCCACGCGAGGCCAGGTAAAGGCCTCGGGCACGAACACCCGCTCGACTGAAAAGTCACAGCTACCGGTCCCCTTGAGACCCGCTACCTGCCAGTTGTCATGGATCTTGGCTTGTTTTGCCGGGAAGACCAGCATCCTGTGTTCGGTGCCGCCATCGCCCTGAACTATCGCGCCGGCGCCGATCCAGTCTGCGTGGCGCACGCCGCTGCCGAAAGACCAACGTCCGGTCAGTTGATAGCCGCCCGGAACAGGCTCTGCCCGACCGGTAGGCATGGCGACGATGGCGCCGCGCGGAACCCCGCCGCCCACGAACATCTCCGCGATCGCCTCGTCGGCAAGGAAGGCGCCCGGCTGGCCGATGGAGGTTGCACCGACCATGGTGCACCAGCCGGCCGCCGGATTGGCGTGGGCAAGCGCTTCCAGAACGAGGATCTGTGTGCCCGGATCGGCTTCCAATCCTCCGAGAACCGCGGGCAGCTTCAATCGGAACATGCCCGCTTCATCGAGTGTTTTGACGGTTTCCGGGCTCAGTGTTCCGGCCGCTTCGTCGAAGGGCACCCGCGATTGCAGGATACCGGCGATTCCCGCGACCGTATCGAGTAAGCTCCGGCGGGTTGTTCCGATGTCCGGCAAGGTTTCAGTCATGGGCAGATCGCCGATGCGGGCTAGAGCTTTGACGCCATTGTGCTTTTGACAATTTTCATATGCAAGCGATCAGTTGGCTCCGTTCGGTGGTCGCTTATAGGCGCCAAAACCAGTCCCGAGCCCGGCCCAGGAATCAAGATCTCGTCGCCATCACAAGGGCAAGGGAGCAATAGAGCAATCCACACGAAATCGGCTGCCGCTTCCAAGCAATTGTCACGCTATGGACAGATTTTGGCCGGGCGCCTCTTGCTCATTCGTTTCGGCATAAAAAAATTCGGCTGGAACGGTCTGCCGGCGCCCTGAAAGCAATACGGCGCGGGCGTCCGCACCCCGGTTCAGCAACAGATCAAGCGCCGACGCATAGGGCATGAACGGCTGACCTGCCTTGGAAAAAGTGGTCCAGGCTAAGTGAGCGAATCAGGCTTATTC
>JAYOEU010000262.1:0-2981 GCA_038116915.1 Alphaproteobacteria bacterium
TGGGGACACCGCTATCAGAGCAAGGTGTTCAACCCGGAGTTTCTGCGCGAAAAGAACCTGCCCGTGCCGTCCTGGCTCGCCTGACACCATCTTTCATCTAGGAACGACATCATGACCCATCCCGCTTCCGACGCGCTCGTCACCACTGGCTGGCTCGCGGACAATCTGAACAATTCCGGCGTCGTTCTGCTGGACGGCACCTACCATCTGCCAACGGCCAAGCGCGATGCGGCGGCGGAGTTCTTGGCCAAGCACATTCCCGGCGCCATCAGGTTCGATATCGACGATATCTGCGACAAGTCGGACCCCTTGCCGCACATGATCCCGACGCCTGAGCTTTTCGCGGAAAAGGTCTCCGCGCTTGGTATCGGAAATGAGCACCGGGTCGTCGTCTATGACGTATACGGACTGCAATCGGCGGCCCGGGTCTGGTGGATGTTCCGGCTGTTCGGCCACGACAATGTCGCGGTCCTGAACGGCGGCCTGCCGAAATGGGAAGCCGAAGGCCGTGCGGTTACCGCCGAAACCAAACCGCGCAAGCCCGCCGCCTTCAAGGCCGCATTCCGCCCGCATCTGGTCCGCGGCATCGACGACATCCGCCGCACCATCGACGACGGCTCGGCGCAGATCGTCGATGTCCGTTCCGCCGGCCGCTTCACGGCCGTGGAGCCGGAACCCCGCGCCGGCATGCGCTCGGGCCATATGCCGAATGCGCTCAACCTGCCCTATACGGATCTGCTGGGCGGTCCCCACCGGGAATATCTCGACGCGGATGAACTGCGCAAACGCCTCGCCGCGTCGAAGGTGGATCTCGGCCGACCGGTGATCACCAGTTGCGGCTCGGGCGTAACGGCCTGCGCCGCCGCGCTGGCGATGTTCCTGGTCGGCAAGGAAGATGCGGCGGTCTATGACGGCTCCTGGAGCGAATGGGGCGGACGGCAGGACACCCCGATCGTCACCGACTGACGGAGGACCGGGCCGGCAATGGCATTGCTTGAGATCCGCGCGGCCAGGCACCGCGACACCGGGGATATCGTCGCGCTCTGGCGGGCCGCGGGCCTTACCGTCCCCCACAACGATCCCTACGAGGATATCCGCTTTTGCCGCGAGTCCCGGCATGGCGAGGTTCTTGTCGGTATGCTCGGCGCGGACATCGTCGCAAGCGTTCTCGTCGGTCACGACGGGCACCGGGGCTGGATCTATTACGTTGCCGTCCATCCGGACCATCAGGGCGGCGGCCACGGCCAGTCCATTGTCGAGGCGGCGGAAGCCTGGCTGACGACGCGCGGCGTTCCCAAGGTTCAGCTTCTGATCCGCGAGACCAACACGAAGGTCCGGGCGTTCTACGAACGGCTTGGCTATATCGACGAACCGCGGATGATCATGACCAAGCGCTTCGTCGACCATACGGGCTGGGAACGGCGTGGCGAGGATGCGCACGGGGCCAAGACCGAAGCCGACCGCACGGGCATATCCCTTACCGTTACCTATCTCGAAATGCTGGAGCGGCCGACCCGGCCGACTGTCCCCGCGCCGAGCCGTCCAAGGGTCTCGCTGGTTCGCGCGCAATCACCGACCGTGTCCTTCTACCGCTATCTCTACGACACCGTGGGCGAACCCTGGACCTGGGTTAAGCGGCGGATGATGGATGACGAGAGCCTGCGCGACGCGATCACCGCGCCGGATGTCGAGATCTATGTGCTGTGGGCCGATGGCGTGCCGGCGGGTTATGGAGAGGTCAACCGCGGGCTTCAGGCGGGCGAGGTCGAACTCTCCTATTTCGGTTTGATTCCGGAGTATATCGGCAAGGGGCTGGGGTGGTATTTCATCAACGCGATGATCGACATCGCCTGGGCCAGCGAGCCGAACCGGGTAACGGTGAATACTTGTGACCTGGATCACCCCCGAGCCATCGGCAACTATCAGAAGGCCGGGTTCAAGGTATACCGGCAGTCCATTGAGCGTGAAGTCGACCCCCGCGCGGTCGGACTACCGCTTCCGCCGGCCATTCAGGATCGCGCCGCGCCGGGAATGGCGGCGGGTTTCGACGCGGACGTGATCCCGCTCAACAAGGTCATTCCGCTGAAAAAATAGCTGAAATGACAAGAGCGCCCGGGATATCCCGGCGCGCTCTGTCTGGCCGCCCCCACGGCCCCCCAATATCGGGGTTCTGCGAGTTAGTGAGCGAGAATCTGGCTCAGGAACAGCTTGGTCCGATCCGACTTCGGATTCTCGAAGAACTCGTCAGGCGTGTTCTGCTCCACGATCTCACCGAAATCCATGAAGATCACCCGGTCGGCGACCCGTTTGGCAAAGCCCATCTCATGGGTCACGCAAAGCATGGTCATGCCGGTGCCGGCAAGCTCGACCATCACGTCCAGAACCTCGGAGATCATTTCCGGGTCCAGGGCCGAGGTCGGCTCGTCGAACAGCATGATCTGCGGGCTCATGCAGAGCGAGCGGGCGATCGCCACGCGCTGCTGCTGGCCGCCGGAAAGCTGTCCCGGATATTTTCCGGCCTGCTCGGGAATCTTCACCCGGGTCAGGTACTCCATCGCCACGTCCTCGGCTTCCGCCTTGGGCCGGTTCTTCACCCAGATCGGCGCGAGCGTGCAATTCTCCAGAACCGTCAGATGCGGAAACAGGTTGAAGGACTGAAAC
Source organism: Alphaproteobacteria bacterium (assembly GCA_038116915.1). Taxonomy (GTDB): domain Bacteria; phylum Pseudomonadota; class Alphaproteobacteria; order Thalassobaculales; family Thalassobaculaceae; genus JADHLJ01. The sequence continues at coordinate 2,662 of JAYOEU010000262.1, forward strand.
ACCATGCCGACATCGCTGCGGATCGCGTCGATGTTCTTCAGGTTATTGTCCAGAGTCACGCCGTTGACGATGATGTCGCCGCGCTGATGCTCTTCAAGCCGGTTCATGCAGCGGATCAGCGTCGACTTTCCCGATCCCGAGGGGCCGCAGATAACGATCCGCTCCCCTTTATAGACCGAAAGATCGATGTCTTTCAGGACATGGAACTCGCCGTACCACTTGTTCACCTTGTTGAGCGAGATCACGACCTCGTCGGAAGCGGCGGATTGAATCTGTTCCCCGGTGCTTTCGCTTTGAAGGCTCATGACAGGGTCTCCTTC
>JAYOEU010000262.1:2991-4452 GCA_038116915.1 Alphaproteobacteria bacterium
GCGGGATCCGGCGCCGAGTTTACGTTCGAGGTGCTGGCTGTATTTCGACATCGCGAGGCAGCCGATGAAGAACATCAGGGCCGCGGTGAATAGAGGCTCGTGATGCAGCCCGATCCATTGCGGGTCCTGGCTGATCGCATGGATCATGCCCAGCAGGTCATAGAGACCGATGATGCTGACCAGCGTGGTATCCTTGAACAGGCCGATGAAGCTGCCGACGATGTTCGGAATCATCAGCTTCAAGGCCTGGGGCATGATGATCAGGCCCATTGACTGCCAGTACCCCAGCCCCATGGCCTCGGCCGCCTCGTATTGACCCTTCGGGATCGCCTGCAAGCCGCCGCGCACCGTCTCGGCCATGTAAGCGGCAGAGAAAAGGCACACAGCGACGATCGCGCTGGCCAATTTGTTGAAGACCAGTCCCTCGGGCAGGAACAGCGGGAACATGGTCGTGGCCATGAACAGGATCGTGATCAGCGGCACCGAGCGGAACAGCTCGATGAAGGTCACGCACATGACCCGGATCACCGGCATCTGGGAGCGCCGGCCGAGCGCCAGCACGATCCCCGCCGGCAAGGCCGAGGCGATGCCGATGCCCGAGATAACCAGGGTCAGGAACAGCCCGCCCCAATTGTTGGTGCCGATCTCCTCGACCTGCCAGTCGGTGATTCCGACATAGACGACCGCCAGCGCCACGATGCCGAGAATAATCACCGGATATTTGTGGGTCCGGTCGTCACGACTGGCAAAGCCGGTCAGCGACACGATCCAGCTTGCAAGCCCACGATTGGTGAGCAGGCACGCGGCGACATGGATCATCGTTCCGGCAAACCAGGTGATCGCCACCGCGACCATGATCGCCATGAACCAGTTCCGCTCACCGCCGAGGAACAGATATCCCGCCAGGAAGGGGAAGATCAGCGCGGCGCTAAGACCGATGATAACTTTCGCCGTCACCCTCGGCAGCCAGAGCGGCGCCATCCAGAGCACGAAAATCAGCGCCGCCAGATCGATCCGCCAGATATTCGCATCGGGATAGCGGCCGTAGATGAACCGGGTGAACCAGAAATCGACGCCGGCCCAGCAGGTGCCGAATTCGGTCGGCGAAATCCGGCATTCCTGACGGCTGTTGGCCTCCCAAATCGCCTTGGCGAAGGCCCAATCGTAGAAGGCCACTGCGATCCAGGCCAAAACGACCACGCCGATGACTGTGGTGATCGAACTCCACAGGCCATCAAACAGATTGAAGCGCATCCAACCGACAATGCCGGTGGTCGCGGGGGGTGGCGGTAGGCTCGGCTTCGGTTTGAAGACAAGCAATCCGTCGGAGGTTGTCGGTGCGTCGCTCATGATCTCACCGCTCCTTCAGCTGGATTTTCTTATTGTAGACATTAAGACACCCGGAAATCGTCAGGCTGACGGTCATGTAGAACAGCATCACCATGGCAACGATCTCGATCG
>JAYOEU010000263.1:0-4362 GCA_038116915.1 Alphaproteobacteria bacterium
CGGCGTAGTGGTCGGTCACGCCGGAAATCCGGCTGTGCACGTCGGCGCCGCCGAGGTCCTCGGCGCTCACCACCTCGCCGGTCGCCGCCTTCACCAGCGGCGGGCCACCGAGGAAGATGGTGCCCTGATTGCGCACGATCACCGCCTCGTCGCACATCGCCGGCACATAGGCGCCGCCCGCGGTGCAGCTGCCCATGACCACGGCGATCTGCGGGATCCCCATCGCCGACATGTTGGCCTGGTTGTAGAAGCTGCGTCCGAAATGCTCGCGGTCGGGGAAGATGTCGTCCTGATGCGGCAGGTTCGCGCCGCCGGAATCCACCAGATAGATCACCGGCAGGTTGTTCTCCCGCGCGATCTCCTGGGCCCGCAAGTGCTTCTTCACGGTCATCGGATAATAGGTGCCGCCCTTGACCGTGGCATCGTTGCAGATGATCACCACCTCCTCGCCCGCGACCCGTCCGATGCCGGTCAGGATGCCCGCCGAGGGCGCCTCGCCGTCGTACATGCCGTGCGCGGCAAGCTGCGAGAACTCCAGGAACGGCGCGCCGGGATCGATCAGGGTGTTGATGCGGTCACGCGGCAGCAGCTTGCCGCGCTCCACATGGCGTTTGCGGGACCGCTCCCCGCCGCCGAGCTTGACCGCCTCGACCTGGGCGCGCAGATCCGCGACCAGGCTTTGCATATGCGAGGCGTTGTCGCGGAACCCTTGGGAGCGGGTGTCGATCTGGCTTCGAATGACGGACATGCAGGGGCGCTCCTACCAGGGAATCTCGCCGCCATCATAGGCGAGAAACCGGCCATTGTCGGCTTGTGTGAAGCCGAGGATTTGGCGCTTCATGCCGGTTACGCTCTGGGTCGGTGTCACCGGCGCGGACGCGCCGCCCATGTCGGTGCTCACATGGCCCGGATGGAACAGGATGGCCGTCACCCCCTTGGAGGCAAGCTCCAGCGACATGCAACGCACCGCCATGTTCAGCGCCGTCTTGGAAGACCGGTAGACATAGGCGTTCGGGCTGGTCTCGGCGATGCTGCCCATGCGCGAGGTGATGAACACCATCTGCTTGCGTTCGCTCGCCGTCACATTGTTTGCGAAGGCCTCGGCCATCCGCATCGGCCCGAAGACATTGGTGTTCATCGCGCCCTCCCAGGCGCCGTAGTCGAGCGTGCCGAAGCCGGTCCGCTGACCGATGATTCCGGCATTGTTCAGCAGAACGTCGATGGGCCGATCCCCCACCGCGTTCCTGAGCGCGGAGACGCTCTCGCCGCTATCCACGTCGAGGGCGTGAACCTCGACACCGGGAACCGCCTTCAGCGCATCGGCGCCGCCGGGATTGCGGCAGGCGGCGATCACGGTCCAGCCGTCGGCGGCGAACTGCCGGGCGAATTCAAGGCCGATACCGCGGCTCGCGCCGGTGATGAGAATGGTCGACATGGGTCCTCCAGAGGGGATGGGATTTGCTGACTGATCTGATCAACGGGCTTTATTTGGTCCCGTACATGCGGTCACCGGCGTCGCCGAGACCGGGCAGAATATAGCCTTTTTCGTTCAACTCGCGGTCGAGCGCGGCGGTGAAGATCGGAACGTCGGGATGTGCGGCGGCAAAGGCGCGCACCCCCTGCGGCGCCGCCAGCAGACACAGGAAGCCGATACGGCGCGCGCCGGCCTTCTTCAGCCGATCGACCGCCGCGCTGGCGGAATTGCCGGTGGCGAGCATCGGGTCGACGACGATCACGTCCCGTTCCTCGAGCTTTTCCGGCATCTTGAAATAATACTCCACCGGCTCCAGAGTTTCGTGGTCGCGGTAGAGGCCCACATGTCCGACCCGCGCATTCGGAACCAGATCAAGCATGCCATCCAGAAGCCCGTTGCCGGCCCGCAGGATCGAGACGATGCAGAGCTTCTTGCCCTCCAGAACCGGGGCCATCATGGTTTCCAAGGGGGTTTCGATCTCAACCGTATCCAGTTTCAGACCCCGGGTGACCTCGTAGCCGAGCAACAGGCTGATCTCGCGCAAAAGCTGGCGGAATTTCGTGGTCGGGGTATCGGCGCGGCGCATCAGGGTCAGCTTGTGCTGAATCAGCGGATGCTCGACCACCGTGAAACTGTCCGGGAGAGCGGGTTCGGTTGTCATGCCCTGTCCTTTGTCGTCGGTACGGCAAAACAGCACCTTCACCGGCATTTTGCAACGGCGCAGAACGATGCCGCGTGCCGACCGTTACCGCGATGCGGATTTCGGTCCCGCGCCCATCACATCGGCTTCCGTTCCGGCGACATTTTCTTTAGACGATAGAGTCATAAGCCGTGTTCAGCACCGAGGATGGAGAAATGGCAACTCTTGGCCCCGTTACCGACGCTCACCGGTTCGACGAAGCCGGGCTCGCGCGCTATCTCGGCGAACAGGGCCTGCCGGGTTGCGCCAACGGGATCGAGGTTCTGCAGTTTCAGGGCGGGCAGTCCAATCCGACCTTCGCGCTTACCGCCGGCTGCAAGCGCTACGTTCTGCGCAAGAAACCGCCGGGCAAGCTGCTGCCCTCGGCGCATCTGATCGAGCGCGAGTACCGGATCATGGCGGCACTCGCGGATAGCGATGTTCCGGTGCCGGTCATGCACCACCTATGCGAAGACCCGTCCATCATCGGCACACCGTTCTTCGTCATGGATTTCATGGACGGCCGCGTGGTCGACGACACCTCGCTGCCGGGAGCCTTCACCCCGGCCGAGCGCGGCGCGATCTATGATTCGATGAACGCCGCGCTCGCCGCCCTGCATCTGGTCGATTTCAAGGCCGCCGGGCTCGGCGACTACGGCAAGCCGGAGAACTATATCGGCCGGCAGATCGACCGCTGGACCCGCCAGTTCGAGGCGGCGAAGACGGATCCGATGCCGGCAATGGACGAGCTTATGGCCTGGCTTCCCGCCCACCGGCCCGGCAATGACGAGGTCTCGATCGCCCATGGCGATTTCCGCATGGGCAACCTGATGCTCCACCCGAGCGAGCCGAAAGTGATCGCGGTCCTCGACTGGGAGCTTTCCACGCTCGGCCATCCGCTCGCCGACCTCGCCTACAACGTCATGTGCTACAGCCTGCCCCATGACGGCACATCGCTGAACGGCCTCGTCGGTCTGGATCTGGCGGAAGTCGGAATCCCGAGCCAGGACGACTATATCGCCGCCTATGCGCGGCGGACCGGCCGCGCCTCGATCGAAGAGATCAAATTCTTCCTCGCGTTCTCGTGCTTCCGCCTCGCCTCGATCTGTCAGGGCGTCTATGCGCGCGGCCTGCAGGGTAACGCCAGTTCCGAGAACGCGATCGAGGTCGGCGCCAAGGCGCCCCGGCTCGCCAATATCGGCTGGGAAATCGCCCAGTCGATCTAACCGGACGGCATAGTGATCGCGCCTTCCGGCAAAGACCCGGCGATGCCGCCGGAACCCGCTATTCCGCGTTTTTCGCGATCTCGGTAAAGTTCATGTTCATACTGAAGGATCGCCGCTCACCCTCTGAATAAAAAGGATAAACCACGTGAAAGACGTGGCTCGGAAAGATGTAGAAATCGCCGACCCTGGGTTTTACGAGAAAATTCGTCGAACTGTGGACCGCGGCGGTTCCGGATGCGAAATGGATGTGTCCGTGGCTCGGGTGATGGTCTTTGTAGTCCTCTTCCCATTCCGCCTCGATGCCGTCCGGCAGAGCGAGATAGCCGACGCAGGACAACTGGCAGTTGGGATGGATATGCATGGGGTTGTACTCGCCCTCGAACTGACGAACGAACCAGGCCGAGATCAGTTCCAGCGTGTAGTCGTTCGCATCCCGGTCCACCCCCCTTTCGCCGAATGTATTACGGTTCAGCGTGAAGGCATAGTACTTGTAGACGAAATTCGACACCGCGCGCAGCGCCACCTGTTCGGCCCGCTCGTCGAACTTCAGCTCGGCCCGGACCTTGCCGACCAAGTTGTCCGAATAGTCGATCAGAGAATCGTTCAGGCACGCATTCAGAGCCGCGACCGCCGCGTCGGGGAGCTTCAGATACCCCATGGTCGGCCCGAACGGCGTCAGGAATTCCATGTCCTGGCTGGGCGTGTAGATCTTGCTCATCGACTTATCCAGTGCGCCGCCATGCAATCATTGAACGGTAATCGAACCATGCCACGAAAAAGCGCTCCGGAGATACCCGGAGCGCTTTGTTCCCGCGGCAACGCAACGCGTCCTCAGTCGTTGCGGCGGAATTCCTGCTTGGCGATCGCCTCCAGATGCACCTCATCCGGGCCGTCCGCCAGGCGCAGCACCCTTGTGTGACCATAGGCCCGCGCCAGCTTGAACTCCTGGGAGACGCCGCCGCCGCCATGGACCTGGATCGCCT
>JAYOEU010000264.1:0-4307 GCA_038116915.1 Alphaproteobacteria bacterium
TTCGGACGGGCAAGCAAGCCAACATCCGCGTGGGAAGGAAACCGATGACCGACACGCCAATCCACGAGGTATTCGCCATCCGCTACGGCCAGCAAAAGCTACGGCCCGAAGGATCAATCTTCATCGGCGGTGATCCCGCGAAAATGATCCGGGGCCTGGACTTTTTCACCTATGTCATCAAGGGACCGTCCGGCATCTTTGTCGTCGATACGGGCATGAAGGCCGACCTCTCCGGCGAAGGCGGGCGCGAGTTTCTGGTCGAACCGGCGGAGCTGCTGTCGCGGATCGGGATTGATCCCAAGACCGTCGACAAGGTCCTGTTGACCCACGCCCATTTCGACCATGTCGGCAATCTCGATCACTATCCTAATGCGCATTTCACCCTGCACGAAGAGGAGATGTATTCGATTACCGGACCCGACATGAACTACGCGCCGTTCAAGGTGGCGTATCACAAGCGGGACACGACCCGGCTCGTCGAATTGCTCTATGAGGAACGGCTGTCGTTCTATACCGAAATAGTGACGCCCGTCGCGCCCGGCATCGATTTCCATCTGGTCGGCGGCCACGCGCGCGGACAGCTCGTGCTGCGGGTCAACACCAGACGCGGCTGGATCGTCCTCGCCTCCGACGCGGTGCATCTCTACGAGGAGGTCGAGAGCGAGCGGCCCTTCGCGATCTTCTATGACCTGAAGGATATGATCGACGGCTATCGCACCTGCCTTGAACTCGCCGGCGGGATCGACCGGCTGATCTCCGGTCACGATCCCAAGGTCACCGACTGGTATCCGGCGATCGCGCCGGAATTCGAGGGCCTGATCCTGGACCTCGGCGCGGCGCCTCATCGTTGAGGGAAGCCGCTGCTGTCAGGCACGGGGTGCAGGCCGCGATGGTTGGGCTCGAATGTGACGATCCCGTCATGGAGCAGGCGTTGCGGGCTCATGCGGAGATCCTGGCGGCACAAGGTGGAAGCGTCGCTCCCGGCGTCGTCATCAGGTCCGAAAGGGGCGAAATCTCCATCGCTCATCCCGGCTCCCTTCCCCACGACACGCCGCTGATCACCGTCCCTGACGCCAGCCTGATCCGGATCGTCCCCGATATCCTGAGGCTCGAAGGAGATGATATCGTGCTCGGGCCGGCGGCGTCGGGTCGGACAGTCGGCCAGCGCCACATCCTCGAGGCGCAGTGCAATGTCTTCAATATCGGCCGCAAGATCGCAAAGCTCCGCAATCGCCTGCCTGGGTTCACCCATCGGGTCGCACCCGCCCTGCTGGCCACGCTCCGTGAAAGACGTATTCCCGCCGGCGGGGCGGCTGCGGATAAGAGTTGTATTCCCGCCCCTCCCGATCCGCTGGAGGCATTTCTGGCAACCCGGCTCCTGAACTGGCGGGAGAGCGAACGCCCGGATGCCCGGTCGTCGGTCCTCATGAGCCTGATCGACTATTTTGACCATCATGCGGACGGCGCGAGGTACGATGCATTGCCGGAGCCCGCGCGTCTGTCCGTTCAAGCCGCACGCCGAGCCGAGCCGAGCGACATCTGTCATGTCAATTACAATGCCGGTGACGCTCATGCGATGTTTTTGAACCATGGCTTTGTCGACGAAAGCGCAACCCATGCCCGCACGGCCCAATTCGATATCGAAATCGAGGGGATCGGCGCGCTGCAAGTAAAGCCCGGCCGGCAGCGGGAAACCCTTCCCCACTCCTCGGACAGGGAGGGGGAAAGGCAATTTCCGACGCCATCCGTCAGAAGTCTGGCGCCGGACCTCATCGAGGTCTCAAACCTCGTCATCAAAAGGACCGACGGTCGGTCCGCCCTTCGACGCGGCATCGCCATCGCGGTGCTGCCCTGGCTCAAGGGGTTCGAACAGCTAAGGGCGAACCGGATCGTCGATCGGGTGGAAGCCCAGGTGCTGGAGAAGACACGCGCCTATTACTCGGATCTGCGTCATCTTGCGGAGCAACACTCCGGCAAGATCGATCCCGGCCCGATCCACCGTCTTGCCAACCTTCAGGACGCGATCCTGCTGCGCTATGTCGATGGCGCCTAACCGGTCGGACCGTGCCTATACCCCGACCGCGGTGCCGTCACGGCGCGGATCGGCGGCGCCGGCAAGGGCACCGCTAGACGGATCGCGCGAGACCGCCTGCATGCCGCCGCACATCATGGTGAAGGCTGCGGGCTGAGTGATCTCGTGTCCCCGCGCGCGCAATTCGGCAACCACGTCCGGAGCGATCCGATCCTCCAACACCACCTGCCGGCCATCCAGCAGGCGTGCGCGCGGCGCCTCGATCGCCTCGCGCAGGTTGAGGCCGTAATCCATGTAGTGGACCATCGCTTGGGTCTGGGTCTGCATGATCCCGTAGCTGCCGGGAGTGCCAAGAGCCAACACCGCCTCGCCCTTACGGGTTGAGATCGACGGCGTCAGACACATGGCGAACCGTTTCCCGCCGACCAGATGATTTGGCGACTTGGGATTGAGATCCCCCCAGTTCATGAAGTTGTTCATGCACACGCCGGTGCCCGGGATCACCACGGTGGAACCCCAGGGCGAGCCCAGCGACTGGGTCAGGCAGATCATGTTGCCGTGCCGGTCACCGACCGAGACGGACGTCGTGTGCTGGCGTGCCTCGGCGACTTCCTGCGGCGGCGGATTGCCGAATTGCTCCGTACGCGCGGTGATCGGCCGGCCGTCCAACACCCGCGCCCGCAGCGGCGCGATGCTCGCTTCGCCCAAGAGCGCGCGGATCTCGTCGGGAGAACGATTGTTGTTCAGGATGCGGGCCTCGGCCGACAACCGGATCGCGCGCAGCACCCGGTCCAAATGCTCGACCCCCAGGTGTTCCAGCGCGCTCATGTCGAAACCGTCGAGAATCCGCAAGGCCAGCGAAAACTGGAAGGATTCCGCCGGCGGCGGCGGCACATGCACGAGCAGATCGCGGTACGCGGCAACGATCGGCTCCTCCCATACCGGCTCGACCGCTTCCAGGTCCGAGTGCGCCATCGGGCCGCCCAGCGAGCGGATATGCTCGACCATCTTTTTGCCGAGCGGACCGTCATAGAGATAACCCGGCCCTTCCGATGCGATCGCTTCGTAGGTTGCCGCCAGATCAGGCTGTTTCAGAACCCAGCCCACGGAGCAGGACTCGTCCGCCGGCATGTAGACCCGGCGCCATTCCGCCGTGCTGGCACGGATGTCGGTTGCCTCCGCGCTGTGAACGTAGAGGCCGCCGACCGGGAACCCGTCCCGCGCGTGCCGGATCGCCGGGGCCAAGACCTGGTCCAGCGACATCGTGCCGTAGGTCTCCAGCAGGGTGCACCAGCCGGCGAGGTTGCCCGGCACGCCGCTCGCCGAGGCGCCGGTGTTGATGTCCTCCTTGCCGAGCCGATCGGAGAGGAACTCCGCCGGTAGCGGCGGGATAAAATCGAGACAGCGGACCCGTTTTTCGGCCTCGATCCAGCAGCTTGCGGCGCCAAGCCCGGCGAGCCCGGACATGAACGGCTCCACCACGTTCAGCGTCGCCATGGTGGCAACCACCGCGTCGAAGGCATTCCCGCCGGCGCGCAACATTTCGCCCCCGGCATGGGACGCCAACGGGTGGGCGGAGGCGACCATGCCGCCGACGGAACGGGCGGGGGAATGGGTAAGACTCATGACAGCTCTCTCCGATGAGGACGGCGGGCGGCGGATGCTCACCGGCGGTTGGGACGACTACCGCAAGCTTAGGCCCGAGGCCACGCCGACCGCAACGTAGCGGCATTGTGATCCGATCCCTCTCTTGCTGAATCACGCCGGACTGATAGGGTGGCGCGAAATCGCCGCAAACCTGGAGACACTCCATGAAACTTTACAACTCGATCGGCCCGAACCCGCACATGGTCCGCATCTTCATCGCCGAGAAGGGTCTCACCATTCCGACCGAGGATATCGACATCCGCGCCGGCGTGAACCGCCAGGCGGACTACCTCAAGGTGAACCCGAAGGGCCAAAGCCCGGCGCTGGTCACCGACAGCGGATCGGTCATCACCGAAATCACCGCGATCTGCGAGTATCTGGAAGACCTGCATCCGACTCCCGCACTGATCGGCACGACGCCCGAGGAACGCGGTGAGACCCGGATGTGGACCCGGCGCATCGATATCAGCATCTGCGAGCCGGCCGCCAACGGCTTCCGATACGGCGAGGGACTGAAGCTGTTCGAATCCCGGATCCGCTGTCTGCCCGAAGCATCCGCCGGTCTGAAAGCTGTGGCACAGGACGGTCTTGCATGGCTCGACGGACAGATGGCCGGCAAAACCTGGGT
>JAYOEU010000265.1:0-4195 GCA_038116915.1 Alphaproteobacteria bacterium
CCCCTGGCCTGCGCCGGGGACACGAATGCGGGGGTCGCCCGCCGCCTCAATAGGCCCAGACGCCGGCGCAGCTTGCGCCGTGGACCGCGAGGGTTCCGGCGGCGAGGCTGGTGACGGCGGCCGGCCCGGCCCAGCGGCGCAGCGCGCCTGTTGGCCGTGCGGGCGGCAGGTTCGGCCCGCCGTCGAGAGCCGGCTGATAATAGCCCTTGAAGCGCATCGCCTCGGCCTCCCAGGCCTTGGCCCAGAGGTCGGCCTGTCCGCCGTCGGGAACCTCGATCGCGTCGACGCCGGCGCGGCGCAGAAAGTTCAACTGATCGCGCAGAATATGGCCGGTCGCCCGAATCTCGCCCTTGAAGCCTTGCGCCTCGCGCAGCAGGCGGGCTTGCGAGAAGGCCCGTCCGTCGTTGAATTTCGGAAAGCTGACGGTCACCAGATCCAGCCGCCCGAGTCCATCATCAAGCTCGCGGACATCGTCCGAGGGGACGAGACAAACGCCAAGCCGGGCGAAGCGGTCTAGCGCGCCATGATGTGCGATCCACTCCGCGAAGGTCAGCAGAAGCGGCGTCGCCGGATCGACGACCGTCGGATCACGTCCGTCGAGGGCATGCCAAGGATCATCGATGACCCGGCCGTTCCTAACGATCGCCATAAAGGGCCTCCTTGAAAGGGGTGATGCCAGTGCGGCGGACGGTGTCGATGAAGCGCTCGCCGGCCGCGCGGATGGCGCGATAGGTCCGGATGATCGCGTCGACGGCGTCGACAACCTCCTCATAGGGCACCGAGGGTCCGAGAATGCGGCCTACGGAGGCATCGTCGTCGGCCGCCCCGCCGAGGGTGATCTGGTAGAATTCCTCGCCGTGCTTGTCGACGCCGAGAATGCCGATATGGCCCGCGTGATGATGGCCGCAGGCATTGATGCAGCCGGAGATGTTGAGGGTGATCGGCCCGATCTCCTCGGCCAGCGCGGGGTCCGAGAAATGCCGGCTGATCCGCTGGGCCACCGGGATCGCCCGCGCGTTGGCAAGGTTGCAATAGTCGAGGCCCGGGCAGGCGATGATGTCGGAGATCAGCCCGATATTGGCGCTTGCGAGTCCCGCATCGCCGAGGCCTTGCCAGAGGGTGAACAGGTCGGCCTCCCGGACATCGGCCAGAACCAGGTTCTGCTCGTGGGTCACCCGGATCTCGCCATGCGAGAAGCGGTCGGCAAGATCCGCGACGGCTTCCATCTGCTCGGCCGTGGCGTCACCAGGAATACCGCCGGGGGTCTTCAGCGAGATGGTTACGATCGCATGGCCGGGCACCCGGTGCGGGAACAGGTTCGATCGGCACCAAGCCGCGAAGTCCGGGTGTTCCAATTTCGCGGCGATGTGGCTCGGGTCCGGCAACGCGGCTGCGAGAAGCGGCGGCGCGAAATGCGCCTCGATGCGGCGGATCTCCTCGTCCGGCAGCGTCAAGGCGCCATCGCGGATCCGGTCCCACTCGCCTTCGACGGTCTCCGTGAAGGCGGCGACGCCTGTCTCGGCCAGCAGGATCTTGATCCGTGCCTTGTAAAGATTGTCGCGCCGGCCCAGCAGGTTGTAGGTGCGCAGGACGGCCTCGAGATAAGTCAGCAGATGCCGTTTCGGCAGGAAGGAGCGGATGGTTGTGCCGACGATCGGTGTGCGGCCCTGTCCGCCGCCGACGATCACTTCGAACCCGGTCTCACCCGCCGGATTCCGGCGCATGCGCAGACCGATATCGTGGAACTTAACGGCGGTGCGGTCGCTTTCGGCGCCGGTTACCGCAATCTTGAATTTGCGCGGCAGGAACGTGAATTCCGGGTGCAGGGTCGACCATTGGCGGATGATCTCGGCCCAGATGCGCGAGTCCTCGATCTCATCCGCCGCGGCGCCGGAGAAGGGATCGGCCGTCACGTTGCGGATACAGTTTCCCGAGGTCTGGATCGCATGCATCTCGACCTCGGCAAGCGAGTCCAGAATGTCCGGCGTGTCCACCAGCTTCGGCCAATTGAACTGGATGTTCTGGCGGGTGGTGAAATGACCGTATCCCCGGTCCCATTTCCGGGCGATATGGGCCAGGCGGCGCATCTGGCGTGATGACAGGGTGCCGTAGGGGATCGCCACCCGAAGCATGTAGGCATGGAGCTGGAGGTAGAGGCCGTTCATCAGCCGCAGGGGCTTGAACTCGTCCTCGGTGAGCTCCCCCGCAAGCCGGCGGGCGACCTGCTCGCGAAACTCGCTGGCCCGCTCCCGCACGAAGGCGTGGTCGAACGCATCATAGGCGTACATGGGTCAGGCTCCCCCTTGGCTGTGTTGAGACAGGGTGTCGGTTCGGTCCGTGCCGGCGGTCGGGCCGAGCGCGCGGATGTGTTCGCGCTGGCTGACCGGGATGAAGCGTGCATCGCGCGGCTCGACCGCGAACAGGTAGGGTCCGACGACGACGCGGTTCCGCACCGCGTCCTCGGCGAGCGAGGTAAGCTTTTCGACCTCCGCCTCGGTCCGCGTGATAGCGGCGCCCTCGAGATCCTCGACCCAGTTGTTCTCGCCATCGAGATAGATGACCGCACCGTCGGAAAGACGGTTGGCGGTCATGACCTGGAGCTCCGGTTTCGCCATGGTCCTTCTCCCGTTCTCAGCCGACGGCCTGGCGCGGGAGCGGGGCCGTCCGCTTTACCGCGGCGGATGCGGCGACGTCGCCGATGATCAGCAGGGCGGGACCCTTGAGCCGGGCTTGCGCAACCGCTGCTCCAAGGCTGGCCAGGGTTCCCTTCAGAACCCGCTCATCGGCATGGGTGGCCCGGTCGATGACCACGGCCGGCGTCGACGGAGCCCGGCCAAGCGCGATCGCGCGTTCGGCGATCGTTCCGGCCCGGTGCAGCCCCATATAGACGACGGTCGTGGCATTCGTGTTGGCCAGCAGCGCGTCATCGAGGCCGTCCTCGCCATCGGCGCCATGCCCGGTGACGAAGGTTACGGCCGAGGCGTGATCGCGATGGGTCAGCGGGATCCCGCTCGACGCCGCCGCGCCCAGGGCGGCGGTGATTCCGGGAACGACCTCGACCTCGATGTTCCGCGCCTTCAGATAGTCGAGCTCCTCACCGCCGCGTCCGAACAGGAACGGGTCGCCACCTTTGAGCCGCACAACGCGGAGCCCCGCGCGCGCCTTGCTCGCAAGCAATGCGTTGATCCCGTCCTGGCCGAGGCAATGGCGGTTCCGGCGTTTGCCCACATCGATCCGGTCCGCGTCACGCCGGATCAGCTCAAGAACGTCCGCGCTCACCAGAGCGTCATGGACAACCACATCCGCATCCTGGATCAGCCGCAGGGCCCGCAGGGTCAGGAGATCCGCTGCGCCGGGGCCGGCGCCCACCAGCGCCACCCGCCCTTGTTCAGGACGCGTATCGGTTGGGCCGTTGATCAGACGCAACATCGCTTCATTGGCGCGCGCCGGTTGGCCGCGCAGCACGAGATCCGCGATCGGCCCGTCGAGAACCCTTTCCCAGAATGCGCGCCGCGCGGTTCCGCTCGTGATCTTGCCGGCAACCGCACTCCGGAAACGACCGGCGAAACCGGCGAGATCGCCGAGTCGCGGCGGCAGGGCGCGCTCAATCAGTTCCCGAGCACGCCGCACCAGCACCGGCGACGCGCCGGCGCTCCCGATGGCGACCAGAACCGGGTCCCTGTCGACGATGCCGGGCATGACCACGGTGCAGAGATCCGGCTGATCGACCACGTTGACGAGCACGCCGGCGCGCTGGGCGGCCTTGGAGATTGCTTCCGCCTCCGGGCGCACGGCGTCGGCAACCACGACCAAGGCGGCTCCCTCGAGATCTTCCGGCGTGAAGCGGCGGCGCGCCAGACGGATTTCGCCTTGCTCTGCGGCCTCGGCGATCTCCTCGCTGACCCGGGGCGCGAGGACCAGGGGCAGTGCCCCGGCGCGAAGCAATAGGCGGAGCTTTCTCGCCGCGCTCTCACCGCCACCGATCAGCAGGCAGTGCCGGCCGCGGAGATCGGCGAACAGGGGAAGATATCTCATGACCGGCACTCCTTCTCGAAGGATGCTCCGGTCGCGGTTCCGGTGTGGATCAGGGGATCGGACACGAATGTCTCCTCGTGAGCTTCCAATCGGGCCCACGGGAGCCTTTCCCGTGGCGCTTTAGCGGTTGGTGACGCGGACGCAAGCTGCCCCTCAAATC
>JAYOEU010000266.1:0-4079 GCA_038116915.1 Alphaproteobacteria bacterium
CGGACAGCCAGGCCATGGGCCGGGTCGGCGAGGTGGTGATCCGCACCTGGCAGACCGCCGACAAGATGAAGAAGCAGTTCGGCAAACTCGACGGCGAGACCGGCGACAACGACAATCTGCGCGCCAAGCGCTATGTCGCGAAATACACCATCAACCCGGCCATCGCCCAGGGGGTCTCGGAACATGTCGGCTCGGTAGAGGTGGGCAAGCGCGCCGACCTGGTGCTCTGGACCCCCGCCTTCTTCGGGGTGAAGCCGGACATGGTTCTGGTCGGCGGCACCATCGCCCAGGCGGCGATGGGAGATCCGAACGCCTCGATCCCGACGCCACAGCCGGTGCACCAGCGCCCGATGTTCGGCTCCTTCGGCGGCTCTGCGGCGAACTCGGCGGTCACCTTCGTCAGCGCCGCCGCCCATCAGGCCGGTCTGCGCGCCTCGCTGGGCATGGCCAAGGCGACGGTGCCGGTCAGGAACACGCGGGGCGGCATCTCCAAGGCTTCGATGAAACTGAACAACTATCTGCCCGCCATGGAAGTCGATCCGGAAACCTACGAGGTGCGGGCCGACGGCCGGCTGCTGACCTGCGAGCCGGCGAAGGTTCTGCCCATGGCACAGCGGTATTTCCTGTTCTGATGCGCCGGCTCGTCACCCACAGCCCGAGAGGTCACTGGCCCGAAGCCGACGCCAAGGGCGTGGTGACGCTGGATTTCGACGCCCGCCATCGCCGCCGCATCCGGCTCGAACTCGACGGCGGAGGAGAAGCGCTGCTGGACCTCAAGCGCGCGGTCGCCATGGCCGGCGGGGACGGACTTGCGACCGAGGACGGCGAGTGGATCGCGGTCAAGGCCGCGCCGGAACCCCTGCTCGAGATCACCGCGGCCGATCCGCTGCTCTTCACCCGGCTCGCCTGGCATCTGGGCAACCGGCATATTCCGACCGAAGTCACCGCCGCCGCCATGCGCATCCGCCCGGATCATGTGCTCGAAGAAATGCTGGTCAGGCTCGGCGGCACGGTCCGGCACGTCGCCCTGCCCTTCCAGCCCGAGGGCGGCGCCTATCATGATCACGGACCCGGACATGAGCACGGGCACGGGCACGGGCACGGGCACGGGCACGGGCACGGTCATGATCATGAACACGGGCATGACCATCATCACGAGCATCCGCACCACCACCATCACCACGGCGGTCACGGCGATGTCCACACCGATGGATGACATCGCCCAGACCCGCCTGCTCGGCTGGCTGTCGCCGTCCTTTCCCGTCGGCGCCTTCGCCTACAGTCATGGGTTGGAGGCGGCGGTCGAGGCGGGACTGGTCTCGGACCGCGAAAGCTTGGCGGAATGGCTGGAGACGCTGATCCGCCACGGATCGGCGCGCAACGACGCGGTTCTGCTGGCGGTTGCCCATCGCGGCGTCACCAGCGGGGATACGGCCCTGGTAACCGAATGCGCGGATCTGGCCGCGGCCCTGTTCGGCGCGCCGGAACTGCGGCTCGAATCGCTCGGCCAGGGCGGCGCCTTCTGGCGCACGGTCACGGCCTCCTGGCCGCATGCCGGCTTTGCCACCTGGGCCGAATGCCTGCCGGAGGGCCAGGTGGCCTATCCGGTCGCCATCGGGATCGCGGCGGCGGTGCACGCCATGCCGCTCCCACCCGTCGCCGCGGGGTTCCTGCACGCCTTCGCCGCCAACGGCATCTCGGCGGCGATCCGGCTCGGCGTGATCGGCCAGACCAACGGCCAGCACGTTCAACACGATCTGGAGACCGCCGTCGCCGAGACCGCCCGCGCGGTCCTTGACACCGGGCTCGACGATATCGGCTCCGCCGCCGTCATGCTCGACGTGATGGCGCTCTCGCATGAAACCCAAACCACGAGGCTGTTTCGATCATGAGCACGGCACACCCCCTCCCCTCATCGCATGGCCCGCTGCGGGTCGGCGTCGGCGGCCCGGTCGGGTCCGGCAAGACCAAGCTGCTGGAATGCCTCTGCAAGGCGATGCGGGACAGGCACGACATCGTGGTGATCACCAACGACATCTATACCCGCGAGGACCAGGAAATCCTGACCCGCACCGGCGCCCTGCCGCCGGAACGCATCATGGGGGTCGAGACCGGCGGCTGTCCGCACACGGCGATCCGCGAGGACGCCTCGATCAACCTCGCCGCGGTCGAGGAGATGCGCGGCAAGTTCCCGCTGGCGGATCTCTGCCTGATCGAATCCGGCGGCGACAATCTGGCCGCCACATTCAGCCCCGAGCTCGCCGACCTGACGCTCTACGTCATCGACGTCTCGGCGGGCGACAAGATCCCCCGCAAGGGCGGCCCCGGCATCACCCGCTCGGATCTCCTGATCATCAATAAGATCGACCTCGCCCCCCTGGTCGGCGCCGATCTCTCGATCATGGACCGCGACGCAAAGAAGATGCGCGGCGAGCGGCCCTTCGTCTTCACCAACCTGAAGGACGGCACCGGCCTGGCGGATATCGTCGGCTTCGTTGAGCGCGAGGGCGGGTTGTAGGGGGGAATTCGACCGGCGCCGTCGTCCCCGGCTTTGTTTTGAAAACCCCCAACCGTCGCCCTGGCGTAAGGCAGCAAAAATAGACAAGGGTCAGGCCTTGCTGTTGGTATCGGGTTGACCCCGCCAGCGGCATTGTGCTGGCATTAACACTCATTTATGATGATCTGATATATCTCAAATCATATATGTGATCCTCTGATATATTTCATTTGTAGTAGTATGATCTTTCAGGGGATGAAACGTGGTGGGATAAATGACCAACGGCTTAGTAAAATCGGCCGCCCGCGTTATGGCGATCTTTGAATGTTTTGAAGACGTTAAGCGGCCGCTGACGATATCGGAACTGGTGCGTCTCATGGGCGTGCCGCAATCCAGTATGTCCGCCCTGATGAAAAGCCTGCTGGCACAGGGCTTCGTCGATTACGACACACGGGTGCGTACCTACACGCCCAGTGTGAGGGTTGGACTGCTGGGAAGCTGGCTGATGGGCGGTGCCCACAACCAGGACAACCTGCTGGGAATGATGCAGGATCTGAACGCCGCGACGGGCGACACCGCCGTGCTCGGGGTTCTGAACGGGGTGGAAACTCAGTACATCCACGTGGTCAATTCCTACCAGAGACTTCGCTTCCATCTTCGGCCGGGCATGATGCGGCCGATGTTCCGCACCGCGATCGGCCTGGTTCTCGCCAGCCTCCGGGACGATGCGGAGATCGGCCGGATGGTGCGGCGGGTGAATACCGAGGCGGAACGTCCGGAAGACAAGATCCAGGAATCCGACGTAATGGCCCGGGTCAAGGAAGTTCGGGAAAAGGGCTATCTGATCACCTCGAACCTGGCGACGCCGGGCGCGGGAGTCGTGGCCACTCTGGTGCGCAACGGACCGTCTTCCCGACCGCTTGCGATCGGCATCGCGGCGCCGAACCCGCGACTGATTTCGGGCCGGGATTTCCTGGTGGAAAGCCTGATGTCCGCGGTTGACAAATACGCGAACGGACGGTCGTCCAACCGGGCCGCCTGAGCCCGACGGCCGCCGGGAGCGTTCCGCGCGGATTTGAATCATCTATCGGGTCTGGAGACAGACGCGCGCAATGGTATAGTGCGCGCGTCTTTGTTTCTGGAGTGTCAAAACATGTACCGGTCCGCCACGGGAATTTTCGCCGCCGTCATCGCAGCTTGCCTTTTGGCGACGCCCGCCCAGGCCCAGGATGCCGAAAAGGGCAAACGCGTCTTCAACAAATGCAAGGCATGTCATGAGATCGACAAGCCGAAGAGCAAGCTTGGTCCGCACCTGATCGGTATCGTCGGCCGGACCTCCGGCTCCGTTGAGGGGTTCAAATATTCCAAGGCGATGCAGGAAGCGAACCTAGTCTGGGACGAAGCGACCTTGGACAAGTTTCTGGCCAAGCCGAAGGATCTCGTCAAGGGTACCAAGATGTCGTTCGCCGGCTTGAAGAAAGACTCGGAACGCGCTGATGTCATTGCCTATCTGAAGTCTCTGCCCGCAAAATAACAGCGGCTCCTCCCCACCGTCGCCCTGGCGCAAGGCAGGGCCCAGCAC
>JAYOEU010000267.1:0-1410 GCA_038116915.1 Alphaproteobacteria bacterium
GCCCCTTCGAGACGTCGGCTTCGCCTCCTCCTCAGGGTAAGCCGGTCCTTGAAACCTTCACCCTGAGGAGCGGCCATATGGCCGCGTCTCGAAGGGTCTTGGCTACAGCCTTTCACCTATGAACAAATCAGGACATTCGTCATGAGCCATCGCGCCGGCCCCCACTTTCTGCAGATTCCCGGTCCCAGCAATGTTCCGGGCCGTATCCTGCGCGCCATTGAGCGGCCGACCATCGATCATCGCGGCCCGACTTTTCAGGCTCTGGTCAAGGAAGTGCTGGAGAAGATCCGCCCGATCTTCAAGACGACCGGGCCGGTGATCATCTTCCCGTCCTCCGGCACCGGCGCCTGGGAAGCGGCGCTGGTCAATACGCTCTCCCCGGGAGAACGGGTGCTGATGTACGAGACCGGGCAGTTCTCAACCCTGTGGCAGGAACTCGCGGCGCGGATCGGGCTCAAGGCGGATCTGATCCCCGGCGACTGGCGGGGCGGTGTCCGGGCCGACGTGATCGAGGAGCGGCTGACCAAGGACAAGGGGCACGAGATCAAGGCGGTCTGCGTTGTCCATAACGAGACCTCGACCGGCGCGACCTCAAAGGTGAACGCGGTGCGAGATGCCATCGACCGGGCCAAGCACCCCGCATTGTTGCTGGTGGATACGATCTCGGGCCTGGGATCGGCAGATTACCGGCATGACGAATGGGGCGTGGACGTCACCGTCGCCGGCTCACAGAAGGGGCTGATGCTGCCGCCTGGCCTCGGCTTCAACGCGGTCAGCAAGAAGGCCATAGAGGCATCGAAGAGCGCCAAATGCACGCGTTCCTACTGGGACTGGAACAGCCAGCTTGCCAGTAATCCCACCGGCAATTTCCCCTATACGCCGGCCACCAACCTGCTCTACGGCCTGATCGAGGCCTGCGACATGCTGATGGCCGAAGGGTTGGACAATGTCTTCGCACGCCACGACCGCCATGCCGAGGCGACGCGCCGCGCGGTGGCGACCTGGGGGCTGGAAACCCAGTGCCTGGAGCCGACCGAGCATAGCCCGGTCCTGACCGGCGTGGTGATGCCCGAGGGCCATGACGCCGACGCCTTGCGGGCGGCGATCCTGGAACATTACGACATGTCGCTCGGCGCCGGGCTCGGCAAGGTGAAGGGGCGGATGTTCCGCATCGGTCATCTCGGTGACTTCAACGACCTGATGCTGATGGGAACCTTGTCCGGCGTCGAGATGGGTCTCTCGGTCGCCGGCGTTCCGCATTCCAAGGGTGGCGTGCAGGCGGCGATGGACTATCTGACGGGCAACGCCTGACCTCAAAAGCGACGGGGCGGGGCACCCGCCATACCCGGTCCCCGCCCCCACCGTTTGGAGCCCCCTAGCCACCCCCACCCCACCGAGCCCCGCATCCGA
>JAYOEU010000267.1:1420-4068 GCA_038116915.1 Alphaproteobacteria bacterium
GGGGCGTGCTGGCGGCGTTGGAATATCTGCGGGCCACCCCCTCACCCCAAACGCGCCGGGGCGCGCCCCCGTCTTGCGCGGTCCCGCGCCCCTTCATTGTCGAGCCCGATAGCCTCCCCTACCGCTCCGAGCGCAGCTTCGGATCCAGGACGTCGCGAAGCGCGTCACCGAAGAGGTTGAAGGCGAACACCGCGAGCGTGATCGCAAGTCCCGGGAAGATCGCCACCCAGGGGGCGCTCTCGGCGTATTCCTCGGCGCCGCCCTGCAGCATCAGTCCCCAGGCGGGAACCGGCTCCTGCACGCCCAGACCGAGATAGGACAACGACGCCTCAAGCAGGATCGCCTGCCCGACAAAGGCGGTGACCATGATCAGATAGGGAGCCATCACGTTCGGCACCATGTGCCTGAGGATGATTCGCAGATGCGAGAAACCGCAGGCGCGCGCCGCATCGACATAGGGGATCTCGCGGATCGCCAGGGCATTGGACCGCACCACCCGGGCGCATTGCGGCACAAAGGGAATGGTGATCGCGATGATCACGTTTTCGGTTCCGGTTCCCAGCACGGCGACAACCGCAAGCGCCAGGATGATCAGCGGGAAGGCCAGGAATACATCCATGATCCGCTGGAAGATCAGATCGAACGTCCCGCCGAAGTAAGCGCTGGCGACACCCAGCACCAAGCCGACAAAAGAGCCGATAAAGGCCGCGACGAAGCCGACGAACAGAGCAGTGCGCGCGCCGAAGATGATCCGGGTCAGGATATCCCGGCCGTAATTGTCGGTCCCCAGCGGATAAGCCCATTCCGGCGGTACCAGCATCGCCTCGAAGCTGATCTGTTCCGGATCGTAGACGGTGATGACATCGGCGAAAATCGCCGCGAGAATCATCAGGATCACAATCACGCCGCCCGCCGCGCCAAGCGGTTGCTTTCGGGCGAAGTCCTTCAGCGTCTTGGTAACGCCCGCGCGCGCCGGTACGTCGATCGTTGTATCGTCTGCGGTCAAGCTAGCCATGGTGTGTTACCTCAAGCATAGCGGATGCGCGGATCGAGCCAAGCGTACAGCAGATCCACGACGAAGTTGGTGATGATGAAGATCAGCGCGACCAGCATCACGAGTTGCTGGGTCAGGTTGAAATCATGGTTCAGCACTGATTCAACGAACAGCTTGCCGATTCCGTTCAGGTTGAAGACCTGCTCGGTCACGACGAGGCCGCCCATGAGGAATGCGAACTCGATGCCGATGATGGTGACCACCGGCAGCATAGCGTTCTTCAGCGCATGCCGGCGGATGATCAGTTTCTCCAGCAGACCCTTGGCATGGGCGGTCCGCACGTAATCCTCGCGCAGCACCTCAAGCAGGGCCGAACGTGTCATCCGGGTGGAGACCGCGGCATAGCGGTATCCGGTCGCCAGGGCGGGCCAGAACAGCTGTGTCAGGTTGCCCAATGGGTCCTCGGTAAGCGGGATGTAATGGATCGGTGGCATCCATGGCGCCCCGAACCATGCCTGCGTGGTGATCAGGAGGCCCAAAATAATAAGGATTCCGAGCCAAAACGAGGGCATGGCGATGCCGGCGATGGAAAACGTCCGGACCGCGTAGTCGACCCAGGTATTCTGTTTGACCGCCGAGATCGTCCCCAATGGAATAGCGATCAGAACGGAAATGACCGTCGCAAAAATCGCCAGTTCCAGGGACAGCTTGAACCGGATGGCAATTTCCTCGGTTACCGGGCGGGCGGTCCACATGGAAATGCCGAGATCGCCGACAACATAGCCGCCAATGAACCGCCCGAACTGTTCGAGTTTTGAATCGTTCAGCCCGAGATTCTCCTGACAGGTCTTGATCGCCTCGGGATCGGCGAACAGGCCGGTTCCGGCCATGCGCATTTCGCACACATCCCCGGGAGCGAGTCGCAAGACTATGAACACCAGCACGGCGGCGCCGAGCAGGGTCGGAAGCATCAAAAGAACACGGTTTACGACGTATTTATACATTCTGGACCGCCTTGCCCGAGAGATTGACTAATTCCAATGGCCTTCAGGGTCCGCCGCCACCGCCACGGGCAGAATGACCCGTGGCGGTGGTTTTGGATAGGCGTTGCCTTGCCTTACTTATCCAGCCAGACGTTGTCCAACTGCTGGTTCAAGTAGTGGCTCGGCGCGATCTTCCAGCCCTTCACATAGGAACGGTGCGGGTTGATCTTGTACCACCACAGGGCGTGACCGATATAGGCTTCCTCGTCGAGGACGATCCTCTCGTATTCACGCATCATGACGCGGACCTTCTTCGGGTCGCTTTCCTTGTTCATCGCCTGGAACAACTCTTCCAGCTTCGGATTTTCGCACTGGGCGTAGTTGTTGGTGGAGCTGCACAGCACCTTGGCAACATCCGCGACCGGATTGACCACGGCCTGGCAGTTGGCGTCGAGGCCGACGTCGTAGTCCCGGGTCTTACGGAACTTGTCGTACCACTGGGCCGTCGGAACCGCCTCTTGGGTCACCTTGACGCCGATCTTCGCCCATTGGTCGATGAGCCAGGTGCCGACGATCTTGTAGGGCTGGTCAACGGCGCGGTTATGCAGGGCGAAGGTCAGGTTCTCATGACCGGCTTCCTTCAGCAGACGCTTGGCTTCGGCGCGAGACTT
>JAYOEU010000268.1:0-4049 GCA_038116915.1 Alphaproteobacteria bacterium
CTGCGCTTTGCGCCCCGGCAACGTGCACAGCGCCGATGGCTGGGAGGATCTGCTCTTAGAGAACATCGGGGCGAGCTTGGCGCCAAGCGTGTGATCCTGACCCATATGAGCCGTGAGATGCTGCCGCACGCCGATAAACTGGACGAAGAGTGCGCGCATGACGGGCTGGTGATTGACCTGTAGGAATATCGAGCGATGACGGTACGTGTTGCGATCAACGGCTTCGGACGCATGGGACGGCTTGGCCTTAGGGCGGCTTGGGGGTTCGATCCGCGTCTTTCAGCCTCACTGGAGGAACCTGCCGGAGCGTGGGGGGACGGTGCTTATGACATCGTTCACGTGAACGAAGCCTCCGGCGATGCCGCGACGGCGGCGCATCTCCTTGCCTTCGACAGTGTGCATGGCCGCTGGCCTGTCGAGGTTCGCGCCGGCGGAAATCAGATCCTAATCGGCTCCCGGTCGCTCACCTATTCAACCAACGGCAAACTTTCGGAAACCGACTGGTTCGGGCTGGGTATCGATCTGGTGATCGAGGCGAGCGGCAAATTCAAGACCGCGTGCGAACTTCAGCCATATTTCGACGCCGGAGTGAAGAAGGTCATTGTCGCCTGCCCGGTCAAGGATGGCGGCGCGCTCAATATCGTCATGGGGGTGAACGACCATCTCTATGACCCGCTCACCCATCACCTGGTGACGGCTGCCTCCTGCACCACCAATTGTCTGGCGCCGGTGATCAAGGTTCTGCACGAGGGGATCGGCATACGCCACGGGTCCATCACGACGGTTCACGACGTCACCAATACCCAAAGCGTCGTCGACAAGCCGCACAAAGATCTCCGCCGAGCACGCTCCTCGTTGCTGAATCTGATTCCGACCTCCACGGGTTCGGCGACGGCGATCGGGCTGATCTTTCCGGAGCTCCAGGGCAAGCTGAACGGAATTGCCGTGCGGGTGCCGCTGCTCAACGCGTCGCTCACCGACTGTGTCTTCGAGATGACGCGTGAAACCACGGTCGCGGAGGTGAATGGCCTGTTCAAGGCGGCGGCCGAGGAAGATCTCCGCGGCATTCTCGGTTACGAGGACCGGGCCCTGGTCTCGACCGACTTCACCGACGACCCGCGCTCCAGCATTCTCGACGCCCCATCCACCATGGTCGTCAACGGCACCCAGGTGAAAGTCCTGGCGTGGTACGATAACGAATGGGGTTATGTGAACCGAATGATGGAACTCGCCGCCAAGGTCGCGGCCTCGCTTTGAGGAAAGGCATGGGACGATGAGGGGCATCCGCGACTACGCGATCGTCACCTCGGCCTATTGGGGCTTCACGTTGACCGACGGCGCCTTGCGGATGCTGGTGCTGCTGCATTTCCACACCCTAGGCTATACACCCTTCCAGCTCGCGACCCTGTTCGTGTTGTACGAGGTCATGGGCATGGTCACCAACCTGCTCGGCGGCTGGCTCGGCGCCCGGCACGGCCTGAAGCTGACCCTGCATCTGGGCCTCACGCTGCAGATCGCGGCCCTGGCGGCGCTCTCGATGCTGGACCCGGCTTGGTCCATCGCCTGGTCGGTCACCTATGTCCTGGCGGTTCAGGGCATCTCCGGCATCGCCAAGGATCTTACCAAGATGAGTTCCAAGAGCGCGATCAAACTGGTCGTGCCCGAGAACGAGCACTCCACCTTGTTCAGATGGGTCGCGCTTCTGACCGGCTCAAAGAACGCGCTGAAGGGGGCCGGGTTTTTTCTCGGCGGGCTGCTGCTCTCGGGCCTCGGTTTCGTCCATGGGCTCTGGCTGATGGCCGCCTGTCTGTCCCTCGTGCTGTTTGCCTCAGCCTCGTTGCTGCCGCGCGATATGGGCAAGGCCAAGACGAAATCGAAGGCCTTTGACCTGTTCTCGAAATCGGCGGCGATCAATCTGCTCTCGGCGGCGCGGGTCTTCCTGTTCGGCGCGCGCGATGTCTGGTTCGTGGTCGGCCTGCCGGTATTCCTATACGAGGCACTGGGGTGGAGCTTTGCATCCGTCGGCGCGTTCCTGGCGCTGTGGATCATCGGTTACGGTGTCGTCCAGGGCGCCGCGCCGATGATCCTCAAAAGCTCCCGCGACGGGCGTTCGTCCGAGATCAAGGCGGCGCAGCTTTGGATTTTCCTCCTGACAGGTGTCACGATGATGGTCGCCGGCGCGATCCATGCGGGATATCAGCCGGCCCTGACCCTGATAGTCGGCCTCGGAGTTTTCGGGCTCTGTTTCGCCGTGAACTCGGCGGTGCATTCCTACCTTATTCTGGCCTTTTCAAAGTCCGGCGACGTCGCGCGTTCCGTCGGCTTCTACTATAGTGCCAACGCGGCGGGCCGTCTTACAGGCACGCTTTTGTCCGGCATCGCCTATCAGTGGCAGGGGCTGGTCGGTTGCCTCGGCATCGCGGCGGCGATGCTGGTACTGGCAAGCCTGTTCACGGTTTTGCTTGGCGGTGCACGTCGGACAGCGTCGGGTGACGTGCCGGCGGAATAGAGCGACCCTAACGCCGGCAAATCACCAGGAGGGACCATCTCAATGGCGAACAAACTGGATCCGGCGGCCCGGGCCGACGCACTGGCCACCCTCGACGGCTGGAGCGACGTCGAGGGACGTGACGCCATCACCCGCACGTTTCAATTCGGCGATTTCAACCAGGCATTCGGCTTCATGACCCGCGCGGCGCTAATGGCCGAAAAGATGGATCACCATCCCGAATGGTTCAACATCTACAACCGGGTCGAGGTGACGCTTGCGACCCACGACGCCGGCGGCGTGACCGAACTTGATATCCGCCTCGCCGCATTCATGAACCGGATCGCCGGCGGCTGACGGCGGCGCTACTTCAATTCACTCATCTGAATTCGCAGCGCCATCCGGCCCTTGAACACCTCAAGCGCCTTCGAATACTCGCGCGGCAGTGGGATCTTGCGGTCCAGGCACATCCCGACAAGTGAGCCGACGACCTCCTCGCTCGAAAACTGTACCTCGACCACATCGCCGGAATCGGGTTCGATCCAAAGCACGGCCCGGGGTTTTTCCTCATCGATGATATCGGCGCTTTTGACCGACCCCATGGGGATCTTTTTCTGCGCGCGGATCGCGAATGCCACCAGCGCCTTTTCCAATTCGCGCGGCGTGAAGACGAGGAACCGGAATTCCGAGGGCATCAAGCCTCCAACGTCACCAAGGCAACAGCGGATACCGTGCGATGACTTCCGTCCGGTGATGCCATTCGTCCGGCGCTGGGTCAACCGAAACCGCGTGCCGCCCCTTGCCCTCCGGCATCGTTCCGCATGGAACGGCGCAAAAGCAAAAGCATGGCAAGCAGAACCAGGCAGATCACACTCAGCAGGACCAGCGCCGCGGTGAAGCCCCCGGTCGCATCGTGGGTCAGGCCGATCACCAGGGGTCCCGAGACCCCGCCGATTTCGGCTGCCGTGAAAAACAGGCCACCGGCGGTGCCGGCCCGCTTGGCGCCGACACCCGGCACCTCGACCAGCATCAGCAGCGCCACCGTCATCATAGCGCCGCGCGCCAGTCCCTGCAGGATCAGCCCAACGCCCAGCGCCGGACCCGGGTCGAGATGCAGCAGCGCCGTTGTGCCCGCCGCGCCGAAAATCAACAGCGCGAAGACCTTCAGCCGCCGCTCCGGCGTCGCGAGACGCGGAATGGTCAGGGCCGAAAGCACACTGACGGCAGTCGGGATCGCTGCCCAGAAGCCGGCGGTGGCGATATCCAGATCCTTGGAGCGCAGAAGCTCCGGCAGCCAGTTGTTCAACCCGTGATTGAAGAAGAAAATCCCGATGCTCATGAGCAGCACGATGCGCACAGTCGGGATCGACGCCAGGCGCTTGAATGTCTCGAGAACGTCGCCGCGCGGCTCGGCGGCAAGGCGCGCTTCCAGGGCACGCGCGGACGCATGGCGCGAGATCAAAAGCCAGATCAGCCCCGCCAGGATCGTGAACCCGGCATAGGCGATCACCACCATCCGCCAGTCATGGCCGAGGGCCGGCATCATCACGCTATTGGTCAG
>JAYOEU010000269.1:0-1593 GCA_038116915.1 Alphaproteobacteria bacterium
GCGCCGCCGGGCCGCCGATGAAAAGCGGCGGGGATCAGCGTTCGAGAACGAAGTCGGCGACGTCCACCCGGTCCTGCCAGCCGTGGCGCTGGAGTTCCGGATCCTCGTGTTCCTCTTTCGGGTAGCCGAGGCAGAGGTACGCGATGAACCGCCAGGCGTCGGGCACGTCGAGGGCGTCCCGCACTCCGTCCGGATCGAGGATCGACACCCAGCCCAGCCCGACGCCCCGGCTGCGCGCCGCCAGCCACAGCGTCTGGATCGCGCCGACCACGGAGTAGGCGAGGGTTTCGGGCATGGTCCTGGCACCTAGGCCGTGGCCGTGCGGCGTCTGGGTGTCCGAGAACACAGCCAAATGCACCGGCGCCTTGTCCAGCCCGTCAAGCTTCAGCGTCGCGTAGAGCTTCGCGCGCTCGCCGGCGTAGTCGCCCAACGCGTCGGCGTTGGCGGCCTCGAAGTTGGCGCGGATCGCGGCGCGGCGGTCGTCGTCCGCCACCTTGACGAAACGCCAGGGCTGGGCGTTGCCCACACTCGGCGCCAGCGCCGCCTGGCCGATCAGCGCGTCCAGCAGGTCGGCGGGCACCGGCTCGGTCCGGAACCGACGCACGTCGCGCCGCCAGCGGAACAGGCTGTCCAACTGGTCTTGGAAGGCAGCATCGAAAACCGGCGGGCCGCCGCTATCGTCACACGCGGGCATCGCCGGACTCTAGCGCCTTCGCGCCCGAACACAATCACCGCTGGAGCATACCCCCCCTCGCCGCGAACGCTCCCTCCCCCCTCGTGGGGGAGGGCTGGGGTGGGGGGCGAGCGCCGACAGGCGCGCAACGAGCCTGATCCGCGCCGCGTAACGCACCCCCACCTCGATCCTCCCCCATCAAGGGGGAGGAAGAATGGTCGCGAACGCCGTGAGACGACCTTGCCGGCAAGGCGGTTACCGTAGTTCCAAAACCGGATGATTTGCTCTAGGGTCGCCCGAACGCGGGCGTGGTGAAATTGGTAAACACAAGGGACTTAAAATCCCTCGGCCTCACGGCCTTGTCGGTTCAAGTCCGACCGCCCGCACCATCAAACGCCCCGGTGGGGGCGTTTGATCCCCTGGAAGGGCTTCATCACGTTTTGCACCTGACGCTCCGGTGGCGCTTTTTGTCTACCGAAGGTGTTTTCGATGAACAGTTGAACTGAGGACAATCCTTAGCCAAACATAAACCCGGGAAAGGTGTGGATACTAGACGAGAAGCGCCTAAGGCGGGTACGCTATGGCGACGAATTAGCACATACTACGTTGCGCCTCCCTGCTAAGGAGGTGCACGCGGCGAAAGCCGAAACTGGTAGGGAATTCTCTCGGACTATATGCCCCCGCAAGTTTAAGTCCTGCTGTCCGCAACAATAGATTGGGGGAAAGCTATGGAGGAGGTCGCGCGGCTAAAGTACTCAGGCAAGGAGTATGACCGGGGGCGGATGGACGCGTACTTAGCGTCAAACGCTCTCGCCGGTTTTGCAAAGTATACTGAGATCATTGCAAATGAAGTTTACGGCAAAGATTGTCGAGTAAATACCCACATCCAAGGTTTTTCGAGGGGATCCGCAGAGATTCAG
>JAYOEU010000269.1:1603-4000 GCA_038116915.1 Alphaproteobacteria bacterium
TCAGCTTCTGCTGGAAGTCATGAATGTTTCGGGTCACCTACTAGCCGTTCTTGCCGCGCCGACCGGCATCTTTGACCTGATCAGTTCAGCAATCGAATTGTTCAAGTTCCTAAAAGGGGAACTGCCAAAAAGCGTCAAGAAGGCCGAGAACGGCGGCATGATCGTGGAGAACAACGAAGGTGAGATCACTCAAGTCAATGGCGACACATTCAACATTTTAATCAACACCAACGCAGGTGCTGCCGTTGAAAAATTTGTAAAAAGGAGCCTTCGCCATAAAGGCGACAAACTGTCGATTGAACACAAAGGCGAACCAATTGCCGAAGTAGCGAATGATGACGCTCGGTCCTTCAAGAGCTTGCCACAGGGCGAAAAACTTACAGAAAACGAAACCGAGATGGTTGTTCGAATTGCCTCGCCAACTCTTGAGGGTTCTGCTCGATGGAAATTCAATGAAGGTAGGGGGATGTTTTCGGCCACCATTGCTGATGAAGAATTTCTAGACCGGGTAAAAAACGGACAAGAAAGATTTGGCGCTGGAGATGTTCTTAGATTTCGAATGACCTGTATTCAGCGGGTCGAAAAGAACAAGCCTAAGGCTGAGTAAGTAGTCGAAGAGGTTTTGGGACACGAAGAATTTTCTTCAGGTGGCAAAGTCATAGACCTATTCGATGATGAGTAGGCTTCTTGAGGTTTCAGAGATACCTCAGGGGCCAAGCAATATTTGCCGGTTCAACTCTGGCCGCCCGCACCACAAAACGCCCCGGTGGGGCGTTTTGTCCCCCGGAGGGGTTTTCGGCATTGCGCGCGAAAGGCGGCCCGGACGGGGCGCGCAGCCCGGCGACGTCAGACGAAGATGTTCAGCAGCGCCAGGACCATGAAAACCAGGCCGACGGCAATTGCGCCGCCGATGGTCATGATGTTGATGACGGTCTTGATGGATACTTCGTTCGGATTGCTCATTTGGCGACGGTGCCTCTCATCGTGGGTTGACCGGCGGCCCCACGCGGGGAGGGGACGGAAGCCGCCACACTAATCGGTCCGGAAATCGATTTCCAGCCCCTGTTTCGACCGCTCGGGCGGCCGGAATCGTCTCCGGCAGTGACGGCCGTCACACCGCTTGCCGAACGGCTGTGGCATAGCCTTACTCACCACGCGCCGCAGAACCACGACGCGTATCCACCGACGGTTTCCGTCCGATAGAAATTGGAAAGGAACAGCCAATGAATGCCCTTCTCAAAGCCTTGTGCAGCCGACGCCGTCCCGAACGCCGGGACGTCAACCGCGATGGCCGCGCGCTCAGCGCGTCCGACCGTCGCGGCTATGCCGACCGCCGCTCCGATCCGGAATGGCGGCACGTCTGGCTGCGTGCCCGGGTCTGCCAGGCGCTGCGCGACTGAACGCCGGATTCCTGCCGGCGCCGCCTCGGCTGCGTCGCGCAGGGCGGCGACGTCTTTCAAGCCGCGTCGCGCAGCGTCGCGATAAATTACGCCGCGTCGCGCAGTGTCGCGACGACTCGCGCCTTGAGCCAACGGCGGCTTCAGTTCGGGTCGGCGCGGCGGTCCAGATAGCCGCGTTGTTCGCGTCCGCGCCAGTCCGCGTGTTCGATGGCCGCCGCCCGATGGCGGCGGTCGGCGTCGCGGCGGTCGTGCGACGCGCGTTCAACCAGGGTTGCCACGGTCATTGGTCTCACTCCCTCAGGACGTCAGGTCGCGGCTTGTCGCCGCGTTATACGCCTCGAAGGTGACGGGAAATTCTTACCAATTGGTTACGGATGCGGCCGGCCGTCGGGCCGCGATCGCGCCGGGCTAGAACGAGTAGCCGTAGCGCAGGCCGACGTTTTCCAGGCCCTCGTTGAGGACGACGTCGTGGCGGCCCTCGGCGGTGCCGTCGGAGGTGTTCTTCTCGCACAGGCTGGCGTTCGAGGAGTGGTCGAAGTGGAACATCACGGCATGGCGCTTATTGAAGCGATAACCGGCGTTGATCGATTCACGGAACAGCACCCGGCAGCCGAGCGACTTGCTCTCGCCGTCGACGCCGACCAGGTGCCCGTCGTGGGCCATGCCGCCCAGGCTGAAGCCGGCGAACCAGCCGTTCCAGAAAGACCATTCCCAGGTCAGGCCGGCGTAGACCTGGCCGGTGTCGCCGCCGGTGTTGTAGCTCAGCCCCAGGTGCGGCCGGGGCGACCACATGAACGAGAACATGTCGGGCGAGGCGAACAGCAGTTCGAGGTTGGCGTCGACGCCGCCCTCGTCGCTGGCCGAGAACGGCCCGAGGTCATGGGCCAGCGCGCCGACGCGGATTTCCGAGAAGATGTCGGTCCACGAACCGCCGCCGTCGGCCATCGGCGTAGCGGCCGGCTGCGGGGCCGGCGCGGCCTGGCGGACCGGCTGGGCG
>JAYOEU010000270.1:0-3995 GCA_038116915.1 Alphaproteobacteria bacterium
GGGTGGAGAACCGGACCTGCGCGCTGCGCGTGATCCCGGGCTCGGAGAAATCCCAGCGCGCCGAATACAGGATCGCGGCGGCGGACGCGAACCCTTATCTGGCTTTCGCGGCGGCGCTCGGCTCCGGTCTCTGGGGCATCGAAAACAAGGTGGAGCCGACGGCCCCGGTGGTCGGCAGTGCCTACGACAAGACCTTCCCGCGCCGCCTCGACCTTCCCCGCACCCTTTGGGACGCGGCCCAGCGCCTGAAGAAATCAAAGCCGGCGCGCGCCCTCTTCGGCGACGCCTTCGTCGAGCATTACGCCGCCACCCGCGAATGGGAGGAACGCGAATTCCGCCGGCATGTGACGGACTGGGAAATGGAGCGGTATTTCGAGATCATCTAGGGGGCCGCTTACCGGGTTTTCGCCACCCGCCAGGAAACCCGACATCCGTGCGCCCCGGTCCAGGGACCATCGAATGGGCGATGATTGAGCCGGCATCCCGGTATCAGACAAGTTCGGCTGTTCTTGCGCCCTGGAACCGGCAAAAATGCTCTCAAATCGCTGAAAATCGCCCGAAAGGGGAACATTTTGTCGATTCATATTGACCCGGCCACCGGCCGCAAGAGCTTCAACACCCGTGCCGCCATCGCGTCCGACAAGATCACCGGCAAGGGTTATTCGGCGATCAGCGACGTCTCGCTGAAGACCCTGCCCGACCCGCCGCCGGGCGCGGTTTTCAACGCCGAGGAACAGGCGAAATACCGGGAATTCAAGGAAGCCCGGCGCGGCGCCGCCGACTATATGGCGATGGAGGGCGAGTTTTCGAAATATCTCGAGGATGTCTATTCCGAACCACCAGTGGAACGCGAGGCGCTGACCGACGAATGCGAGGTTCTGGTGATCGGCGCGGGTTTCTCGGGCCTGCTGCTGTGGCACAAGCTGAAACGCGCCGGCATCGGCGATGTCCGGTTCTGCGAGAAGGGCGGAGATGTCGGCGGCACCTGGTACTGGAACCGCTATCCGGGGATCGCCTGCGACGTCGAATCCTACAGCTACCTGCCGCTGCTGGAGGAGATGGGCTACTACCCGACGATGAAATTCGCCTCCGGCTTCGAGATTCTGGAATATTGCCAGATGATTGCCGAGAAGGATGGCTTCTACGAACGCTGTCTGTTTCACACCACCGTCGACAAGACCGTCTGGGATGAGAAGAGCGGGCGCTGGACGGTCTACACGGATCGCGGCGATGCCATGCGGGCACGCTTCGTCATTCTGGCGAACGGGATCCTGACCACGCCCAAGCTCGCCCGGATCAAAGGGATGGAGACGTTCAAGGGCGACGCCTTCCATACCTCGCGCTGGAACTATCATGTCGATCTGAAGGGCAAGCGGATCGGCATCATCGGCACCGGTGCCACCGCCGTGCAGGTGGTCCCGGAACTCGCCAAGGTCGCCCGGGAACTCTATGTCTTTCAGCGCACGCCATCCTCGATCGACGTGCGTGATCAGCGGGCGACGACCCAGGAGGAGATCGAGACCTGGGCCAAGGAACCGGGATGGGCAAGAGCGCGCCGGGAGCGGCTCGCCAAGATTTCGTCCGGGCGCACAGCCCTGCAGGGCAATGACGCCTATCTCTCCGGCAAGGTCGATTTCCAGAAACAGAAAAAACAGCACAAGACCAAGCTGTCGCCGGAGGAACTGATCCAGCGGCAGCTCAACACCAACTTCCGGATCATGGAACAGATCCGCGCCCGGGTGGACGCCATCGTCGAGGATCCGAAAACCGCCGAGGCGCTGAAACCGTATTATCCCTATGGCTGCAAGCGTCCGGTCTTCCATGACGAATATCTGCCGGCCTTCAATCTGCCGCACGTGACCCTGGTCGACACTGCCCCGCGCGGCGTCTCCGAGATCAACCAGCGCGGCGTGGTGCATGACGGGGTCGAGTACCCGCTGGACGTGCTGATCTACGCCACCGGGTTTCAGTGGATGGCGACATCCACCTTCAACATGATCGCCGGCCGCGACGGGCGCACCTTGCAGGCGAAATGGGCCGAGGAGGGCACCAAGACCTATCTCGGCATCCACAGCCAAGGCTTTCCCAATCTCTTCATCATGTCCGGACCGCAGGGCGGCGGCGGCCAGTTCAACTTCGTGCGCGTCATCGAGGCGCATACCGACTATGTGATCTGGATGATGCAGACCCTGCGGGCCAAGAACGCCGACATTGTCGATGTCAAACGGGAGCCAGAGGAGATCTATGCCGAACACTGCAAACAGGCGGATATCCTGACCGCGCCTCTCAGAGACTGTATCTCGTACTATAACGGCCATGGCGAAGGCGCGCCCGGCAGTCTCGCCTATTACGGCGGCGCCACGAAATGGCATGAGCTGCGGCAGAGAGCCCAGGAAAGCCTCGACGCGTTCGTCTTCGAAAAGCGTGCGGGTTAGCCGCAAGGCGCGTGCAAACCGCTCAGCCGGTCAGTCTGATTTTACGAAGGAGGGCAGCATGCCCGTTGCCAAACCCGCCCTGTCCCTCGCCGCCGTGCCTGGCCGCCGTCATCAAATCCTCGAGCTCGCCAAGGAAGCCGAGAACCGGGGGTTCGCCGGGCTCTATCTGCCGTCCCTGTCGGACAACATGTCGCTCGCAACCGCGATCGCTTTGTCGACCACGCGGATAAAGTTCGGCACGTCGGTCACGCCGATCTATTGGCGCGCCCCCGTCGACTATGCGCAGACCGCCGCCTTCATCCATGAAATCTCCGGCGGCCGGTTCAGCTTCGGGATCGGTGTCAGCCACGCCCCCGCTCATGCCCGCTTCGGCGTCAGCGTGGGCAAGCCGCTCGGCGACATGCGGGCTTTCGTCGCGGATTTGAGGGGCGCCGACCGGGTCGGCGAGCTTCCGCCGATCGTCCTTGCAACCCTCAGGCAAAAGATGATCGCGTTGTCGGCGGAAATCGCCGAAGGCATGGTCTTCGCCAACGGCGCGCGCTCGCACATGGCGGTCTCGCTGTCGGCGCTCCCGCCGGCCAAGCGCGAGGACGCGGCCTTCTATATCGGCAACATGATCCCGACCTGCATTTCCGACGATATCGAGGCAGCCAAGGCGGTGAACCGGCGCACGCTCACCAGCTATGCCCAGTTGACTAACTACCGCAACTACTGGCGCGAGGCCGGCCACGAGCAGGAGATGGCCGATGTCGAAAAGGTCATCGCCGAGGGCAAGCCGGAGCGCATTCCGGACTGCCTCAGCGACAAATGGCTGGCCAACACCACGCTGTTCGGCCCTCCGGCCAAGATCCTGGCAGGGCTGGAGGCCTGGTACGACGCCGGCATCCGCACGCCGATCCTGGTCCCCTCCTCCGCCGCCGGCAATCAGCTGACGGCGTTTCAGGAGATGTTCGCGCTGTTCGAGTAGATGAGGCTCGAAATCGAATTTACCCTCTTGCTTACACCGCACCCTCAATGGAATATCAAGATAATCACGCAACAACATTCGAGGGATGATGGCAAACTATAGAGGTCGGTCTCGTTAAGCTCAGATGCTCCGCATAGATGCGGGAGTTTGCCTAAAAAAAGATTCGCGAGGATGCGAGCCTCACACAACAAGCTGCAAGCGAACGGATGGGATATGGGTACAATACCTTCATTTCTCAAATAGAACTTGGTAGAGCTCGAGTCCCGCCAGAAGATTGGGGGCTTTGGGCGAAAACATACGGTGTTGACTCGAAAATTTTTGCTCGCACTCTTTTAAAATTCTATGACCCTTACGTATATCGACTCCTTTTCGAAACGTGATCGACGGACGTCAGATACATTTGAAATCAAATCTTCAAAACTTGTTCCCGTTCTTCAACGTCGCCCTGGCGAAGGCCAGGGCTCATGGCGACAACGCAACCACAGCCCTCAATGCTCGTATTTCCCAATCACTACGGAAAGGCAAAAGTTGCGGCAGAAGCCCTGGCCTTCGCCAGCGCGACGTCTCCCTAAGCCTTGACCCCCAAAACCTAT
>JAYOEU010000271.1:0-3978 GCA_038116915.1 Alphaproteobacteria bacterium
TCATCGTCTTCGTCATCGGCATCACCAGTTGGATGCAGACCGCGCGGATCGTCCGAGGCGAGGTTTTGGCGATCAAGGAACGGGAATTCGTGCTCGCCGCGCGCAGCATCGGCACCCGTTCGCACCGGATGATCTTCCGGCACATCTTTCCGAACGTGCTGAGCCCGATCATGGTCTCTGCGACCCTGGGCGTCGCCCAGGCGATTATCACCGAGAGCGCGCTGAGCTTTCTCGGCCTCGGCTTTCCGTCAGACTTCCCGACCTGGGGCCGGCTGCTGTTCGACGGCGTGCCGTTTCTCAACATCAATCCCGCCAGAGTGATCTGGCCGGGTCTTGCGATCTCGCTCACGGTTCTGAGCGTCAACTACATCGGCGACGGGTTGCGCGATGCGCTCGACCCGCGCATTCGTGGCCGCTGAGCGGCGAAAGGAAACCTCCCATGCCCATTCAGAACCGTATCGCCGAGTTCGATGCCGAAATGCGCGAATGGCGCCATGATTTTCACGCCCATCCCGAGATCCGGTACGAGGAGGTCCGGACCGCGGGTATCGTCGCGGAAAAACTCCGGTCCTGGGGTATCGAGGTTCATGAGGGGATCGCGGGAACCGGCGTCGTCGGCGTCCTCAGGGGCGGCACCGGCACCGGCTGCAGCATCGGCATCCGCGCCGACATGGACGCGCTTCCCATGCAGGAGGAAGCCAACCCGGACTACAAGTCGACGGTATCCGGAAAGATGCACGCCTGCGGCCATGACGGGCACACCGCCACCCTGCTGGGCGCCGCCAAGTACCTTGCGGAAACCCGCAATTTCGACGGCACCGTCAATCTGATCTTTCAGCCGGCCGAGGAAGGTGGGGCCGGCGCCAAGAAGATGATCGAGGAGGGTCTGTTCAAGAACTTTCCCTGCGACTCGGTCTATGGCTTGCACAACATGCCGCAGATTCCACGCGGCAAGTTCGCGATCCGCAAGGGCGCGCTGCTGGCGGCGGCCGACGGCCTGAAGATCACCATCAATGCCAAGGGCGGTCACGCGGCGATGCCGCACATGGCCATCGATCCGATCGCCATCGGCACCCAGATCTATGCCGCCGCCCAGACCATCGTCTCGCGCCAGCTTGATCCATTCGACAATGCGGTGATCAGCATCACCCAGTTCCATGCCGGCACCGCGAACAACGTGATCCCACATCAAGCGGTGCTGGATGCCTCGATCCGTACCGTCAGCCGCGAGACCCGCGACACTATCCGCGCGCGCTTTCAGGCGATCTGCCGGTCCTTCGCCGACCAATACGGTGTCGAGATCCGCTGCGACTACCGCGAAGGCTATCCCGTCACCTTGAACCACGATGATAATGTCGATCGTTTGGCCGAGGCGGCAAGGGCGGTTGTCGGCGCTGATATGGTCGATACCGAAACGGTTCCGCTGATGGGCAGCGAGGATTTCTCATACATGCTGGAAGAGCGTCCCGGCGCCTTCATCTTCATCGGCGGCGGGGACGAGACCCATATCCATTCCGTGCATCACCCGGAATATGACTACAACGACGAGGTCCTGGCGACCGGCGCCAGCCTGTGGGCGACCTTGGTTGAACGGGAACTGCCGCGCACGGCATAGGTTAAGGACCGACGAGCAAGATTCTCAATTTGTCGTGTGTCAGATTCAAGCTTCCGATGCTCAGGAAGTTCTGCTCTGCTGCGAATTGACGAAATTCTTGTCGCTTTTGATCACATTGAAAGTAGAGAACACTCAACGCGGCGTTCCCTGCAATGGTGATTGCCATGTGTTGAATTGGATCTACTTGGTGTCGTCGACCTGCGAGCCTGATTATTTCAAAGCGGGCGAATGACTAAATCCAGGCCAGTCACGATCCTACATCCCAGTGCCGCATCAGTCTGACGGTTTGATCCACTCGCGCTCCCAGTCTCCGTTCGATCCGCGCCACCAGATTCGCGGATCCCTGAAGGTATCGGCGATGCGTTCGAATTCGTCCTCGGTCATGCCGACATAGTCGAGCCAGCGCGTGAGGTCACTGGGTTTTTTCGGGTCGAAGTGATTCACCAATTCGATTGCCCGCGCTCGGCTCATTACGCCGCCGCGGATGTCCTTGCAGCAGTGATCCGTGCAGCGACCATAGCCGAACTTCACGTATTTCAAATAGTCGTGCACGCCATTTTCGTGCATGTCGTCCAGATTCGACATCCGGCGGTAGGTGCGATGCGAAAGGCGTCGGACTGACCTCGAACCCATAGTGCTCGATCATCTCCCGGGTATGCACGTTGGCGTCCCAGTGGACGTAGTTCCCGAGATAGATGCCTCGCAGGCCCAGGTCGAAGATCGCCTTGTCATCGGGATATTGCCAGGCGACCAGATCCTTCGGCTCGAGCCCCTCCAGGCCCACGAAGTAGTTCCAGTCGTAGCCTCGGCCGAAATGCTCCAGACGGTATCGATAGCTCATCTCGGGGAAGTCGGTCATGGCGAACTGACCGAAAAGATCCGCGTAGCCGTGCTCGCCCCAGATGATCATCGGAATCCCCATCTGTACAGCGAGGCGGACCGGCACTGTGTTGATGCCGACATGGGCATGCCAGTTCATGTCGCCCATGACCTTAAAGGCGAGCCTGTTCAGAGACTTCAGCACGTCGACCCGGGGTCGGTAGATAATGTGGTCGACGTTAAAAACCTCTTTCATTTTCAATAAATTACGCCACCCCGTCTCGGTATAGTTATTGCCGTCATAGGTAACCAGTATCGGATAGAAGCCAAGAACGTATTTGAAGTAGAGGGACTGAAACCAGCTGACCATGCCGCCCCTGACGGCAATCACGCAATCGGCCCGGCTGCCGTCGGTCGAACGGGACCGCTCCAGCAGATCGACAAGCAACGTTTCCCGGCGGGACCACTCATCGGCCGGGATGGCGTCACGCGCCTCCGCGGTCCGGTATCCCATGCAGACACCCTCCGAGTCATAGGCCATGGGTGCCGCGCTGAGCGATGGATAGACGCATTTCCGGCACCAGGAAACCTCCTGTCGCCGCGCCTTTTGCCGATTTGCGGGATAGTCGGCACTGGCCGCCGCTTCGAGCCTCGCCTCCATCCGTTGCCGCGCTTCCTGCGGCGGATACGCGGGTTCACGCGGCAGCCAGCGGCTCTGCAACGGGCTCGCGCGCAAGCGCACCCCCTTCTCGACGCAATGCTTCTTGGCAAGGGGATAGGAGAGCTCGAAAAAGTTGAAGATATTGGCCGCCGCGGCGCCTCCGACACCGAGGTCGAACACCGGCGGAAAATCGGCGTACCGGCCCGCGCCTCCGAGAGCCACCACCGGAACGCCGACCGCGTCGGTGATCGCGGCAACCAAATCCAGATCATAGCCTTGAGCGGTACCGTCGCGATGGATGGCCTGAATGACGATCTCGCCGGCTCCCCGCTCTTCCGCCTCGCGGCACCATTCCACCGGATCGCGCCCGGTCGGTGTCTTGCCGCCATTCGTTTAGATCTCGCAGCGTCCGTCGGGATGACGGCGCGCGTCGGCGGTAACCATGATGCACTGGCTTCCGAACTCCGCGGCTGCCCGGGAAATCAATTCCGGGTCGGCCAACGCCGCGGAATTGAGCGAGACCTTGTCCACGCCGACGCGCAGAAGCCGGCCGATATCTTCCAGACCGCGGACCCGGCCGCCGAAACTGAGCGGCACGAAAGTGACCTTGGAAATCTCCTCCAGCACATGAAAGGCCGTGTTGCCCTGGTAGCGAACCTGCAAATCGTCGCGCCGGAGGTCGTGATGATCTTCGGTACTGATATCGAGCAGAAACAACTCATCGACGCTCCAGCTCGACAGCCGCGAGATCGTATGGATGGGATTGCCGATCACCTGATGCGTCTCGAAGCCCTCGCTTCGGACAATCAACCCGTTCTTAAGCAGAACACTAGGCCGTAGACTCACAAACGCGCAATCTTAGGCGTATCGCGGCGAGCTTTAC
>JAYOEU010000272.1:0-3942 GCA_038116915.1 Alphaproteobacteria bacterium
TGAATCTTCATCAGCAAATTTCAGTTTGGTAATTGTATCGTTACGAAAGGTTCAAAAAATTCTAACATAAGCATTTTACGGTTATGCGGGACCAAATATATGAGGGCCTCCTGCTCCTGACGCCCCCATACGTCTTGGAGGCCCTTTTCGAGTTCACGTTTCATACAAAACCATGGCGTAAATTGAAGGCCCGATTCAAGAGCTTTTCGGGAACCGGGCAAGGCGTTGACGGACGCGGGACAGTGACCGGCGCCTAACCACACCGCCCTGGTGATCTTTCCCAGCCTCGGGTACAGTCGCGGCGCAAATTGGGGAATGGTATGGCACGTTTCTTCTCGATGGTTCTCGCCGGTCTTCTGGTCACCATGCTTTCGCTGGCCGCGCCCGCCGCCAAGGCCGAGCCGGCGCCAGTGGCGCTGCCGGAGATCACCCTGTCGATCGGCGACGGTGCCGGCGGGAGCGACAAGCTGCGGATACTCGGCATGCTGCAACCCAAGCGGGAAAGCCATGTGGCCAAGGTCAAGGCCCGGGCGGATGCGATCGCCGCGGCCTTCAAGTCTCGCATCCGGTTCGTTGAATCGACCCAGCTCATCCCGCCGAAAGGCGATACCGGATGGCTGGAAAAGGATCTCTGGGCGCTGGCGGAGCATATGCTGAAACCGATTCAGCTCGACGGCGCCTATTTCAAGGAATTATCGATCGAATAGGGCGGGTCAAGGTTGCTTGCTGATGGCTTCCCGAGCTACGGGCCGAATGTAGTGCACCCTGTTCATCGCCGATCGGTATCCCAGACGAAAGTCGGGGCCGACGCCTGAGACCGCCCCTCGTGACGAATAGCAGAGCACTTTTGACCATCTCCCGAGGCGCTCCCTATCCCAAGTCAGCCACCGTCTCAGGCGCCGGCCCCGGCCTGCGCGGGGGATTCGAAATGGGAATGGCGATGAATAACTGGTGGCGCCGCGGTTAAATCCTGGCCGATAGGTGCGCGTCCTACCGAATTGATACACGAAATCAAAGCCGGTCCCCTCTCGGGCCGGCTTCTTTCATTTCCACCACCTCAATCCACCAACCCCACCCCGAGGTGCCGGTTCCGCCAGGCGCAGGCCAGCCCCTTTTTCGTTTCACCCATACGGAGGACAGCGTGATGCAACAAGACGCGGTCGAACATCTGCCGGTGGTGCGCATTCGCCACCGGACCACCGAGCAGGAAATGGTGGTCAATCTTTCAACCTATCTCGCGGGCCGGGACGCCCGGTACGCCGACTGGTCGCTCTCGAGCCGGCATGCGTCGGTCGAGCCGGTGGAGACCAGCGTTGAGGCGCGGGCCGGGGCGGCGCTTTCGGTGCCGCCGGTCTCCGTTCCCGGTCTGCCCAGGTCCTTGCACCGCCGCCGTCCGCGCAAGCAGCGCAAAAACTCCAGCAAGGGAGCTTCGTCATGACCCTCACCGTGGGTAGCGATACCTATATCTCCATCGCCGATGCCGACGCCTATTTCTCGGCCCGTGACATCTCGACCTGGGCCGCCGCGACCACCGAGGCGCGCACGGCCGGCCTGCTTCAGGCGACGGTCTATCTCGATGGCGCCTACAGCTTTATCGGCCGAATCGCCGACGGCGCGCAGGCCCTCGCCTGGCCGCGGCTCGGCGCCGTGGATGGCGACGGGCGAAGCATTGAAGGCATTCCGGGCCGCGTCGCCCATGCCTGTGCCGAGCTGGCGCTGATCGCGCTTGCCGGTCCCCTTGCGCCGCCCGAACACCGGGGCGGACAGGTGACCGAGGAACGGGCGGGCCCGCTGTCGGTTTCCTATGCGCCGGGAGCGCCGATCGGTCGGACCTTCCCCTATATCGACCTGCTGCTCTCCGGCCTCATCGTGCCGGAGAGGGCCTCCGTGACGGTAGACCGGTCATGACCGCGCTCGACGACCGGCTGCGCCCGATGGCCGCGAGCTTGATCGAGCGGACCGGCAAGACCATGACGCTCCGGCGCGTCACCGGCTCCAGCTATGATCCCGCGACCGGCGCGGTTACCGAGACCACCAGCGATACCGTCCTCAAGGGCATTGTCGAGGAATACGAGGCCGAGCGGATCGATGGCGGGTTGATCCAGCAGGGCGACCGCAAGATCAGCCTTGCCGCCGAGCCGATGACGGCGGAGCCGGCGCCCGGCGACAGCCTGCTGATCGACGGGGCGGAGCATCTGGTGATCACCGTCCCCACCTGCGCGCGGACGGCGATGCAGGAATAGGCGGGAGCTTGGGGCATGGACCGTGAGATCACTTGCGCATATCCGTACTATGAGATGAGCCCCAGCATTCACTGGGGGCGCGCGGCGATATCGACGTGGCGAACCCCGCCGCGAAAGTTGCTGCACGAATGGCTGTATCGATGACCGGATCGCGGTAGACTCGGCGGATGGTTGCTTTTCCAAATGGGCGGATTTCGCGCGTATCCGGGCGGAACGCAATACGGATGCGTATTGCCGCCGTGGCCGCGATCGTTTCGGTGTTGTCGGGCTGCGCGGTGGCGCCGGGCGAGATGGCCGGCAAGGAACCGTTCCGCCTGGACGTCGTGACGGTCCGGATGCCGCCCGATCTCGGCGCGACGACGGCTTTCCCCGACCGGCTGCGATCGGCGATCCTCGAAGCTTCGGCGCTGTGGGATGAGGACGGCGCCGACAAACGGGTCGCGCTCACCATTTCGCGCTATCAAATTCAACGTCCCGGCCGAATACTGGTGCACAGCGATGGCTCGCTCGCGGAGGGCCGGGCCGTGGTGATCGACCAGGCGACAGGCCGTACCGAAGCGGCGGTACAAGTGATCGGCGCGGTGCCCCATGCCATCGGCGCGCGCGGCGCCGGTTGGACGGTCAACAGGGATGTCGAGGAAAGCGGAATCGCCTCGGCGTTGGCCAGGGATCTGATGATGAAACTGCGCGGTCCGGCGGCGCTTGAGGTGTCCCGGCGGCGGCCCGATGCGCCGCGCGCGCCGACACCGGACCGGGTCGACAAGCCGGCGGCTTGGACGGACCGCGAGATGCCGCGCGCCGAGTGGGACCACGGCAGCGAGATGGCTTGCCTCTTGATCCTGGACCGACGTCTTTCCGGCGATCCGTCCATCACGGCGCTTCCGCCGCACTGCCTGGTTCTGGGCTATCGCATGCCGAAGCGATGACGATTTCGACTCAGGCCGCCGGCAGATGCGCGCCGCCGGCTTCGCGGGACCGCAGAGCGTCCACATGGCGAGCGACGATCCGAGCGATGCGGTCGGCGCCGAACTCGCTCTGGCTCAGCGCGATGGCGATATCGAATACTTCCTTGTAATGCGCGATCCGGCCGCCGCTGAGCCGGAACCGGCTCATCCCGTCCCAAAGGATGCGCTTGCCCGCGACCTCGTCCAGTTTAGAGGTGAAGCTGAAGGTCCAGTGCGCATAGCCGATATCGCCGGCGATGGCGGGCTCGCGCATTTCCCAACGATAGTCCTCGCCATGCGCCCAGAAGTGATCCTCCAGCATCTCGGCAATCTTGGCCCGGCCCTGGAAGGCGCCATAGAAGATGTCGTGATAGATCCCGTCCTCGGTAAACAGTGCCGCCAGCGCGGTGCCGCCATCCCGTTCCACCGCCGCTGAAAACCGGCCTAGCAGCGCCGCGAATTCTTCTTGAGTCATGGTCAAAGCCTCCTCCGTTATTCGCTGGTGGCATGCTTTGTGAAGAACGCGAACCGGCGATTTCCGTTACCGATTTTTTAACCCTCGAAAGGGTATTATTCCAGCGGTGCGTTCGCATCCGGGGGCAGCCGAGTTCGCGCCGGATTTCTCTTCGCACACAGGTAAGCAGCTCGGCCCAAGGGCCCAGCCTGGTCGGGCACGCCGGCTCGAGCGGCCTCCGGCAGGATAGTCTCCCGCTCCTGATCCCGGAGGCCGTTCGAGTTCTGGTCCCGGACACGAG
>JAYOEU010000273.1:0-3876 GCA_038116915.1 Alphaproteobacteria bacterium
CTCCAACCGCATGTCCGACACCGCCGCCGCCGTCGCCAAGACGCTCTGAGCGGCGCAGATGAGAAACCAAGGGAGACAACGCACATGAAGATCACCAGAGCCGTCAAGAAGATCCTGGACAATTACGAAAGCGATTCACCGGGAACCAAGGCGAACCTGGCGCGTATCCTGATGCAGGGCCGGCTCGGCGGTACCGGCAAGCTGGTGATCCTGCCCGTCGACCAGGGCTTCGAGCATGGGCCGGCGCGCAGCTTCGCGCCGAACCCGGACGCCTATGACCCGCACTATCATTTCCAGCTCGCGCTGGATGCGGGCCTGTCCGCCTATGCCGCCCCGCTCGGCATGATCGAGGCCGGCGCCGACACCTTCGCCGGACAGATCCCGACGATCCTCAAGGTCAACAGCGCCAACTCGCTCTCGCGGATCAAGGACGCGCCAAGCCAGGCGATCACCGGCTCGGTCCAGGAGGCGCTCCGGCTCGGCTGCGCGGCGATCGGCTATACGATCTATCCGGGCTCGGACGCGGCCTACGACATGATCGAGGACTTCAAGGACCTCGCCGAGGAGGCCAAGGCCTATGGCCTCGCGGTGGTGCTGTGGTCCTATCCGCGCGGCGGCGATCTTTCCAAGCAGGGCGAGACGGCGATCGACATCTGTGCCTATGCCGCGCACATGGCGGCGCTGGCCGGCGCGCATATCATCAAGGTGAAGCCGCCGACCGCGCATCTCGAACTCGACGCCGCCAAGAAGGCCTATGAGTCGAACGGCATCCCTACCGCAACGCTCGCTGACCGGGTCCGCCACGTTGTCCAGTCGGCCTTCAACGGCCGGCGCATCGTCGTCTTCTCCGGCGGCGAGGCCAAGGACCTGGACGGCCTCTATGCCGAGATCACCGCGCTCCGCGACGGCGGCGCGTCAGGCTCGATCATCGGCCGCAACACCTTCCAGCGGCCGAAGCAGGACGCGATGGCGATGCTCGACCGCATCATTAACATCTACAAGGGCAAAGCCTGAGTCCGTTTGCATCCATCTTCCTCGGTCGTCGCCCTGGACTTGATCCAGGGCTTCGTCCGTTAATGTGCCAACCCGGCGGGTGGATGACCGTGTTATCAGATCTTGCCTGAATGCGCCGACCGCGGCGCGAGCCCTGGATCAAGTTCAGGGCGACGGAATACGGAAAAGTTGGACTTTCGCGCCATGTCTGAAACGGACGAAGGCTGTCAGCTCTACCTGATCACCCCGCCCGCCTTCGAGCCCTCGGCCTTCGCCGAACGGCTCAGGGCGGCGTTGGGGGCGGGGCCGGTGGCCTGCCTGCAGATCCGCTTGAAGGACGTGGATGACGACGCGGTCAAGCGGGCGACCGGGATCCTGCTGCCGGTCTGTCACGAACACGGCGTGCCGGTGCTGATGAACGACCGCCCGGACTTGGCCCTACTGACCGGGTGCGACGGCGCCCATGTCGGCCAGGAGGATAGGCCCTACAAGGAAGCCCGCCGCATCCTCGGCAAGGACGCGATGATCGGGGTGACGTGCAAGGCCTCGCCGCATCTCGCGATCGAGGCCGCCGAGGCCGGCGCCGACTATGTCGCCTTCGGCGCCTTCTTCCAGACCAGCACCAAGCAATCGACAGTCAGCGCCACGCCGCAGATCCTGGAATGGTGGAGCACGCTCTCGCCGGTCCCGTCGGTCGCGATCGGCGGCATCACGGCTGACAATTGCCGCCCGCTGGTCGAGGCCGGGGTCGATTTCCTGGCCGTCGTCGGCGGAGTCTGGAACCACCCGGACGGCGAGGCGGCGGCGGTCCGGGCCTTCGAGAAGGCGATGGCGCGCTGACGGCCCGGCTCAGGGGACCGCGGCCATGGACAGTTTTCCCCCGCCCTGCTAAAAGCCCGCGCGGCATATCAACACATCTGGTTTCCGACGGAGTCGCGGGATGAAGATCAACGGCAACGCTGTCCGCGTGGGCAATGTCATCGAGCATAACGACCGGCTGTGGGTCGCGGTCAAGACCCAGGCGGTGAAGCCCGGCAAGGGCGGGGCCTTCAATCAGGTCGAGCTGAAGGATATCCGCAACGGCACCAAGCTGAACGAACGCTTCCGTGCCGACCAGCAGGTCGAGCGGGTGCGCCTGGAGCAGAGCAAGGCGCAGTACCTGTTCCGCGAGGAAGACATTCTCACCTTCATGGACGCCGAAACCTACGAGCAGACCATGGTCAATGCCGAACTGCTTGGCGACCAGGCGATCTATCTGCAGGA
Organism: Alphaproteobacteria bacterium; assembly: GCA_038116915.1. Classification (GTDB taxonomy): domain Bacteria; phylum Pseudomonadota; class Alphaproteobacteria; order Thalassobaculales; family Thalassobaculaceae; genus JADHLJ01. Next base: position 2,257 of record JAYOEU010000273.1, read on the forward strand.
CGGCATGGAAGTGACCGTGGAAACCTACGAGGGCGAGGCCCTGTCGGTGGTGTTGCCGGAAACCGTGGTGATGGAGGTCGTCGAAGCCGACGCGGTGGTCAAGGGACAGACCGCGTCGTCATCCTACAAGCCGGGCATTCTGGAGAACGGGGCGCGCATCATGGTGCCGCCGCATATCGAGGCCGGCACCCGGGTGGTTGTGAAACCGGCCGACGGCACCTATGTGGAGCGGGCCAAGGACTGAGCCGGACGGCCGGTCTCAACCAAATCCAAGCTGAACCGGTATCAGGAGACGTCATGGCGACGCGCAGTGCGATCATCAACGTCATGGCGAAAGCCTGCTACAAGGTCTCGCGTGGCCTGCTGCGGGATTTCGGCGAGGTCGAGCAGCTTCAGGTTTCCCGCAAGGGGCCGGCGGATTTCGTGTCCACCGCCGATCTCGGGGCCGAGCGCAAGCTGGTCGAGGAGTTGACCCACGCCCGCCCGGATTACGGCTTCCTTCTCGAGGAGGGCAAGCCGACCGAGAGCAAGGACCCCAAGGGACGGCGCTGGATCATCGATCCGCTCGACGGCACCACGAACTTTCTGCACGGCATTCCCCATTGGGCGATCTCGCTCGGTCTCGAGGAAGACGGCGAGATCGTCGCCGGCGTGATTTATGATGCCACCCGCGACGAAATGTTCTGGGCGGAGAAGGGCTTCGGCGCCTATCTGAACGACCGGCGGATTCGCGCCTCGGAACGCCGCAATCTGGCGGATTGTCTGGTCGCGACCGGCGCGCCGTTCCTCGGACACGGCGATCATGACCGCTTCACCGAACAACTGCGCGCGGTGATGGCCGCGACCGCCGGGGTGCGCCGCCAGGGCGCGGCATCGCTGGACCTCGCCTATGTCGCGGCCGGACGGGTTGACGGCTTCTGGGAGAACGGTCTGAAGCCCTGGGATATCGCTGCCGGCATCATCCTGATCAAGGAAGCGGGCGGCTACATCACCGACATGACCGGCGGATCGCGCATGCTGAGCAACGGCGACGTGGTTGCGGCCAATGCCCGCACGCACCATCGCCTGCTCCAGCTTGTCCGCCCGCCGCGCGACGTCAAACCGGCCAAGACCGGCTGACCCCGACGGTGTCAGGCGTGCAAGCGGTTGTCGGTTATGCGCGCTTGCGATACCTTCTTGTGATTCGGTCGCACGTCCTTGAGGCAAGGCGAAATGCAAGATAAGGCGCAGCCAACGAAGCCGGTCGGCGCGATGATCGCGGCGCTCGTCCTTTTTTGCGCGGGAGTCGGCGAGATTCCGGCGGCATCCGCCCAGGATACGACGGTGATCGGCGGGCATGGCGGCTCCAGCGTCGAGGTGGATCTGAGCGTGCTGGACGACCTGCCGCCGGTATCGACGCTTCCTGAACTGCTCCGTCCGGGCCTGCTGCCCTATGCGAAATCGACCAGCGAGAGATTGCCGTTTCGCGGCGAGCGGGCCGGTGTGCGTCCGCTCGGCATCGCCCGTCAGGCCCCGCGCCCGGTCGAAAGACCGGTCCGCTCTCAGACCGCCGCGCCTCGCTTGACCGCGCCGCGGCGATTTTGGCGAGCATCGCGCCGAGCAGGTCGCGTGCTTCCGCCA
>JAYOEU010000274.1:0-3859 GCA_038116915.1 Alphaproteobacteria bacterium
CGGTAACCGCCGCCGCCACCGAGACGTCGAGCGCCGAGATCGGTTCGTCCGCGATCACCGTCTTGGGGTTGCCGGCGAAAGCCCTGGCGATGCCGATCCGCTGTTTCTGGCCGCCGGAAAGCTGCCTCGGCTTGCGGTTTGCGAAGGCACGGGGCAGCTTCACCGTATCCAGGAGCTGGAAAACCCGCTCCTGGATCCTGGCCGGATCCGACTCGATGCCCAACCGTTTGATGACCCGTCCGATCTGGTAGCCGATCGTATGGGATGGGTTCAGCGTATCGTTCGGATTCTGGAAGACCATCTGCAGCGACGCAAGCTGCTCGGGCGTGCGGTTCTTGACTGCGATCTCGCCGAGATTGACGCCGCTGAGATTGACCTCACCCTCGGTCGCGGTTTCCAGCCCCATCAGAACCTTGGCGAAGGTCGACTTGCCGCAGCCGGACTCGCCCACGATGGCCACCGTCTCTCCCTCGCCGGCGCGGAAGCTGATGCTCTCGTTGGCCTTGACCTGACGCGCCGACCCGCCGGAGAAGAGCGCCGCCAGGGAACCGTCCTTGACCTCGTAGTACTTCCGCATGTCCTTGACTTCGAGGACCGTTTCGCCGACCGGAACGACCTCGCGCTGGACCCGGTCTTCCGGCGATGACGCCTTGGGGTCGATCTCGTCCCAGCGCACACACCGGACCCGGTGCGCCGGATCCTGGTCGGTATGCGCCGGGACCATGGGGATCAGGTCCCGGTCGCAGGTTCCGGCTTTGAAAAAGTCGCAGCGCGGGCCGAAATAGCAGCCCCTGGGCCGCTGATGCGGCAGCGGAAGCTGGCCTCGGATGGCGGTCAGCGGGCGCGCGTTCTTATCCGCGTGCGGCAGCGGAATGCACCCGAAAAGGCCGTGGGTGTAGGGGTGCGTCGGCCAGGAGAAGATCGAGTCGATATGGCCCTCCTCGACCACCTCGCCGGAATACATCACGCAGATCCGGTCGCAGACCTCCAGCATCAGGCCGAGATTGTGGGAGATGTAGAGAAGCGAGGCGCCGGTCTCCTTGCTGAGCTCGGCGATGAGTTCGACAATGCCGGCCTCGACCGTCACGTCGAGGGCCGTGGTCGGCTCGTCCAGCAACAGGAGCGCCGGCTTCGAGAGCAGGGCCATGGCGATGACCACACGCTGCTGCTGGCCGCCGGAGACCTGATGGGGGTAGGAGTCCATCAGGCGCTGCGGGTCCGGAATATGCACCGCCTTGAGCATGTCGAAGGAGCGCTGGTGGGCTTCTTCCACGCCGACGCCCTCGTGGTTGATCGGAACCTCCATCAGCTGTTGACCGATGGTAAGGCTCGGATTGAGCGAGGCCATGGGCTCCTGATAGATCATGGCGATGTCCTTGCCGCGCAGCCGGCGTACCTCCTCCTCGGACATCTCGGCCATGTCGCGGCCCTTGAACTTGATGGTGCCGCCGACGATACCGCCGTTGTTGCCCATGTAGCGCATGATGCCGTTGGCGACGGTGGACTTGCCGCAGCCGGACTCGCCGACCAGGCCGACGGATTCGCCCTTGGCGATCTTCAGGTCAAAATCCATGACCGCCGGAATTTCCCCGGCCCTCGTGTAGTAGCTGAGCCGCAATCCCGTGATCTCAAGGACCGGGGCCTCGTCTTGTTCGGACATCTGGACCTCCTAATCCCGCAAGGACACTTCGCGCAGGCCGTCGGCCAGCAGGTTGAAACCGAGCACCAGCAGCGACACCGCGCAGGCCGGGAAGATCGCCATATAGGGGAAGCCGCCGGTCACGAAGGAACGTGTCTGGGTGATCATGCCGCCCCAGTCCGGATCCGGCGGCGGCAGGCCGAGACCGAGAAAACCGAGGGCCCCGATGGTGATCGTCGTGTAGCCCATGCGCAGGCAGAAATCGACGATCAGCGGCCCACGCGCGTTCGGCAGGATCTCCACCAGCATGATGTACCAGGGCCCTTCGCCCCGGGTCTGCGCGGCGGCGATATAGTCGCGGGTGGCGATGTCCATGGTCACGCCGCGCACGATACGCATGATTCCCGGCGAGGAGGCGAAGACCACCGCAAAGATGATGTTCGCGCCCGACGCGCCGAGATTGGCGATGATCAGGACGTAGAGCACCATGATCGGGAAGGACAGGATCACGTTCGCGAAGAACGAGATGATCTCGTCCAGATAGCCGCGGAAATATCCGGCGGCCAATCCCATCAGGATGCCGACGATATAGGCGCTGACGGTCGCGAGCGTCGCGTAGAACAGCACACGCTGCCCGCCCCAGATGATGCGCGAGAGAATGTCCCGGCCCAGATGATCGGTCCCGAACCAGAAGGTTCCGCCATCCGGCGCCTCGGAACCCGGGAATGAGAAAGGCAGCAGCGGGGCGTTCGGATCAAACGGTGCGACCAGCGGCGCGAAGACCGCGAGGAACACGAACATCAAGACTATCAGGCCGCCGATGATGCCGACCGGGCTTTCCTTCAGCAGCGCCACCGATTTGATCATGGAGACCAGCATCGAGTCCGGCCGTGTAAGAGGGGCGTTTTGCACGTCGTCGGTCATTGCCCGCCTCCTATTTGAACCGGATTCTCGGGTTCAGATACGTGTACCCGAGATCGCCGATGGTTTGGGTGAAGACCGCGACGAAGACCGCGGCGATGCCGCAGGCCTCGATCACGAAGATGTCGCGGCGCAACGCAGCTTCGAGGAGGAGTGCGCCGAAGCCCTTGTAGCCGAAGGCGAACTCGGTCACGACCACGCCCGAGAGCAGCCAGTTGATCTGCAGCATGATCACCGTGAACGGCGCGATCAGCGCATTCCGCAAAGCATGCTTCATGATGATGTGCCGGTATGGCAGACCCTTCAGAACCGCCGTGCGGATATAGGGTGTCGTCATGACCTCGGCCATCGAAGCGCGGGTCATCCGTGCGATGTAGCCGAACCCGTAAAGCGTCAGCACCATCATCGGAAGAACAAGCTCGACGATGTTGAAGCCCGAGGTCATCGACGAGGTACCGGGCAGCCAGCCGAGCCAGAAGACGAAGATGCCGGCAAGGATCACGGCGCTGGCGTATTCGGGGACCGAAGTGGTGGCGATGGAAATCACCGAGATGACCCGGTCCTGCGGCGAGCCTTCCTTCATGCCGGCCAGCACGCCAAGCACCAGAGCGATGATCACCATGATCACGAAGGTGACGCCGGCGAGGATCCCGGTGTTGCCGAGCCGGGTCCAGAAGATGTCCGCGACCGGACGCTTGTAGATGATCGAATACCCGAGATCGCCGGTCACGACCCGTCCGATCCACTCGAAATAGCGCACGAACATCGAGCGGTCATAGCCGTTCTGCTCGATCCATGCCTGAAGCTGCTCGGCCTGCGCGTAGGGTCCGAGAACGCTGCGCGCGATCAGAGTCGGATCGCCTTCGTTGATCATGAAAAGCAGCAGGGCGACGACAAGCATGATCAGGATCATCATGCCGATTCGCCGCAAGATCAGTAGGAGCATGCTGGTCTCCCGGTTCCCAGTTCGACGAGGGCTTGGACCGCCATCGTCCTCTCGTCGGCTTTTGTCGCCGTTGGGCGGCCGAGGGACCGCGGCGCCGATCGAGAGAGCAACACGGGGGCCCGCGTGCCCCCGTGTGTCTTCTTCTGCGTCCTAGCTGTCCAACCAGACGTCCTGGAACTGATGGTAAAGCGTCGGGTGGGTCTTCAGGCCTTTGACCCGCTTGTTGGAGGCTTTGAAGACGGACCGCCAGAACGGCTGCGGAATGATCGCGTCGTCCTGGATAAGTTTCTCGCAAACGGCCATTTTCTTCTTGCGCTCGTTGACGTCGAGGGTGCCCTCGGCATCGTCCAGCG
>JAYOEU010000275.1:0-3810 GCA_038116915.1 Alphaproteobacteria bacterium
CGCTCGGCACGCCGGTGCTGATCCCCGAGAGCTATGTGCCGGATCTGACCGTGCGCCTCGGGATCTACCGCCGGGTCGCGCAGCTTGCCGACCAGGGCGAGATCGAGGCCTTCGCTGCCGAACTGACCGACCGCTTTGGCACTGTGCCGGCGGAGGTCGACAATCTGCTGAAGGTGATCGCCATCAAACAGCTCTGCAAGGCCGCCAATGTGGACAAGGTCGATGCTGGTCCGAAGGGCGCGGTGGTCTCTTTCCGCAACGATGATTTCAAGAACCCGTCTGGCCTGGTCGATTTCCTCGGCCGCCAGCGCGGGACAGCCCAGCTCCGCACCGACCACAAGCTGGTCTACCGCCGTGCCTGGCTCAAGGCCGAGGACCGGGTGCGCGGGCTCTCCCGGCTGATGGCCGATCTGGCGGCGATCGCGGCCTAGGTGCTTTCCTCTAAGCCCCGACCGCCACATCCAGCCACAGGGCGCCCGTTGCGGTGGCCATGTCGCCCGCGCGGAGCACCACCGTCGTGGTGGCGGATTCGATGATCGCCGGCCCCGCGATGGTCTGACCGGGCGCCAGGGTTTCCAGATCGAATACCCGGGCCTCAGTCCAGCCGCCGAGATAAATCTTCCGGGTGCCGGTGGGAGCGGCTTGCGCGCGCGCCGGAACGGTCGGCTCGGCGGGCAGGCTCGGCAGCTCGCCGATGGCGGCGAGGCGGGCATTGACCAGCACCGCGTCCTGGTCCGGCAGGCTGTAGGTGAAGAGTTCCTCGTGCCGGGCATGGAAGCGGTTCGCGATCTCGGCCATCAGGTCCCCGCGCTCCAATTCCACGCCGTCGAGTGGCACGTCGATCTCATAGATCTGCTCGCCATAACGCATATCGGCGGACCGCTGGATCGCAACCGGACCGTCGAAGGCGTCGGCAAGCCGGGCGCGGCCCTCCTGCTCCATTTCGGCGTAGATCCGCCGGATCTCCTCAGCCGCGAGGCTGCCGGTGTCGCCGACATGGGTACGGCTGACTTCGTATCTGAGGTCGGTCGCCAGCATGCCCCAAGCCGAGAGGACCGAGGCCGTGCGCGGCACCACCACCCGGCGCACCTCGAGCTGGCGGGCGATGTCGGTGATGTGAATGCCCGCCGCGCCGCCGAAGGATAGCAGGGCGAAGCGGCGCGGGTCGACGCCCCGGCGGACCGAAACCAGACGGATGCCCTCGGCCATCTGGGTGTTGATCACCCGATGCACGCCCTCCGCCGCCTCGGCGCGGCTGACGGAGAGCGTGGCGGCGAGCCTGTCGAGGGCCGCTTCCGCCGCCGCACGGTCAAGGGTCGCCCGGCCGCCGAGAAAATTGGCGGGATCGAGGAAGCCGAGCACTACGCTGGCATCGGTGACAGCGACCTCGGTGCCGCCGTTGCCGTAGCAGGCGGGGCCGGGCATGGCGCCGGCGCTTTCCGGGCCGACTTTCAAGATGCCGACGGCATCGACGCTGGCGATCGAGCCACCTCCGGACGCGATGCTGGTGATGTCGAGGGATTGCAGCGCGATCCGCTGGCCGGCAATGCCCCGGGTCGAGGACAGGGCCGCCGCGCCGTCGACGATCATCGAGATGTCGGTGCTGGTCCCGCCCATGTCGAACGGCACCAGATCCTTGGCGCCGATCAGGGCCGAGCCGTGCCGCGAGCCGGCGACACCGCCGGCCGGCCCGGAGAGCACAGTCGCGGCGGCGAGCCGGACCGCTTCCTCGATCGGCGCCACCCCGCCATGGGAGAGGATGATCAGCACCGCGCCCTCGTATCCGGCCTCCTTCAGGCGCTTGTCCAGATTGCCGAGATACCTGCCCACGACGGGCCGCACATAGGCGTTCACGACCGTGGTCGAGACCCGCTCGTACTCCTTGATCTCGGGGAACACCTCGCTGGAAAGCGAGATCGACACGCCGGGCATGCGCTCTTCCAGCCGCGTCCGGGTCGCCTGTTCATGGGCCGGGTTCTTGTAGCTGTGCAGGTAGCAGACCGCGACCGAGGTGACATCGGCGGCCTTCAAGGTCTCGATCGCGGCGTCCAGGGACGCTAGGTCGAGCGGGGCATGCGCCACGCCTTCCGGGCGCATCCGCTCGGCGACGCCCAGGCGCAGATGGCGCGGCACCAGCGCGTCCGGCGCGGCGAGCCGCATGTTGTAGCGCTCGTCCTTCAGACCCTCGCGCATTTCCAGGACATCGCGGTGCCCCTTGGTCGTCAGCAGCCCGACCTTGGCGCCCTTGCGTTCAAGCAAGGCATTGGTGGCGACGGTGGTGCCATGGACGATCCGCTCGGTTTGGCCAAGCAGCGCGGATACCTCAAGCCGCATTTCCCCGGCGAGCCGCTTGACCGCGTCCATCACGCCGATCGACGGGTCCTGGGGCGTGCTCGCGGCCTTGGTGAAAGTCACCGCACCATCCTCGGCGACGGCCACGATATCCGTGAAAGTGCCGCCGACATCGATACCGATCCTGATCATGTCACCGGCCCCCGTCGCCGCGGCTGGTGATCCCATTGAGGGCGTCGAGCTCGCGGGCTTTCGGTGATCTTTTGGCCGGATCACCCCAGCCGCCGCCGCCGGCGGACCGGATCACGAAGGTATCGCCGGGCGCAACCGGTATCAGGATCTCCTTGGTCTGCAACTCCCGCGTCTCGCCGTTGGCCCGGCGCAGAACATAGTGGTGCGGCTTGCTGTCCTCGCCGCCGACCATGCCGCGCGAGCCGTGCCGGTTGCCGTCGCCCGCCGTGTTCACCACCGAGGGCGTCTCGGTCTCCATCACCAGTTCAAGCTCGACCCCGTTGCCGCCGCGGTACTGGCCGTCGCCGGCGGAATCGGGCCGGAACTCGTGCTTGTCGAAGCGCAGGGGAAAGCGCGCCTCGGCGAGTTCCACGCTGCCAAACTTCAGGCCACCGCCGGAATGCCACTCGCCGGCATTGTGCCAGCCGTCGCCGCCGGATGAGCCGCCACCGCCCGGCCGTGCGTGGAACAGATGCCAGATGAAGCCGCGACCGTTCTTCGGGTTCCGACCCTGGATCGCGATCCGGAACCGCCGGCCCCAGCCGCCCATCGCCCGTTCCGGACAGGCCTCGGACAGGGCGACGATGATCGCCTCGCAGATCTCGTTCGAACAATGGCTGGTGCACATTGTGACCGGCGCGCCGTCCTCGGACCAGACGATGGTTCCGCGCTTGGCCTTGACCGTGATCGGCCGGAGTGAGCCGTGGTTCTTCGGGGTTTCGGAATCGATGAGATAGGCAATCGCCATCGCCACCGCCGAGCGCATGTTCGCATAGGAGCTGTTGAGGAACCCCTTGGACTGCGGATCGGACTGGGTGAGGTCGATCTCGAGATCGCTTCCCTTCTTGGTGACCGTGGCGCGGACCGTCACATCGACCTTGCCGTGTCCGTCATCGTCCAGGACGGCTTCGCCCTTGTAGACCCCGTCCGGCCAGGTTTCGATCACCGCGCGGGCCTGTTGCTCGGCGGCGTCCAGGATGCTCTCGATCGAGGCCATCACCACATCGGCGCCGAATTCCTCAAGCAGCGCCTTGACTCGCCGCTCACCGCCCTTGACCGAGCCGATCTGCGCCGCCAGATCGCCCTTGAAGTCGCGCGGATGGCGGGTGTTGGTGGCGATCATGTCCAAGAGGTCCTGGCGCACCACGCCCTGGTCATAGAGCTTCAGCGGCGGGATGCGCAGGCCTTCCTGAAAGATCGTCGTCGCGGTCGGGTTGTAGGCGCCGTGGGTGGCGCCGCCGATATCGCTGTGATGCGCCCGGTTGATGGTCCAGAAGGCCAGCGTGT
>JAYOEU010000276.1:0-3793 GCA_038116915.1 Alphaproteobacteria bacterium
TTGGTGCAGTTGCGTTGGTGTCCGCCCTTGACCGAGACCGTCGCCGCGCCGCAGACGCCGCAGAACCGGTGCCGCTGGTGCCAGTACATCAAGCCTCGGACATAGGCCAGGATCGAGCCCTCGAAGCGCTCCAGCACCGGGCCGATCTGGCGCAGATCGGTGAACAAGCCGTGATCGGCGAACAGATCATGCACCAGACGCTCATCCAGCGGCGAGAGGTCGAGGCCGATATGCGGCACCCCGCCCTTCTCGCCGAGAAAGGCGACGAACTCGGCATGCTCGAACAGCACCCGGTGCTCGACCGCCCGCAGCAGCGCCGCGCGGGGCTCACCCGCGGCGTCGTCGGTGACCAGCGAGCGCGAGCGCCAGACCGGCACCACCAAAGTCTCCGGCGCGGCCATCAGACGTTCCAGCCAGCCCTCCTCGTCACGGATATGGGCGGACCGGTCGAGACCGCTGAAGCCGTAGAAGTTCGGCCGCTTCGCGATCAGATGCAGGGGGTATGAATCGGACATGGCGCGAGTTTACACACTCCGCCGCGCCCGGCAATCAGCAGTATCGGCGGGGCCGCGTGAAGCGCCGATGTGATAACGCGGTCCTGGTCGATTGATTTCGGCCAAGGCTGTGAGACCCGCTCCTCTCGCACTCAAATCGCGCGGGGACTCGCCGGGGATCGGGATTCCGCATAGAGTGCCGCCGCATTCCCGTGCGTCGCGAGGCGTTCCATCATGAAAGTCTATATCAGTGTCGATATCGAAGGCTCGGCCGGCATCACCCATTGGGACGAGGCGGCGAAGCGGCACTGCGACTATCCGGAGTTCCGCGAGCGCATGACCGCCGAGGCGGTGGCCGCCTGCGAGGGTGCGCTGGCGGCCGGCGCGCGGGAGATCTGGGTCAAGGACGCGCACGGCTCCGGGCGCAACATCCTGGCCGAGCGGCTGCCGGGAGAAGTACGGCTGATCCGCGGCTGGTCGGGCCATCCGTTCTGCATGCTGCAGGAGCTGGACGAGAGCTTCAACGCCGCCGCCGTGATCGGCTGGCACGGCGCGGCCTCGCACCCGGACAATCCACTGTCGCATACCCTGACCGGCTTCTACGGCCAGGTCACCCTGAACGGTATGCTGTGTTCGGAATACCTGCTGCACGCCCATATCGCCGCGCTGGTCGACACGCCCATCGTCTTCCTGTCGGGCGACAGCGGGATTTGCGCCCAGGCCCGCACCGTCAACCGGGCGATCCACACGGTCGAGACCAATACCGGACGGGGCGAGTCGGTGATCTCCATCCAGCCGGACATCGCGCGCGAGCGCATCCCCAAGGGGATCGAGACGGCCCTGCGCAGCGACCTGCTCGAGCACACGCTTTCACGCTCCGACCACTATGAGTTGCGGATGCGCTTCAAGCATCACGGCGATGCGTACCGGAACGCCTTCTATCCGGGGGCGCGCCTCGCTGATTCGGAAACCGTCGTCTTCGAGGCCGACGATTTCATGGAAATCGCACGCATCCTGCGCTTCATGCGGTAGGTTGAAGCCGACTAGGCATCAGGACCGAGGAAAACCACCATGCGCGGCGTGCTCGTCAAGGAATATACGGACTTCAAGAACCTCACCCTCGAGGACTGCCCGAAGCCGGAACTTGGTCCCCGCCACGTGCGCATCAGGACCCAGGCCGCCGGAGTCAGCTTCGCCACCAGCCTGGTGGTTGCGGGAAAGTATCAGCGCAAGCCGCCCCTGCCCTTCACGCCGGGAACCGAAGCCGCCGGCATCGTCACCGAAACCGGGCCCGAGGTCAGCCGCTTCAAGGCCGGCGACCGGGTGACCGCGGTGCTCGACTGGGGCGGCCAAGCGGAGGAATGCACGGCGCACGAGGTCAACACCTTCCGGATTCCCGACAGCCTGCCGTTCCACAAGGCGATCTGCTTCACCAATTCCTACTCGACCTCCTACGCCGCGCTGGTCTGGCCGCATCTGCTCCAGGCCGGGCCAGGCAAGACCGTTCTGGTCCACGGCGCCGCCGGCGGGATCGGCGTCGCGGCGATCGAGATCTCCAAGATCAAGGGCGCGAGGGTGATCGCCACCGTCGGCTCGGAGGAAAAGCGCGCCATCGCCACCGAGCACGGCGCCGATCACACCATCAACTACCGCGCCGGCGGCTTCCGCGAGGAGGTGCTCGCGCTGACCGACGGGATCGGCGCCGACATCATCTATGATCCGGTCGGCGGCGAGGTCTTCGCCGAATCCCTGCGCTGCATCGCGCCGGAGGGACGCATCATGCCGGTGGGCTTCGCCGGCGGCACCATCCAGCAGATCCCGGCCAATATCCTGCTGGTCAAGAACATTACGGTCTGCGGTCTCAATCTCGGCTACTACATGGGCTGGAGCCCGCGCGACATGCGCGACGACTATGACCGGCAGATGAGCGACAGCCTGTCAGAGCTTTTTTCGTGGTACGAGCAGGGCCTGCTGAACCCCCGGGTCTCGCACACCTTCCCGCTGGAGAACTTCCAGGAGGCCATGAGCACGGTGCTGGCCCGCAAGGCCCTCGGCCGGGTCGCCCTGGTCATGGACGAGGAAGCCCGGTCCCTCGAAATCTGATATTCATCCCCGTGAAACCAACCCATCAACGAGAGAGTAAGCTTCATGACGTCTGCGGTATTCTCCCCCCTCAAGCTTCGCGGCCTCAACCTGCCGAACCGGGTCATCATCGCGCCGATGTGCCAGTACAGCGCCGAGGAAGGCCGGGCCACGGACTGGCACATGATCCATCTCGGCCAGCTTGCCCAATCCGGGTCCGGCATGCTGATCGTCGAGGCGACGGGGGTGGAGCCGCGCGGCCGCATCACCCATGGCTGCACCGGACTCTATGACGACGCGACCGAGGCGGCGATGAAGCGGGTCGTCCAAGCGGCCAAGAAATACGGCAACACGCCGATCGGGATCCAGCTTGGCCATGCCGGGCGCAAGGCCTCGGCGCACCCGCCCCAGGCCGGCGGCAAGTCCCTCGGCGAGGGCGAAGGCGCCTGGGAGACGCTCGCCCCCTCGGCGATCCCCTTCGCCAATGACTGGCACCGGCCGCGCGAAATGGACCGGGCGCTGATGGACGAGGTGATCGCCGCCTTCGTGCAGGCGGTGGAGCGCAGCGAACGGGTCGGCTTCGATGCCATCGAGCTGCATGGCGCGCACGGCTATCTCTTGAGCGAGTTTCTCTCGCCGATCGCCAACCGGCGGACCGATGAGTATGGCGGCTCGATCGAGAACCGCATGCGCTTTCCGCTCGAGGTGTTCGACGCCTGCCGCGCCGCCTGGCCCGAGGACAAGCCGATGGGCATCCGCTTCAACGGTTCCGACTGGGATGACGCGGGTCTCTCGCTGGAAGACGCGATCGTCTTCGCCAAGGCGCTGAAGGAGCACGGCTGCGACTTCTTCGATATCTCCGGCGGTGGCAACAGCATGAAGCGCCCGGAGGTCGGCCCCGGCTATCAGGTGCCCTTCGCGGCGGCAATCAAGAAGGCGACCGGGGTTCCGACCATGGCGGTCGGCATGATCCGCGACCCGGGGCTCGCCGAGCAGGTGATCAGCGAGGGTCAGTGCGACATGGTGGCGCTGGCCCGTGGCATGCTCTACGAGCCGCGCTGGACCTGGCGCGCGGCCTTCGAGCTCGGCGGCGAGGCCGCCTATCCGGACCAGTACCGCCGCGCCAATCCCCTGCTCTGGCCGGAAGCCTTTCCCGAGCATGACGGCACGGGCGAGCGCCCGGACTGGGTGGTGGGGAGCGCCCCGCACATCCTGGT
>JAYOEU010000277.1:0-3738 GCA_038116915.1 Alphaproteobacteria bacterium
GCCCATCTTGAGCTTTTCAACTTCCGCCGCGAAGGACCGCTCCGCCATGGCTTGTACTCCCGCCCCGCGCTGGATAGCCAGCCAACCTAGTATCCGGCGTCCTCGGGACGAAGACCAGAGCCTTAAAAAACGACGTTTACGTGCCCGTTTTCACCGGGGCGACGGGCTTGGTGATATCGTGGTCTGTTTTCCCTCATTCGGTGAAATGCGCCGCGTCCATGATTTTCGGAGTCTCCGGCATCAGCGGTGCAAACCCCATTCGGTCGAGCACGTCGGCCTTTACATCGACGCCCGGCGCCACCTCGGCCAGGATCAGTCCGCCGGGTGAGAGCCGGAAAACCGCCCGTTCGGTGACGTAGATCACCTCCTGACCGGATTTGACTCCCTGGGGACCGCTGAAGGTGATCTGGTCGACCGACGGCACCAGCTTTCGCACTTCACCGGGCCGCTCGACGGTCAGCCGGCCACCGCCGATGCCGAGCTTCACCCCCTTGGCCTCGAAGGTCCCGCAGAACACGACCTTGCGGGCATTCTGGGCAATGTCGATGAAGCCGCCCGGCCCGACCGTCACCCCGCCGAGCTTGGAGACATTCACGCTGCCCTCGGCGTCAAGCTCGCCCATTCCGAGAAACGCGATATCGAGACCGCCGCCGGAATAGAAATCGAATTGCGAGGGTGCATCGATCATCGCCGTCGCGTGGCGGGCATAGCCGAAGCTCGTCCCGTCCAGCAAGGTCCCCCCATAGGTACCGTGCTCAATGGTCTGGAAATACCGGCCGCTTTCACCGCGCGCGGCGACGATCTTGGCGATCGCGTCGGGAATGCCGAAGCCATAATTGATCACCGCGCCGTCGAAGAGTTCGGCGGCGGCCCGGCGGGCGATGGCGATGCGCTCGTTGAGTGCGATCGGCCCGATCTCCGGCGGCTCCCCCCAGGACTCGCCGGTCAGGGTCGGGTCGTGGAACACCTCGTGGCTCAGGGGCTGGTCCGGCGCGACCACAACCGCATCGACGATGGCACCCGGAATACGCACGAGATTGGCGGAGATGCCGCCCCTCGGCACCGCGTGGCGGACCTGGGCGATGACCTTGCCGCCGCAGTTATGGGCGGCCATGGCGAGCGCGTAGAGATCCAGGGTCGCGGCTTCCTGGGCAAGGCTGATATTGCCTTCCGGGTCGGCAAAACTGCCCCGAATGATGGCGATGTCGACCGGGAACGGGCGATAGCGCAGCCATTCCTTGCCGTCGATCTCGAGCAGGTCGACCAGATCGTCCTTGGCGCGCGCATTCATCCGCCCGCCGCCGAAGCGTGGGTCGATGAAGGTACCGAGCCCGACATGGGTGGTGAGCCCGGGACGCTTGGCGCCGATCTCGCGCCATTGCTGCATGACCACACCACCCGGCAGGACATAGGCCTCGATCTTCTCGTCCTTGGCCAGGGCCTGCATGCGCGGCGACCAGACCCAATGGCCGCCGATGACCTTGCGTACCATGCCCTCGTGGGCAAAGCGGTTGAGCCCGCGATGCGAGCGGTCGCCGATGCCCAGCGCGTGTACCAGGGTGAGGTCCCTCGGCCCCTCGCCCGTCAGGAAACGCGCCTCGATCGCCGCCATAACGGTATCGGCCTCGAGCAAGCCCCCTCCGCCGCCCACCAGTCCGACGGTCGCGCCGTCCCGAACCAGGGCGGCCGCGCTGGCGGCATCAATGAATTTGTCGTGACCAGTCATCGGGGATGAATCCCTTCAGCTTGCGGAAATCGGCGGTGGTGCGCATTGAAGTGCGCCGGCAGCAAATGGGCAAGAGGCAGCTCGGCACCGCCTGGACAAGACCGCGTGAAAGTCGAAAACTGCCAACCCACGATGACCTGGTTCCAAGCAGTGAAGGGCCCCACCATGACCTCTCCATCCTGGCCGAAGGTCGCGGTGCTTGGCGCTGGCGCGATCGGCGGACTGTTCGGCGGGCTGCTGCGCGAGGGCGGGCTGGACGTCACCCTGATCGACCGCAAGGAGGCGCATGTAGAGGCCATCAGGGAACGTGGTCTCCGGATCCTCTGTCACGGGGGTGATCGCACCATCCCGATCGCCGCGACGACCGACTCGGCATCCCTCGGACGGATGGACATCGTCATCGTTCAGACCAAGGCGATGCACACAATCGAGGCCGTCACCGCCGCCCGCAATCTGTTCGGCCCCGATACCGTCGCGATCAGCTTTCAGAACGGTCTCGGCAATGAGGAGAACATCGGCTCGGTGATCGGCCTGGAGAAGGTACTGGGGGGCGTCACCCCACAGGGCGCCGTCGTCACCGGGCCTGGAGAGGTGCGGACCTTCGCCAACCTGCCGTCCTATATCGGCGAACTCGAACCTGGATTGTCGGAACGCGCCGAGCGCATCGCCGCGGCATTCACCGCCGCCGGTCTCGCCACCCATGCCAGCGGCGAGTTGCGCCGGGTAATGTGGAAGAAGTTCCTTGCCAATGTCGCCCTCAGCGCCGCTTCCGGGATCACCGATCTCAGTTCCCAGGACATGATGGCGGTTCCGGAACTCAAGGCGGTCTGCATCGCGGCGATGGATGAGGCCGCCGCCGTGGCAAAGGCCGAGGGGATCGCGCTCAGCGAGGCGGACAAGCTGGAAATTCTCGAGCCCCTGATCAGGTCAACCGGCACCGGTGCCAGCAAGTCCAGTCTTTGCGCCGACCTGCAAAACCAAAGGCCGACGGAGATCGATACCATTTCCGGAGCTGTCGTCCGCCTGGGCGGCGCGCATGGGATCGCCACGCCGGTCAACCAAACCCTGGTCGCGTTGGTCAAGGGCCGGGAATCGCACTATCTCGGCGGTTGAGCGAACCCGGCCGCCGGCCGGCGACGCGGCTAGTCGAGGAGGAAAACGTCTTTGTCGCCGGGCGTTTCCCCAGCGCCGGGACCGGCATTTTCGCTGGCCTGCTTGCGGCTACCTTTCGGGATGTTCACCGTCAGAATCCAGTCCACCGCGTCCTCGCCGAGCGGCAGGAT
The DNA here is from genome assembly GCA_038116915.1 of Alphaproteobacteria bacterium. Classification (GTDB taxonomy): domain Bacteria; phylum Pseudomonadota; class Alphaproteobacteria; order Thalassobaculales; family Thalassobaculaceae; genus JADHLJ01. The sequence goes on from JAYOEU010000277.1 coordinate 3,010, forward strand.
CAGCCGCTGCCACAACTCGACATCCACGTTCAGCGGCGGAGAATGCTCGCTGTACAGCGGCGCCCGCGCATCGATGGCCATCTCGTAAAGATCCAGGAACAGCTTCGCGACGGGACTCGGGAAATCGCTGGTGCGCCGCCCGGTCATGTCCTGGCCGTAGCGCTCCGCAATGTCACTGCCGTAGATCCTGTAGACGTAATCGAATTCAAACGGTGTCGGCCGCTCGATCTCCAGAAGCATCACGTTGCGCAAGAGCGGGAAAAACTCGGCGGCCTCGATAATATCCTTGCTGACAAGGCCGTTATCCTTGGAACGGTCCAGCGTCCAGCGCCGGTAAAGCGCCTTCAAGCGGTCGTCCGGAATATCCTGTTCGTCAGGCGCGACGATGAGCCTGACGTCCCGGGGGAGACCCGGATATGTCTTCGTAAGAACCGAGCGCTGCATCAGGGCGTTATCCGTCCCTTTTCATTCGGTTCACGCGCTCCCCGTCCCGCAAAATCGCGCTTAGTCTACCGTAATCCGCCAGGCTCTGCATCGACGTGTCACAAACGCGTGTTTGCGCCTCCAAAAGCAAGCCAACACCAGATCAGCCGAGGTTCCCCTCGAAACCATCGGCTTGGTCCGAGGCCGCCAGAACCGCTGGCCGTTCGGCGACAGGGCCATAGCCTCCTCCCCCGCCGGTACGCACCACGAGGCGATCACCCGGAACGAGCGGAAACTGCTGTTTCG
>JAYOEU010000278.1:0-3723 GCA_038116915.1 Alphaproteobacteria bacterium
GCGTTCTACGGCGAGGGCGAGCTTACCACGGGCCCGAACGGCAAGAAGATCGCCCCCTCGGGCGCCGAGGTCGAATGGGTCGAGGAGCCAAGCTATTTCTTCCGGCTATCCGTATGGCAGGACCGTCTGTTGGCGCATTACGACGCCAATCCCGGCTTCATCCTTCCGCAGACCCGCCGCAACGAGGTCGTCAGTTTCGTCAAAAGCGGGTTGCAGGACCTATCGGTATCGCGCACCACCTTCAAGTGGGGCGTGCCCGTGCCGGGCGACGACGCGCACATCATGTACGTTTGGCTCGATGCGCTGACCAACTACATCACCGCGGTCGGCTTCCCCGAAACCGAGACCGGCGAGTATCCGAAATACTGGCCGGCCGATCTGCACATGGTCGGCAAGGACATCCTGCGCTTTCACGCGGTCTACTGGCCGGCGTTCCTGATGGCGGCCGGGCTGGAGCCGCCGAAGCGCGTGTTCGCGCACGGCTGGTGGACCAACGAAGGCCAGAAGATCTCGAAGTCCCTCGGCAACGTCATCGACCCGTTCGATCTGGTGAAGGCCTACGGGCTCGACCAAGTGCGCTACTTCTTGCTGCGCGAGGTGCCGTTCGGCAATGACGGCGACTTCGCCCATGCCGCCATGGTCAACCGCATGAACGGCGAACTCGCCAACGACTATGGCAACCTCGCGCAGCGTGTGCTTTCGATGATCGGTAAGAACTGCGGGGGCAGGGTGCCGGAACCGGGCGCCTTCAACGCCGACGACGAAGCCTTGCTCGGCGCCGCGCGCCGGCTGTTGGGGAAACTCCGCGAACAGCTCGACGTCCAGGCCTTCCACGAGGCGCTCGAGACGATCTGGGTGGTGATCAGGGCCGCCAACGCCTACGTCGACCATCAGGCGCCGTGGAAACTGCGCAAGGAAGACCCGGTGCGCATGGCCACCGTGCTCTACGTCCTGGCCGAAACCATCCGGCTTCTCGCCGTCCTGACGCAGCCGTTCATGCCGGAAGCGTCTGCGAAGATGCTCGACCAGCTCGGCATCGGCGCCGATAGCCGCGACTTCACGGCAATCGACACAGCGGCCGGCGCGCTCGTCCCGGGGGCCGAACTGCCGGCACCGGCGGGCGTGTTCCCGCGCTACGTAGAAGACGCCCCGGCGGAGCGCTAGAACCGATAGCCGAAGCCGACGCCGATCACCAGCGGGTCCAAATCCGTGCCCAGGGCCTTGACGCCGCCGCCGTTGGCGACGATGTCGGTATCGACGTACACCTTCTTGACGTCGAAGTTGAACGACCAGCGATCATTGAGTTTTTAGTCGAACCCGGCCTGGAAGGCGTAACCGAACTCGTCGGAATACTTGACGTCGGTCACGCTGGGCCCCGTGCTGGCGCCGTAGGTGATGGTGTAGTTGAGCCCGGCGCCGATGTACGGGCTGAAATCCGCCTTCGGCTGGAAATGATATTGCAAGGTCAGCACCGGCGGCAAGGTAGCGCACCATGCCGAGATTGAGTTCGCCCGCCGTCGACTGGTTGACGCGAACGTTGTGCTTGCTGGTCGCGAGAATCAGCTCCGCCGCGATGTTGTCGGTCAGGAAATAGGTGAAATCCAGCTCCGGAATGACGTCATCGCTGGTGCTCGCGCTGCCACCGAGCGTATCGGTGGTACCGTTTGTGTCTGTATTAAACGCGATCGCGCGCATGCGCTTCAGCAAATCCCCCTTGGATTTGGCGAACGCGGCAGGGGCTTCGACAAGGAGCGCCGCGGCGGCGGCCAGCGCAACGACGGCAACATGCGTTTTCTTGATTCTAATTGATCCCTCATTCATTTGAGCGGCGGTTTTCCGAAATCTTGTTCCACCGCGGCGAAGGCCAGGCACGCCGAATTTTCGGAAAATTTGATTTGGGTCAGGAAAATCGATCAAAGACACGGTTGCGGGAGAACTTCCGTCCTGACGCGGTTCCGTCTTTGATGTTGCCCCGGTCGGATGCTAAAAACCGGCCCATGCTCGTCGATAGCCACTGCCATCTGGATTTTCCCGATTTCGAGGGCGACCTCGAGACCGTAGTCACGCGCGCCGCCAATGCCGGCGTCGGCTACATGGTAACCATCTGCACCCACGTGACCAAGTTCGACCAAGTGCGGGACGTGGCGGAAAGGTTTGCCAACATGTGGTGTACCGTCGGCATCCACCCCCACAACGCCGGCACCGAGCCTGAAACCCCGGCCGAAACCCTGGTTGCCATGGCGGCGCACCCTAAAGTCGTGGCGCTCGGCGAGACCGGCCTCGACTTCTACTACGATCACAGCCCGCGCGACCGGCAGGAAAGGGCGTTTCGCGCCCATATCCAGGCCGCACGGGAGACCGGGCTTCCGATCGTCATTCATACCCGCGACGCCGACGACGACATAGCCCGGATTCTCCGGGACGAGCATGCCAAGGGCGCGTTTCCGGGCTTGATCCATTGCTTCAGTTCGGGTCCGGCACTGGCCGGCGCTGTGCTCGACCTCGGCCTCTACATCTCGGTATCCGGTATCGTCACCTTCAAAAAGGCTGATGAACTGCGCGAAACCGTCAGGAACGTCCCCGTGGAACGGCTTCTGGTCGAGACCGATTCGCCCTATCTTGCGCCGGCGCCGCACCGCGGCAAGCGCAACGAGCCGGCCTACACCGCGCTGACCGCCGCCGCCGTGGCCGAACTCAAGGGCCTGAAGGCCGACGATTTCGCGCAGGCCACCACGGAAAACTTCTTTCGGCTGTTTTCCAAGGCCAGGCCGAGCTGATGCGCGTCACCATCCTGGGTTCGGGCAGCTCCAGCGGTGTGCCCGGCGTCGGCATTGGCTGGGGCGCCTGCGACCCTGAAAACCCCAAGAACCGGCGCCTCAGGCCGTCGATCCTGGTGGAGTGGGCCGGGCGGACATTGCTGGTCGATACCTCGCCCGACCTCCGCGAGCAGTTGCTTAGAGCCGGGGTCGACCGCCTCGACGCCACCATCTACACCCACGCCCATGCTGACCATCTGCACGGCATCGACGACCTTCGCGGCGTCAACAGGGCCCTAAACGCGCCCCTCGACATCTATGGCGATGCCCACACCTTGAAGACCATTCGCGACCGGTTCCCGTATGTGCTCGAGCCGTTGCGGGAAGACGCGACGATCTACTACAAGCCGACGCTGATAGCGCATGAAATCCATCCCGGCACGCCGTTCGAAATCGCCGGCCTTAGCATCGAGACCTTCGAACAGGACCATGGCTACTCCAAGACGGTCGGTTTCCGGTTTGGCGATTTCGGATACAGCACCGACGTCCTCAACATGGGCGACGACGCATTCGACATCCTGCAAGGGGTCGATACCTGGCTGGTCGGGGTCTTCGCCGATGAACCGCACTGGACCCATGTCCATGTGGAGAGGGCACTCGAATGGCATGCGCGGGTACGTCCGCGCCGCTGCGTCTTCACCCATCTCGGGCCGCGACTCGATTTCGCCACGCTCGTCGAAACGCTGCCGGAAGGGGTGGAGCCGGCCTTCGATTTCATGACTCTGGAAATTCCCGATAACTGACGTTCGCTTGTTTGTACGGCGGTATAGGCCGCTATTATTCGCCTCAAATGAACATCATTTTATAACTATAAGATATTGAAACATAGATATTTTTATAAATTTTACATATTATACATTATGCGGATTTATGGAGCCGCGAGTGGAGCGCCAACCCCGCCGGCCGG
>JAYOEU010000279.1:0-3694 GCA_038116915.1 Alphaproteobacteria bacterium
ACTCGCGGGTGCCGTTGATCCGGGCCCCGGTGATCGGGTTCTTCTGGCGCCACATTGTGGTGGTCATGGTCCAGCCCATGAGCCTGAATATGCTGCCGACCAGCGAGGTCTCCACCTTCTGGCCGATGCCGGTGGTCTTGGCATAATGCAGGGCCGCGAGCACGCCGCCGAAGGTCAGCATGGCGCAGGACTCGTCCGCCACCGAGACCACGCCGGTGCGCATCGGCTGGCCGGGCGCGGAATAGGCTTCGGCGATGCCGCCGATCGCCTGACCGATGGCATCGGTGCCGGGTCGGTGCGCGTCGGGGCCGAGGGTGCCGTAACCGGAGATCGAGGCATAGACCAGCGCCGGATTGATCTTCTTCAGATCCTCCCAGCCGAAACCGTTCTTCTCGGCGGCGCCGGGGCGGAAGTTCTGACCGAAAATATCCGCCGTCTTGACCAGCTTGTAGAGGATTTCCCGGCCTTCCTCGGACTTGAGGTTGAGGGTCACGCTCTTGACGCCGCGGTTATTGGTCTCGAAGAAGGAACTGATCCCGCCCCGGAGCTCACCGGCGGTGCGGTTGAAGTCGCCGCCTTCCGGCACCTCGACCTTGATCACCTCGGCGCCGAGATCGGCCATCAGCATGTAGGGAACGGTGCCGGCCTGCGCGGTGGAGCAGGCAACGGCCCTGACGCCGGTGAGGGGCCCTGGCAGATCGGTCATGAGTCGCTTCCTTGGTCCAATAGCTTTCCCGGTCCGATATCGCATGCCGGACGCCGGAAATGAAGCGTCAGTCATAAGGTGGTGGCGCGATCGGGCGGCGCGACCGTGATGATTGCTTCTCCCGCCTGCCCGACAACGGGTGGGCCGGCATGGCCAAGATCGCGCGCGTAGCGGGCGCAGGAAGCCGCGACCGCCGGCGCGTTGAAAGTGGCGGCGCCGACCTTGTCGTCGGAGAAAACAACCTTCCGGCTGGTCACGCGCGACAGCGATCGGCTCTCTTCGGCCGCCGCATCGAAGGAGCCGGCGAAACCGCGGAGCGCCGCGATGATCGCGCCGGCGGCGGAGCCATCCGGGCTCGGCTGCAACTGACGCCCAAGTTCCCTCGACATCTCGCCGGTCGGCGCAACGGCGTCGGCATCCCCCTCGAAATGCCTTTGGATCAAGGCGAATGCCTGGTTTTCATCGGTCGCCACGTGATTGACATGGTTCGACATCATGTGATCGTGCCAAAGCGACTTTCCGCCCCGGAGACTCAGCACCGGCGTTCCCATCAGCGCCGCCTCGACGCCGGTGGTGCAGCCGGTATGCAGCAGCAGGCGGGCGGCGGCGGTCCAGGGAGCATGGTCGCCGTCCCGGATGATCGAAACCCGGGGCTGGCCGGCATAGGCCTCGCGCCATTTGGCGATGTTCTCCGCCGGATGCGGGCGGATGATGAGTTTCGGGAGGGTTGGCGATGCCGCGCATTTCGCTATCAGCCTCGCCAGCAGCGCCATGTTCTCCCGCTCCCACTCGCAGCGCGCGATGAAGGCATCGCAATCCCGTTGGTTCTCCGGGTCGAGGATGCCGACCCTGATGCAAAGCGCGCGGAACGCGATTGTGTCTCCCGCCACGGGATTGGTCGCGCCGAAATTGGTGTTGACGAGGATGTAGTCACCCTGCCGTTCGCGGATCGTCTCGGCCTCGCGCCGGATCGGACCGTCGAAAGGCGCGCGCAGCAGGTCCGCGCGCGGATTGCCGGTCACCACCATGCGGCCCGCGAGATCGGGATGCCGAGCCGCGACGATGGCGCGGGCATGCTCGCCCTGCAGCACGAACAGTTCACACGCGCCGACATGCTCCGACTGGAAGTGCCTGAGGATCTCCATATCGCCCGTGAGACCGAGGATTTCCTCCTCCAGCGCCGCCACCCGATGCCCGGCGTCAAGCGCGTCGATCATGTGGGCGGACTGGGTGGCGTTGTTGCCCTTGAAGAGAACGACCCCCTGGGGAAGGGCGCGGAAATTCTCCCAGGCGAACCATTGCGGGATGATGTGGCTGATGAACCCGGCCTCGGCCCCGACGGTGGCAAGGAGAATGCGGCTGTTCAGCTCGCGGCTGGTCTCCTCTACCAGCAGATAAAGCGGCGGCAGCGCGGGCGGGTGGTTCAGGGTCACGGCGCCCTCAGATCCTCGACCCTGGCGGTCAGTTCAAGAATTCGGCGTTTCTCTGCGAAGCCGGCATCCGACGCCTCCAGGGCATCCAGCAGCGGGACAGCGATGTCGGCGCGTCCGGCGGCGCGGGCGGCCCGGGCGCGCTCAAAGTCATGCTCCCGCCCCAGGGCGCCGAGGCCGGAAAGGGTCTCGAACTCCCGCAAGGCGTCAGCGAAGTCCCCTGACCTGAAATGCGCCCTCGCCAGCGCCCGCCGGGTATCGGGATGAGCGGGGTCCAATACCGTCGCTCGCCCGAGGGCGGCGACCGCGTGATCCGCGCGGCCGCCACGGGATCTGGCGCGCGCGAGGATGAACCAGCCATTCCAGGATCCGGGTTCGAGAAGCACGTGTTTCCTTGCCCGTTCGGCGGCTTCCCCCATTCTTTCGAGCGCGAAGGAGGCCCGCATCGCCAATTTCCACGCCGTCGCATCCAAGGGGGCGAGGATTGCCGCTTGCCGCGCCGCGCCGGAAAACCCGGTCCGGGCCCGCGACAGTTCCAGGGCGCTCGCGAACAGGGCGCTGGCGGCGGGCGTGTCGGGCTGGATCGTCAGGGCGAGCCTCAAGGCGTGGACCGCGTCCCGGTAGCGGCCTTCGCGGTAACGGTTCTGGCCATGCATGGCCAGCGGGCGCGCCGCCGCTCCGGCGATGCGGTTGCCGGCGGAACGGATTGCGTCGAGATAGGCTTGCCTTGTGCCGGCCGAGGATGGTGGAATCGCGCCCGCTGCTTCGGGATAGAGCGCGGCAAGCGCCGACCGGGCCGACGCGGCATCGGCATCGCTTCCCGCACCGGCATGGCCGGCAAGCTGGCGCAAGGCGAGGGAGGCGGAGGCGAGGTCCCGTAGGACGGATGCGCTCATGCCGTATCCTGTTCCGGTTTTGTGGCGGAAGCGTGTCCGCCCGCCTGCGTCTGAGGATAGTTGGCGTTTCCCGCCAATTCCAGCGGCCTCGGCGCTCGTTCAGGCCGAGCGAGGCCAATCCGTGGCGTAGTCCTGGAACGGCGTTGCGATCCTTCTCACGTCCTGGGCAATTTCGCCAAGCGGTCCGGGTTCGGTATCGGTGGGAATAAAGAATGAAATCGCGTCCGTCAGGCCGGCGTAGCGCGCCGCGATCTGATCCGCGATCTGGTCATGCGTGCCGACAATCGCGAATAGCCGCAACACATCGTCCGGGATCTGCGCCGCCATCTCGTCCCAGCGGTTCTGGGCTGGAAAGGGCCGCAACTTCAGTCCCAGTTCTTCCATGTCATGCAACTTCAAGACATTCCAGTAAGCTCTTGTAGAACAATAGAACGCGATGCGAAAACGGATATAGTCGCTCATCCGCTCGACAGCTTCCTCGTCCTTGCCGGTCGCAAGGAAGCCGCCGGCGACGACCTCGATGTTCCCGCGGGAACGGCCGGTGCGTTCGAGGCCGGCGACGACCTCCGGCAGGCATTTTTCGGCGATGTGGCGCTGGGTATTGAAAGGATGCAGGCGCACCCCGTCGGCGCATTCCCCGGCGGTCCGCAGCATCGCCGGGC
>JAYOEU010000280.1:0-3587 GCA_038116915.1 Alphaproteobacteria bacterium
AGACCGCCACCGACTGGCGCGGTCGGCGGCCGGATTTGGGTTGGGCCGGGGGTTAGTCTGAAAAAAGGCCGGATCCCCGGACCTGACCCACTGGTCTCCCGTTCGTATTGAAAGACTAACCGTTTTCGCACCGTCATCCCGCACTCGATGCGGGATCGACGCCTGAGACGCGTCACCCTGACGCGTGGGGGATCACCTTGCTGATCCTAGCTAAGCGGTATTTCCCGTAGCCGTGCTCAACCATCCGTCACAGTCCAAAGCCTCAGGCTTCGACCCCGCATCAAGTGCGGGGCGACAGAATCGGTATGGTAAATGAAGCAAAGCGGCGATCAACGATGCCCCCTACTCCGCCGCCACCGCCTCGCCCGCCTTCTCCAGCCGGGCGGCGCTGAACTTCAGTTCGGGAATCTTGCCGAATGGGTCGAGCGCCGGGTTGGTAAGCATGTTGGCCGGCGCCTCGACATAGCAGAACGGGATGAACACCACGCCATCCGGCACGTCACGGTCGCTACGGGCGGCAAGCTCGATCTCGCCCCGCCGCGTGGCAACGCGGACCTTGTCGCCCGGCGCGATGCCGGCTTTTGCAAGATCGCTCGGCGAGATATGGACATAGGGCTCGGGCTCGATGGTATCCAGCACCGAGGCGCGCCTGGTCATCGCCCCGGTATGCCAGTGCTCCAGCACCCGGCCGGTGGTCAGGACCAGCGGGAAGTCGGCATCCGGCATTTCATCCGGCGGCAGGATCTCGCACGGCACCAGCTTGCCCCGGCCCGAGGCGGTCGGAAAGCCTTCCCCGAAGATCACCGAGCGGCCCTCTGAGTTTTCGTCGTCGCACGGATAGGTCACCGCGCTCTCGCGCTCCAGCCGCTCCCATGTGATGCCGGTCAGCGAGGGCATCATCTGCCGCATCTCGGCGAAGACGTCGGCGACGCTTCCGTAAGTCCAATTGAGGCCGATGCGGTTGGCGATCTCCTGGATGATCCACCAGTCCTGACGCGCGTCGCCCGGAGCGTCGATGGCCTTGCGGCCCATCTGGACCCGGCGGTCGGTATTGGTGAAGGTGCCGTCCTTTTCCGGAAACGCGGTCGCCGGCAGAACCACATCGGCGAAGGCCGCGGTCTCGGTCAGGAAGATGTCCTGCACCACCAGATGCTCCAGCTTCGCAAGCGCGGCGCGGGCATGGCTCTGATCCGGGTCCGACATCGCGGGATTTTCACCCATGATGTAGCAGCCCTTGATCTTGCCCTCGTAGATGGCGTTGGTGATCTCGACCACCGTGAGCCCGCGTTCGTGATCAAGTTCCATCCCCCAGAACTCCTCCCAGCGCTTGATCTGATCCTCGGCGCCGACGGGCTTGTAGTCGGGATAGAACATCGGGATAAGCCCGGCATCGGAGGCACCCTGGACGTTGTTCTGGCCACGCAGCGGATGCAGTCCGGTGCCGGGCCGCCCGACATGGCCGCAGATCAGCGCCAGCGAGATCAGACAGCGCGCATTGTCGGTGCCGTGGGTATGCTGGGAGATGCCCATGCCCCAGAAGATGATCGCGCTCTCGGCATTGGCATAGGTGCGGGCCATCTGGCGGATGCGGTCGGCCTCAATCCCGCAGATCGGCGCCATGCGCTCCGGCGTGAACTCGGCGGTGCGGGCCTTCAGCTCCTCGAAGCCCTCGGTAAAGCCCTCGACATATTGCCGGTCATAAAGGCCCTCGGAGATGATCGTGTTGATCATCCCGTTCAGCATCGCGACATCCGAGCTCGGCCGGAACTGGATCATGTGGGTCGCGTGCCGGGAGAGCGCCTGCCCGCGCGGGTCCATGACTATGAGGATGGAGCCGGCCTTGGCCGCGTTCTTGATAAAAGTGGCGGCCACCGGGTGGTTCACCGTCGGATTGGCGCCGATCACGATGATAACATCGGCGTTCGTCGCCTCGGCGAAGGGCGCGGTCACCGCCCCCGATCCGATGGTTTCCATCAGCGCCGCCACCGAGGAAGCGTGGCAGAGCCGCGTGCAATGGTCGACATTGTTGGTGCCGAAACCGGTGCGGACCAGTTTCTGCACTAGATAGGCTTCCTCGTTTGAGCCCTTGGCCGACCCGAAACCGGACAGCGCGGCCCCACCGTCGCGCTCGCGGATGGTCTTCAGGCCAGAGGCCGCGCGGTCCAGCGCCTCCTCCCAGCTCGCCTCGCGGAAATGGGTGAAGGGGTTCGCTGGGTCCATGGGCAGCGAGGCGGATTTCGGCACATCCTCGCGGCGGATCAGCGGGACGGTGAGCCGCTCCGGGTTGTGGACATAGTCGAAGCCGTAGCGGCCTTTGACGCAGAGCCGGCTGCGGTTCGCCGGGCCGGCGCGGCCGTCGACCGAGATGATCTTCTCCTGCTTGACGTTGAAGGTGAGCTGACACCCGACCCCGCAGTAGGGGCAAAGACTGTCGACGGCGCGGTCCGGCGCGTTGGCGAAGACGCCGGCCTCGTTGAGCGCGTTCTTGGGCATCAGCGCCCCGGTCGGACAGGCCTGCACGCATTCGCCGCAGCCGACGCAGGTGCTGTCGCCCATGTCGTCGCCGAGATCGAAGACGATTTGCGCGCCGGGGCCGCGTCCCGCCATGCCGATCACGTCATTGACCTGCACCTCGCGGCACGCCCTGACACAGAGCCCGCATTGGATGCAGGCATCCATGTTCACCGCGATGGCCGGGTGGCTCGAATCCGCCGTCGGGCGTTCATGCACCGGAAAGCGGCTGTCGGCGAGTTCCATGCCGTCGGCAAATCGCCAGAGCGTTGAGGCCGGGTCGTGCGCCTCGGCCTTCGCCGGCTGATCGGTGACCAGAAGCTCCATGACCATCCTGCGCGAGGCCTTGGCCCGCTCGGACGCGATTTTCACCTTCATGCCCTCGGCCGGCTGACGAATGCACGAGGCGGCAAGGGTGCGCTCTCCCTCGATCTCGACCATGCAGGCCCGGCAGTTGCCGTCGGCGCGATAGCTGTCGGCGGGCTTGTAGCAGAGATGCGGGATCTCGGTTCCCATCCGGTCCGCGACCTGCCAGATCGTCTCGCCGGGCGCGGCGGTGACCGATTTGCCGTCTAGTTCGAAGGTGATCCTGTCGGTCATGTCCGTATCTCCAGCGCCAGCATGGGTCGCGATTCATCCTGGTCGATCCTTCGTCTTCCGTCGCCCTGGCGAAGGCCAGGGTTCCTGCCACTCAAGCCGGCAATCCGGTAATCGGAGCCGGGCGAACAACGAACTTTCGCCACCAGAGGAATGCGGCAAAAGCCCTGGCCTTCGCCAGGGCGACGCAGCCCATTGCGATCCTCGCGTCCGTCCCTGAAACTAACTGCAAGTTCAAATCTCATCGGGAAAGAACCTCATCACCGCGGCGAGCGGGTTGCTGGCCGCCTGTCCGAGCCCGCAGATCGAGGCGTCGCGCATGGCGGCGGACAATTCCCCAAGCAGCGCCGTGTCCCAGCGCTCCCGCATCATCAGTTTCACCGCCTTCTCAGTGCCGACCCGGCAGGGCGAGCATTGCCCGCAACTTTCATCCTCGAAGAACCGCAGCAGGTTGAGCGCGGCATCCTTGACCGAATCCT
>JAYOEU010000281.1:0-3582 GCA_038116915.1 Alphaproteobacteria bacterium
CCGACTCATGCAATAGACTAACAATCAACCCGGTACAAAATGTCGATCAGGTCACTTCATGGGGGCTTTTTACGAGAGGATGATAACTTCATCTACGGAGGTAAGGCCATGATTGTTCGCAGCAAACGAGCACTATGTCTCGTATTGCCGCGGCGCGTTAAACCTAGACAATGCAATGACAATTGACTGCTTTTTCCATCGGAATAGTAAAATAATTGAATCTCATTCACGACCAGTCCGGTTGTGACGAAAGGCTGACCCGCACGGGAATCTATAATAATGGCTGCTTAAATCCGGACAGCGGACGTTCCCCATTGAACCAGCGTAAAGGTCCGATTTATCCGGTTCTTGGTATTCGATTTTTATAGGGCGAGTTATCTTTATTTCCGGGAGCATGCCTGTAGTGCTCTCCCTCGCTCGCTCCTTTGGACTAACGCTTATTACGCTGCGCTGCGCTACGCGTAATAAGCTACCTTAGCCCTCAGTCACTCGCTCGGTCCGCACTACCGCATGCTCCCTGGTTCTCGATTAGCTATGGGCAGGATGATTTAAGGGGGAAGGCATTCGAGAGATCGCTCGAATTTGTACCCCATTCTGTACCCCAAAATAAATACAGCCCACGAAAACATATTGTTTTCAATGGGCTGTATAAAAAATCTGGCGGAGGGGATGGGATTCGAACCCACGATACAAGTTTCCTCGTATAACGGTTTAGCAAACCGCCGCCTTCAGCCTCTCGGCCACCCCTCCGCAGGGTCCGCCGGGGAGGCCCCCGACGACCGGCGGAAAATACGCGTCCGCCCCGGTAGCGTCAACCGCGACGGGCCCGATTTCGCCCGGTTTTCGCGCGGTTCCGCGCCTTGCCCGGCGGCGGTCCTCCGGGCATCATGCGCCGTCGCCACCCGGGCGGCGCCAGGGACAAGGCCGCCCCGTGCCAGACCAACCGCCGCCAGCCAAACCCGCGCTCATCGTCATTCTGCTGTTGATGACGCTGGGCACGCTCGGCCAGCTCGCCATCAACATCGTGCTGCCGTCCCTGCCGGCGCTGGGGCGCGAGCTGGCGCCGGAGCCGGGCGCCGAGCGCCTCGTGCTGTCGATGTTCCTGATCGGCTTTTCCGTCGGGCAATTGATCGTCGGGCCCATCTCCGACCGGTTCGGACGGCGGCGTATCCTGCTGCCGGGGTTGATCCTCTATACGCTGCTCGGCGTCGCCGCGATGCTGACGGAATCCTTCGGCGCGCTGCTGACGGCGCGCACCATTCAGGGTCTCGGCGCCGCCGCCGGCTTCGTCATCGCGCGGGCCATCGCCCGCGACCTGTTCGAGGGCCGGCAGCTGATCCGCATCCTCGGCATGATCACGCTCGCCATGGGCTTCGTGCCGGGCCTGTCCCCCATCGTCGGCGGCTTTCTGCAGAACGCCTACGGCTGGCAGGCCAGCATGGGCGCCACCGCCGTCGCCGGCCTGGTGATCCTCACCCTGGCCTGGGCGTACATCCCGGAAACCGCCGCGCCGTCCGACCGGCCGGTGACACCGTCGGCCATTCTCGGCGGCTATCTCGCCATCGTCCGCGAGCGCACGTTCCGCCGCTTCGCCGGCACCAACGCGCTGACGCTGGGCGCACTCTACGCCTTTCACGCCGGCGGCCCGGCGCTGATGATCGACCACCTCGGCCTGACGCCGCCCGAGTTCGGCCTGATCGCGCTGGCGCATTCGGGCTCGTACATATTGGGCGGCATCGCCGTCACGCGGTTCTCGGAACGGGTCCAGGATCCGGCGCGGGTCGCCACGCTCGGCTCCGTCGCCATGGCCCTCGCCGTGATCTTCATGCTCGCGGTGGGCCTCGCCGGCAAGGCCACCGTCGTCAATTTCACGCTGCCGATGATGGCCTACGGATTTGCCCTCGGCATCGTGCTGTCGGTCGGCGTCGCCGGCGCCCTCGGCCCCTTCAAGGAACGGGCCGGCGCGGCGACGGCACTCCTCGGCGCGACGCAGATGACGGCGGGGGGACTTTCGAGCGCCGCAGTCGCCGCCATCGACGGCCACCCGGCCATCGTCTTTCCGGCGATCATGCTGGGCATGGTCGTCTTCGGCGCCATCAACGCGGCCCGGAAATAACGGGTAATAGCCGCCCGGCCGCATCCCGACCTTTCGGCTGAAGGAGATTTCAAGCATGAGCAAGACCCTCGCGGACCTGATCTCTGCCCGTTTCGCCACGCCCGTCGACGTCGCCGCCGCCAGGCCGGCGGAGGGCGCCCAGGCGGTGATCCTCGGCCACCGCTCGCGCCGCGCCTACCGGCCCGATCCGGTCGCCGACGATCTGCTGGAGGTGCTGTTCGCCTGCGCGCTATCGGCGCCGCAGAAATCCGACCTGCAACAGGTCGCGATCATCCACATGAAGGACAAGGCCGGCGCCGACGAGATTGCCGACGGCACCCCGTCCATGCCGTGGATCAAGCAGGCGCCCGTGTTCCTGCTGTTCTGCGGCGACGGCCGCCGGGCGCGGCGGATGTGCGAACTGCGCGGCAAGCCGTTCGCGCACGACACCGTCGACGCCTTCATGAACGCCGCCGTCGATGCCGCGCTCGTCATGCAGAATTTCATCACCGCCGCCGAGGCTGCCGGCCTCGGCTGTTGTCCTGTCAGCGCCGTCCGCGAGATCGCCGACACGGTGGTGCGCGTCGCCGGGCTGCCGGACCGGGTGTTCCCCGTCGCCGGTCTCTGCGTCGGCTATCCCACGGACGATCCGGCCGTCAGCGTTCGCCTGCCCATGTCGGCGACGGTCCACACCGACCGCTACGACGACAGCGGCCTGGAAGCCGCGCTCGACGATTACGACCGCCGCCGTCACGAGAAGAATCCGATCGCATCTTACAAGCAACGCTTCAAGGACCGCTTCGGAACCACGGAGTTCTACGGCTGGTCGGAAGACAAGGCGCGGCAGATTTCCATCACCGAGCGGACCCAGTTCTCGGCATTGATCCGGCGCGTTTTCGCGCCGCTGGCCTGAACGTCGAAAAAGCGAAATGACACTATTTTAGTGTAACTATTTGACTATACTACTTTTGAGAGAGTACGGTCCCATTTGAGGAAAAAAGGTGTCTCCCGCTATTGGTGTCCGAAACGGAAGCCCATCGGCCGGAAAGTGGACGCCTCGCTCAAGGAGGGAACGCGATGGGAATTCTCGAACCTCGACGGCCGAATTCCAGCATCGGCACTGCCGCAACCGAACATGATCTGCCGAGGCTTTCCGGATCCGTCGGCGCCGGCGGGCGGAACGCCCCCGAGGACGTGGCGTTGGTCGACAAGGCGTTGCAGGCGATCGGACTCGGCACCGATAGCTCCGCCGGGAACCTGCTGGCGCGGATCAGGAGCGGTCAGCGTCTGATCGGCCGATTGACGCGCGACGGTGGATTGATCGAGGACGGTCTGGTGCTTCCGGACGGGCCGACGGCACGCGGCTACCGGCTGGCCCACTCCCTCGGCCTCCTGCGCGCCATGCCGGCGGAACCGGTACCGGCGGCCACGGATCCGCACATTGCCTTCAAGACCGGTCTGGTGCGCGCCCGGGCGCGGCCCGACGG
>JAYOEU010000282.1:0-3542 GCA_038116915.1 Alphaproteobacteria bacterium
GAACAGGCTCGGGGAATCCTTTATTGCCGCTTACCGGAAAATAAAGGCGACCTTACCGGAAAATCAGGGCGACCTTACCGGAACGACGTTCCGGGTGAACCGTCAGAGGAAGGCGCGCACAAGCGCGCCAGCCCCGCCGAGGAGGCCGTAAGTGTAAGGAGATCAAGGCGCTTCGTTTGCTGGTCATCAATCACTTCATTCAAGGAGGGTATGGTATATTAGAAGTGTTCCGGCATCAGGAGCCGTTAGAGCGCTGGAATCGGTCAAATCGGCTCCTGCATTCGGTACCATCAGGAACGTATGAAGCTATTTTCTTTTCGGAACGGTTCCTGATGCGGGTACCAGCGGCTCCTGCACCGGGAGCCGTATTATCATTCGACCATTTGCGATAATCGCCCTTGGCGGGTTTTCCGTCGCAAGGTTCCGTTGTTATCTCCCATTCGGTAGCGCGGCCCTGACCGGCACCCAGCTTCCAGTCGAAAGCCCCTTTCGAATGGGGGATGAGAAAACCGTGGCTTTCAGCCTGCTTGAAGGCTTTGGCCGTTTTATCGTTTCCGACTCGAAGTGCGGAACGGGCCTCTCTGTGACTCAGCGGAATACATCCGTTGTTTGATCCGTTGTGGCGTTCCCACACGAGCAGTACCAAGCACTTTGCTTCACAAGACAGTTGTTGCCACGCCGCTGATCTAGTTACTCCGCGATGAAGTTTGATAAAGGCGTTCGCATCTGAGCGCCCCTTTTTATTGGGCCTAGACATCGAGCGCCTCCCGCCATTGCCGATAGGTGGCCGGCAAGGCGTTCAGGGCGCGTTCGCCGTCCGGGCTTAGCTCTGCACCCGCTTCGCGGAGAACGCGCCTCAGAACGTCAGAATTCGACCGGACGAAGGCGACGGGCTGCCACTTGACCGCGCCTTTGTGATTTCGCGCTGTCGATACGACCCATTGCAGGCCATCGTCCGAGAGAGACCAGCCGAGGCCGAGCCGCAGTCGTGATTTTCCATCCCACTGTTCGGAAGGGACGGAGAGGCCGGAACGCCCGGCCCCTCCTTTCGCGTAGTTCCCCCGCGCCATTATTCGCCGCCTCCCGATCCGAGATGAATCGGTGTCCGCAGAACGTAGCGGGCATGAAGGCCGGGAAAGTCGCCGCCGTGCTTTTCGTGGATCGTCTCGATCTGCAAGCCGTTCCTCCGCAGCTTGTGGACATAGGCAGACCATCGCGGCGCGGGATTGTCGATAGGCGTACAGCCCTTTGGACCGGCCGCAATCAATTCGCGCAGCGCCCAGGCGTCCCGGCCGCAGACCGAGACCTGCATCGTACCGGTTCCGGCTGGAATACCGATGGTGAAGGAGTCCGTTGCCCTGCTCATTCCACGCCTCCCAGCCCGGCCTGCTCGGCGTAGAGCCGAGCAACCGATGGCGACAATGACGGCCAGCGGCGGCGGATATGGCATGCTGCGTATGGAAGTTGGTAACGCGGCTTTTGGGGCCGGTCGTCAATGCCTGACGAAGTAGCGACAGCGTTGCAATGGGGAAGCAGGCGTATTACGTTAGCCATTGTTCAAACCTCATATAAAATCAGGGGGATTGGACGAAATTCGCCCGACCGCTGTTGCACCAGCGGCCGGGCTTTCTTTTGTCGGTCATGAAACGGCCGACGCTTTGCGGAGGCGTTCAAGCCAAGCCTCCGCATCGGACCTGGCGATCAATGTCCGCCGTCCGACTTTCGTAACCCGCAACCGGCCCTCGCCAATTTCGCGATAAGCGGCCGTGCGGCTGATGGAATGACGCCCGCAGAATTCGGGCAGTGTTTCGAGCTGTTTGTTCACGCAACCTCCAGATGTTGTGCCGGAACCGGCTTCCACTCCAATATATGCGCTGCAATCCTGTCACGTCAGCATACGGATTACGAGAATCACGGGGATAAGCTAGAACGAAACCGGAACTCTGCTGTGGATAACACACGCCCCGGGACGATGCAAAACATAGGGAAATCATAACTTATTGAAAATAAATAGATTTTGTCTCTATTCTGGCCGTCCGTGGATACTCTTCGGTACGGAAATTGGCCTGCCTCACTAAAAATGGGCGACCTTGGATTGCTCACCAATTCCCAGCTTCGGGAAATGCGCCCGGATGGTATCGGCCACGTAATCCGGCGACAGGAGGGCGTAGTGTTTTTCCGTCATCCGCGTGTCCGCGTGTCCAAGCTGCCGCGCGATGACCGGCATGGGAACGCCCTGCATCGCCAGAAGGCTGCCATGGGTATGGCGCAGGACGTGGAATGAAATCGCGGGCGTAATCTTGCCGTTCTTGCAGGCATCTGCCAGCGGGCGCTGTTGCTGCGAAGGCTTCCAGCGTTTGCCGTCCGCGCGTTCGAACATTGGCGCGGTGCCTTCGCGCCCTGCGGTCTGGGCCGCGAAAAAGTCCCGCCCTTCGTCGGTCAGGACAACGTGGCGCGGCTTGCCGGATTTGCTGGTGCGGATTGTCAGAGTGTCGGTATCGGGGTTGAAGTCCGATACGTCGAGCGCGGCGAGTTCCCCGTATCGGCAGCCGGTGAAGAGGGCGGCGCGGATCAGCGGCCGGAATTTCTCGCTGGCCGCGTTCACAAGCCGCTTGCACTCGGCTGCCGACAAATAGCGTACGACCGGGGCATCGACGCTCTGGAACGGCCGTACGCGCCGCCATGCTTCATCGCTCGCCGTCTTGCCTTCCCGCCACGCATGATTGAGCGCGGCTTTCAGGACCGTCAGGATACGGTTCGCGGTTGCCTGCCGTTGCCGGGGCTCTTTACGTTCCCTGTGGTTGACCGCGCCATCGCGCCCGCGCCGGACCCTTGCGGGGCTGCGGGCGATTTCATGATGCCAGTCCCGGATTTTCTTGGGCGTCAGCCGGTCGAGCCGAATGTCGCCAAGCGTAGGCAGAATGTGGACGTCCGCCACGTTCTTGGTTGCGCCATGGCTCTTGCCGCCGCGCCCCTCGTACCACGTCAGGTAATCGGCAATGGCGTCGCGAACGGTGTAAGGACCGGTTGCAGCGGGTTCCAGACCGTCGAGCATGCGGAGCTGGTCCGTACACCAGACA
The DNA here is from genome assembly GCA_038116915.1 of Alphaproteobacteria bacterium. Lineage (GTDB taxonomy): Bacteria > Pseudomonadota > Alphaproteobacteria > Thalassobaculales > Thalassobaculaceae > JADHLJ01. Next base: position 3,081 of record JAYOEU010000282.1, read on the forward strand.
CGGGCGGCCTTCTGTGCATCGCTGAACGACAGGACGGTCACGCCATCGGCATCGGCCTTGTCGTCGGCGATGGCGATCCGGGTTTCCTTGTAGCGCCCGTCGCCGACAAAGCACCTCGCAAGCCAGGTGCCGCCGCGAGCGCCCTTGTAATAGCCAAGGTGCTGGCCCTGATCGAGCAGCATGTAGTGAGGCTTTTTCTGGGCCGGAAGGCGTCTGCGCGCTTCCCGTGAGTGAAGGTTTGAATTCTTGACCGTCCGCGCCATTTCGAGGCCTTTCCAACTTCCCCAACTTTTCCCTAATATACATGGGCGGACAACGGGGAACGCGCAAGGTCAGAAAGATACATAATATCAGTTATTAATAGGGTTTCGTGCGTTCGCTAGCGTTCCCAATTATGCCAATTATAACCCTCTCACGGCGAAAACAGGGGTTCGAGTCCCCTAGGGGACGCCAATATATCGA
>JAYOEU010000283.1:0-3448 GCA_038116915.1 Alphaproteobacteria bacterium
GAGGATCTGGAGCGTATTCGGGTGTTGTTCGAGGCGTTGGAGCGGAAGGAATCAATGATGCGTCTGCTGGACGCGACCGGCGACGCGGACGGCGTTCAAATCTTCATCGGCTCCGAGAACCAGCTTTTCGATCATACCGGCTGCTCGATGATCATCGCGCCGTACCATGACCAGCGCCGCCGGGTGGTCGGGGCACTCGGGGTGATCGGGCCGACGCGGATGAACTACGCCCGGATCATTCCGATGGTCGACTATACCTCCAAACTGGTTGGCCAACTGCTGGATTGAGCGGCCCGCCGCAGGCTGTTTCCGGATTTCTGCGATACGGCGTTTGCAAACGCGGCCAGATCGCTTACATCAGAGGCCAAATGTGAACCACCAGGGCGAGTAGAGACCAAAGATGTCCGAAAAAGATCAGCAACCCGTTGAGTCCCGGAAGCCGGAAGCGGAGGACGCTGGCGACGTCGCGGGATCGATGGAAGACCTTGCGAATGCCGCGGCGGGGGAGCTTACCCGTGAAGCCGAGCTGGAAGCCCAGGTTGCGGACCTCAAGGACCAGCTTCTCCGCGCGGTCGCCGAGCAGGAGAATGTGCGCAAGCGCGCCGATCGCGAGCGTGAACAGATCCGCAAGTTCGGCATCAGCAATTTCGCCAAGGAACTGCTGTCCGCCGCCGACAATCTGCGGCGTGCGCTTGATTCGGGCCCCGAGAACATGGACGGCGTGGACGATTCCGTGCGCAACCTTATCGTCGGCGTTGAGATGACCGAACGGGAATTGCTGACGGCGTTCGAAAAGAACGGGATTCGCAAGATCGATCCGATGGGCGAGAAGTTCGACTACAACTTCCATCAGGCCATGTTCGAGGTTGAGGGGTCCGGTCAGGAGGCGGGAACCGTCGTTCAGGTCCTTCAGCCCGGCTACGCGATCGAAGACCGTATCCTGCGCCCCGCAATGGTCGGTGTCGCCAAGGCCCCGGCCGGGGACGTTCCGGAGCACCTGGACACAACTGCCTGACTATCGGGTCGCCATGTTTCCGGCGGGCGGATGCAGGCCCTCATCGCTTGGTCCGAGATCTCTGATCCGGCGTTTCGCGGCTTCCCGCGACGAAACCGCATAGCAGTAGACACAGCCATGCGAGCATGTGTCGTACGCGCCGATATCACGTGACTGTGCGCACAGACAGCCTGGGCGGTTGCCCTTGGTCCCCGCATTGATGTGGAAGCCGGCGATATCCGACAGGCGTTCGGCATCGATGCACCGTGCCGCGCCAAGAGGCGGCGCGAGTAGATCGGGCTGCGAGCACAGGGTCGCCCGGATTCCGTGGTCTTGGGAGATCGCCGCAAGCTGTAAGAGGATCTCGCGCTTTTCCTTGCTTTCCGGATCAAGCCAGGCGAATCCGTATCTCGCGGCGGCGGCGCCGATGTTTCGGAGGCTTTTGCGATAGATGGTGGCGAATGACAGCACCATTTCATCCGTCGCTCCAGCGAGTGTTTCGGCCAATTCGGAGACCCGGTCGGCGTGAAACGAAGGAGGCGTGAGATCGCTCAGGAACACCGGGTCATAGCGCCAGACGATCACCCGGGGACCGAACCGAGATGCGGTTTCGTGAATTTCATCAGCGGCCCGGCGCCAATCCATGACGGCAGTTTCCAGGGGCCGGGGATAGCCGGTGACCGTGAACTGAACGACGAAGGGCGTGCCCCGATCCGAGAGCCGCTGGAGGGTGGTCATGAATGGGCCGAGCCTGCGGGTCCAGAAAACGAACCCGCTTACCGCGTCCGCATCCAGCGCGATCCGCCCGACTTTGCCCGAATAGGGGTTTCGGACGGTGCAGAAGCCCTCATCAAGACGCCGGCTGAACCACTCGGCGTGAAATGCCGGAATATCCGTTCGGTAGCTTGCGGAAACAATCATGTCCCGGAATATGAGGACTTGGATCGTAAAGCGCTATCCGAAACGCGCGCCTTATCCGCAAATATCACGCGGCCCGTGCTTGCAGGCTTTGGGTCACCCCCCTATATAGCCCCTAGAAAGTCACACATGCTAACCGGGAATGGGCGCGGTGCTTCAAAGGCCGGACCCATTTGCTGATCGAAAGAGGGTTAAATGGCCAAGGTAATCGGTATCGATCTCGGGACGACGAATTCCTGCGTCGCCTTTATGGATGGCTCTGACGCCAAGGTAATCGAAAACGCGGAAGGACAGCGCACGACGCCGTCGATGATCGCGTTCACCGAAGGAGGCGAGCGGCTGGTCGGTCAATCCGCCAAGCGCCAGGCAGTGACCAATCCGGAAAACACGCTGTTCGCCATCAAGCGCCTGATCGGGCGCCGGCGCGATGACGAACATGCCAAGAAGTTCTCGGACCTGATGCCGTACAAGGTCGTTCCCGGTGAGAACGGGGACGCCTGGGTCGAGGCGCGCGGCGAGAAATACAGCCCGAGCCAGATTTCCAGCTTCACCCTGCGCAAGCTCAAGGAGGATGCCGAGGCGTTTCTCGGCGATACCGTCGATCAGGCGGTGATCACGGTTCCCGCCTATTTCAATGACGCTCAGCGCCAGGCAACCAAGGACGCCGGCAAGATCGCCGGCCTGGACGTGCTGCGGATCATCAACGAGCCCACGGCCGCCGCGCTTGCCTATGGTCTGGACAAGAAGAATACCGGCATCATCGCGGTGTACGACCTTGGCGGCGGCACCTTCGATGTGTCGATCCTGGAGATCGGCGACGGAGTTTTCGAGGTCAAGTCGACGAACGGCGATACCTTCCTCGGCGGTGAGGATTTCGATCATCGGGTGATCGATTATCTCGCCGACGAGTTCAAGAAAGAGAACGCAATCGATCTGCGCAACGACAAGCTGGCGTTGCAGCGGCTCAAGGAAGCCGCCGAAAAGGCCAAGATCGAATTGTCGTCGGCAATGCAGACCGAGGTGAACCTGCCGTTCATCACCGCCGATCAGACCGGACCGAAGCATCTCAACATCAAGCTGACCCGCGCCAAGCTCGAGGCACTGGTCGAAGATCTGGTGCAGCGCACCGTCGGTCCCTGCAAGTCGGCCCTGAAGGATGCCGGCCTGAGCGCCGGCGAAATCGATGAGGTGATTCTTGTCGGCGGCATGACCCGCATGCCGAAGATCATCGATACGGTGAAGAGTTTCTTCGGCCGTGATCCGCATCGCGGCGTCAATCCCGACGAGGTGGTGGCGATCGGCGCCGCCATTCAGGCCGGCGTGCTGAAGGGCGACGTCAAGGACGTTCTCCTGCTGGACGTCACGCCGCTGTCGCTGGGCATCGAAACCCTGGGCGGCGTGTTTACCCGCCTGATCGACCGCAACACGACCATCCCGACCAAGAAGAGCCAGGTCTTCTCGACCGCCGAGGACAATCAGACCGCGGTGACCATCCGCGTGTTCCAGGGCGAGCGCGAGATGGCGGCGGACAACAAG
>JAYOEU010000284.1:0-3441 GCA_038116915.1 Alphaproteobacteria bacterium
GGGTCTTGCCGCGGCCGGCGAAGATCCCCTCGGTGCTCTCGCGGATCAGCACGAAGTCGAGGCTTTGGGCGCGCGGGTCGGCCAGCGGCACGGTCATGCCGGGCCAGGTCTTCACCGGGCGCACTCCGGCGAACAGCTCGAACTCCTCGCGCAGGTCAAGCTGCGGGGCGATCTCGCGGCCGTCGGGATAGCGGATGTCCGGCATGCCCATGGCGCCGAGCAGGATCGCATCGGCTTCCGACGCCCGCTTCATCGCCTCTTCGGGAAGCGCGGTGCCGGTCTCGACGTAGTGCGCGGCGCCGGCCTTCTCATGGCCGTAGCTGAGCGCGAAGCCGCCGATCTCGGTCTCCAGCCGCTTCAGAATGTCGATCGTCGGATCGATCACCTCGGCGCCGATGCCGTCGCCGGGAAGCACGCTGATCCGGAACGCGGAATTGACGCTCATCGAAGCACCGTGCCCTGAACCAGTTCCCAGGTCTTGACCACCTTGCTGTCCAGCATCGGCGCCACCTCGGCGTCGAAGGACTTGAAATGCGCCATGCCGAGATGCGCGTCGAACGCCGCCCGGTCGTCATAGACCTCGTAGAGGAAGCAGAGGCCCGGATTATCCTTGTTGAAGCAGACGTCGAACTGCCGGCAGCCCGGCTCATCCTCGAGGCTGGCCTTGGCGTTCTTCAGCATCGCCGGCCGAAACGCCGCGACGGAGCCGGGTTTCACGGCGAACTCAACGGTAACCACATACATGAACGGCCCTCCCCGGGGATCGGAATTTCCGGCGCCTTGATAAGCGCAACCGGAGGGAGGGGCAAGAGCCCAGCGACAGGCAGCGCCGCGCGCCCCTCAGCCCGGCGGCGGGATCAGCACGTTGCCTTCCATGAGGGTGCGCGCGGTCCGGTAGGCGGTGACCTGCACGGCGGTGACCCGTTCGTTCCCCACCTCGACCCGCGCGTCCAGCGGCAGCACGCCCGACGGATTGGCGAGCCGCACATCGCCCTTGCCGCCCCGCATCAGGGTGTGGCAGACGGTTCCCGGAATCCGGCAGGCGACGGCGAGGCACATGGCGCCGGTAAGCGGGAGCACCCGGTGCACCTGTCCCATCGACCAGATCCGCGCCGCGAGATCCGCCGCGTCCGGCTCGATCACGGTTCCGGCGAGGGTCTTGTACGCCCGGGGCCGCGCCACCAGGCCAAGCTTGGGAGCGGTCCCCGGCGCCTCTTCCGGGGTTCTGGCGAGGCCCATATGAACCGCCGCGACACAGCGCACGCGCTCCACCAGATCCATCAGTTCCGAGCGGGCCTCGAGATCGGCGACGCTTTCCGAACCGTCGAGCCCGAAGCGCGCGGCATCCAGGAAGACGCAGGGGACGCTCGAATCCACCATCGACATCTCAAACACGCCGGCTCCCTCCACCGTCACCGTGTCGACCGGATTGCCGGTCGGCAGCAGCGCCCCGGTGGTGGTGCCGCCGGGATCCAGGAAGTCGAGCCGGATCTTGGCCCCGGTGCCGCCGACCCCGGGGATCTCGAAATCCCCCTCGACCCGGGCCAGGCCGTCCTCGAGCGGCACGGTGGAGCGGATCAGCTTGCCCGAATTGGTGTTGTGGATCATCACCTGCCGGCTGTCGGGTCCGGGGGCGATCAGGCTGTTGGCCATCAGGCCGGTATCGATCGCGAACGGGCCGACGGCGGAAGAGAGATTGCCGCAGTTCGAGGCATAGTCGACCTTCGGCTGACCGACCGCGACCTGGGCGAAGGTATAGTCGAGATCGGCGTCCGGCCGGCTCGGCTTGCCGATGATCACCGCCTTGGAGACCGAGGAGACCCCGCCGCCCATGCCGTTCAGCTGGCGGCCATAGGGATCCGGACTGCCGATGGTCTTCAGGAAAATCCGGTCCCGCACCTCCGGGTCCCCGGGCAGGTCACGGTCATGAAAGAACACCCCCTTGGACGAGCCGCCGCGCATATAGGTGGCCGGAATTCGGATCTGCGCCATGATCGGAACCTCCTGGGCGGCGGGACAATCGGGCCCGCGATTCGAGAACTCTAGAATACCGCTTTGCGTCCGCGACGCCATCCCGGCATGGACGGCGGCCCCCCTGATCGGCTATCCATCGCGGACTCGTTAAGACCGCGTCGCGGAAAAACCGGTATAACCTGCACCTGTCCGAGGCAATGGAGGCGTAACGATGCTGGCTCGAACCCGTTCAATCCGTGGGACCGGACCGCGGATCGCGATCGCCTTGTCCATCGCGGCCGTCACGTTCCTTGCCGCCGGATCGGCCTCGGCCCAGGATCTCGCCAAGGAATGCGCGGCGCATCTGGAACAGGCGCGGCTGTGGATCCGCGCCACCGACCCGCAGGCCCCCGACGAGGAAAAGGCCAAGGTGCGCCACGCCGCCGAGAAGGCGGACGAGATCTGCTCCGCCGCCCGCAAGGCGGCGCCGAAGGACGGAGAGGTGCTGGTGAACGGCGCCTACGCGCTGTTCTCGACCGGCGACACGCCGGCCGGCGTGAAACTCATCGAGACGGCGGCCAATCTCGGCCATCCCCCGGCGATGGTGCTGGCGGCCCGCTACATGGGCAAGGGCCAGCATCTGGAAAAGAATGACGAGGGGGCCTGGCTGCTGCTGATCCAGACCTTGAAATCGGACGATCCCTCGGCGCGCATCCAGGCGGCGCTGGAATTCCTGCCCGGCGGCGTCGGCCCGGAAAACCCGAAACGCACCCATGAGGTTCTGCGCGGTCTGATCTCGGACGGCAACGGCGAGGCGATGGTCACCTACGCCATGCAGGTGCTGGGGCTGAACAAGGGCGCGGCGAATGACGGGCAGGCCAAGGAAGGCATCGCGCTTCTGGAACGCGCCGCGCGCGAGGCCAAGGACGCCAGCGCCCTCATCTATCTCAGTCTGCTGCACAATCAGGGATCGATTGTCGAGCGCAGCGAGCAAAAGGCGATCGAGTACGCCAAGGCGGCGATTGATGCCGGCTTCACCCGCGCCTATGCGACCATGGGCCAGATCTACCAGAACCAGGGCGACATGGAGACCGCCGTCGACTGGTTCCGCAAGGGCGCCGAGGCCGGTGACGGCTTCTCCCAGGCGATGCTGGGCTTCGCCTATTCCGGCGGCTTCGGGATCGAGCAGGATCTCGACAAGGCCGTCGAATGGTGGACCAAGGGCCGCTGGAACGGCGACCGCCTTGCCGCCAGCTATCTACAGGTGCATCGCGAGAAAATCGCCGCGAAGGCGCAGTGGGAAGCCGAACAGGCCGAAAAAGCGAAGACCGGCGAGGCAAAAGCTGGAGAAAAGCCCGCCAAGTCCAACTGACCGTGCGCGGCGCGGCCGGGTTGAGGTAATTCCGGTAACCGTGAATGGTGCCCGTCCATCGGCCTTTGCCGACGCCTCGTTACGCCATTCCCGTCGCCCTGGCGCAAGGCAGGGCC
>JAYOEU010000285.1:0-3423 GCA_038116915.1 Alphaproteobacteria bacterium
AGAAGGTCGGGAAATGGCAGACCGCCGTCACCCGGTGCTTGGGGATCTCGTGCAGCTTCAGCTCGATCGACTTGAAGGCCGCGAGAGTCCCCTCGGAACCGACCAGCAGGCTCGCCATGTTGTGGCCCGATGCGTCCACCGTATCCAGGTTATAGCCGCCGACCCGGCGCTTCAGCTTGGGGAACCGGGCCGCCAGCTCCGCCTTCTCGCGCGCGGCGATGTCGCGCACGCTCTGCACCAGCGAGGCATAGCGGGGCGCGGCGCCGAGCCCGCCGAGATTGCCCGGCACCATGCCGAAGTTCAGATGTTCCCCCGTTGGCAGCATGGCGTCGATGGCGGTGACGTTGTCCACCATGATTCCGTAATGGATCGAGCGCGCGCCACAGGAATTGTTCGCCGTCATCCCGCCGATCGTCGCCCGGGACGCGGTCGAGATATCCACCGGAAAGAACAGGCCGTGGGGCTTCAGATAGGCGTTCAGGTGATCCAGCACCATGCCGGGCTGAACCCTGATGCGCCGCGCCTCGGCATCGAAATCCAGCACCCGGTTCAGATGCGGCGAGCAGTCGATCACGACCGCCTCGTTCACCGTCTGGCCGCACTGGCTGGTCCCGCCACCGCGGGGCAGCACCGGCACACCGGCATCGACGGCGATTTCCACGGCGCGGACAAGATCCGACTCGGTTCTGGGAATGACCACGCCCACCGGCTCCACCTGATAGATCGAGGCATCGGTGGAATAGCGTCCACGGCTGAACGCGTCGAACAGCACCTCGCCCTCGATCTCGGCGCCGAGGCGGCGGGCGAGCGCGGTGTCTCCAACGGTGTGACGGGAATCGGCCATGCGCGGAACTCCAGAGCGGACGGCCCGAAAATACCCTCCACGCGCGGATGCGGCAAACCTCGTTTCGCGATACGGATGTTCGGCGGAGGGCGAAGGAATTGTCCGTTGTTGACCCGTATCCCCGACGTAGGTCGGGGTCGACGCCTGAGGCCCGTCATCGCGACGGATAGCGAAGCATTTTCAGAGATCCGTGAAATTGCTCCCCCACCGGTCACCCGCAACCGCTTCAGGCATCGGCCCCGGCCTCCGCCGGGGATACGGACAGCGGAACCTTGCCCAGCCGTCATTGGCGCGCCTAGGATCGACCGTGTCATCGAGATCAAAAGGCCCGCCGTGCCCAACGCTCTGACAGAGGAACAAGTCGCGGAATTCCGGGAGACCGGGTGCCTGACAGTGGCCGGCGTTGTTCCGGAAGCAGAAATCGCCCGGCTCAACGCCGACCTTGAAAGCTGGATCGAGGAGAGCCGCCGCCACGCCGGCCCGTTCGGCGAGACTCTGGACGGACGCCCGCGCTTCGACGTACAGCCGGGCCATGCGGCGGACCGGCCGGCCTTGCGCCGGGTGCAGTCGCCGACGGAAGTGTCGGACGCCTATCTGGCGCTGCTGACCGGCTCGGCGATGATCGAGATGCTGGCCGATCTGATCGGCCCGGACCTGCGGCTGCATCACTCCAAAATCAACTGCAAGCTTCCGGGCTCCGGCACCGAGGTCGGCTGGCATCAGGATTTCGCCTTCGATCCGCATACCAATGACGACATGGTCGCCTGCCTGGTTTTCCTCGATGAGGTGACGGCCGAGAACGGCCCGCTGCGAACCGTGCCGGGCTCGCACCGGGGGCCGATCCACTCGCTCTGGCAAAGGGGCCGCTTCACCGGTGCCGTCGCGCCGGAGATCGCGGCCGCCGCCGAGGCCCGGGCGGTCAGCCATCAGGGCGCGCCGGGCAGCGTCTGTTTCATGCATTCCCGCGTCCTGCACGGCTCCGCGGCGAACCGGAGCGGGCGCTCGCGCAACCTCTTCATCGCCCAGATCGCCGCCGCCGACGCCAAGGCGCTGGTCCCCAACCATCTGCCCTCGATCCACGAGGGCTTGCTGCTGCGCGGGACCGAGCCGAAGCGCATCCGCGCGGTCGCCTTCGAGATCGAGGTGCCGGAGGTTCCCGAGACCACCTTCTTCGACCAGCAGGCGGCGGAAATAGCCGCGGAGACGGAGCGCTGACGCCCCGCCCGCCGTCGCCCCGGCCCGCCGCTCCGGGCGCCGACAAAACCGATCCGCGCCAAGCCGGCGAAAACCCGCCCCACCCCTCTTGCCCACACCCCCCTGAGGCGCTATAAGCCGCTCCCACGGTCGGGGAGTAGCTCAGCCTGGTAGAGCACTGTCTTCGGGAGGCAGGGGCCGGAGGTTCGAATCCTCTCTCCCCGACCATTAATTTTCATCACATTTTTGTACGGTCAAAACGCTGCACCTGCAGCTTATAAACCGTTGCTTTTTCAAAGCGTTGTATAAATTTTGGCGATTTTCGTCATGGTTTCAATCACATGGGAAAATGGGGCTTCGCACCACGAAAGTTACTACGAACTTACTACGAGAAATTTTTGAAAAGTTACTACCCATTTTTTCAATAAATTCAATGCGTTAAGCGATTTTTGCGATTTATACATCCACAATCTGTTGATTTCATGGTGTTTTTCCAATTTGAGGATTGCTCTAGAAGCCCCATCGAGAGCCGCTGACAAGGCTGAACCTTTTACGCTACTCCTGCAGCATCAGTTCCCTTAAACGCCTTCGTTGAGCGTCATTCTACAGCGACGAGCTGGTCATGCTTTCCGTTCGTGGTTAGTTTAGGAAGCAACTTGAGGAGAGCGCCGTGCGTGAGCCCAACCTTATAGTTTCTGGATTGTGCAAAACGGTTATTGAGGGCGGGCACAAACTGAAGATCGAAATTTGCAGACTTGAACATGACCCAAACTGGTCTCTCGAAGTCGTGAACGAACAAGGTACCTCAACCGTTTGGGATGACCTTTTCCCAACTGATGACGCTGCACTTGCAGAAGCTTTGAAAACAATTCGCGAAGAAGGTCTGTCCGCATTTTTGGACAACGCCAACGTGATTGAATTCCCTAAAAGAACTTGAACGAGAAAGGGCCACTGACGCTGCAATGGCCCTTCTTTCAGTTTTGCACGCCTTTTAACGTTTGCGTGCCGTGCCTTCCGTCCTTTTTGTCAACGGCTTCGACGCCGCTGCTTTTGCCAGCGCATCATCCAACTCCCCATTTCCGACAGCTTCCCGCACTATGTTGAGCGTGTTAGGCAGGTCCGCTTCCTTGGCCACGAGGATGCTGGCCTTGCCTGCTTCCAGTGCCATGGGTTTGTTGCCATAGCGTAGTGTGAGATGAACGGCGCCGGTTTCGTCCTTCCACCACCAGGGGCGTACACGAACTTGGATATCCTGCAGGGATTTCTCGCTAGTTTCCGCATTGGTGATCCAACGTCGCTATTTACATGCATTTCCGCGTTTACCCTGATAGACGCACCTTTTTTGTAGGCCGTTGCGTTATCATGAACAGGTAAAGACTTTAGAC
>JAYOEU010000286.1:0-3376 GCA_038116915.1 Alphaproteobacteria bacterium
GGTCGGTCATGCGAGCCTCCAGGCTTTATCCTTGGAACTTACACCCAATGCGGGCTCCTGGGCCACGCTCCCGCGGCTTGTCGGAATTCAGCCCCGCGCGGCGGTCTCGCGATCGGCCATGGATCGGCAGCAGCCTGCATCCATCGGAGCCCGCGGGCGGACGTGGCGACCGACGGGACCCGCAACGCGGCCAATGATCTTGAATCGAGCGCTTTCGGACGCGCCTGGGCATAGCGCCCAACGATCTCCCTTGCCACCGACGGAAACACGGAACAGACTCCGCGCGGGAGGATCCGCACCATGCCCGACAATGCCATTGCCGCCAGCGCCGACCCGCAAAACTGGCCTTTCGAGATCCGCCCGCTTTCGGATGTCCTGGGAGCCGAAATTATCGGGCTGAAGCTGGCCGACGCGGTCTCGCCGGAGATCTTTCCGTCGGTCTATCAGGCGTTTCTCAAACATCAGTTGATTCTTTTCCGGGACGAGGATCTGCCACCGGAAACCCAGGTCAGGTTCGCCCAAGCGTTCGGCGAGGTGCAGATCCATGTCTTGAACCAGTATCACGGGTATGGCCATCCCGAGATCTATCTGCTGACCAATCTCGACAAAAACGGCAATCCCAGCGGCTCCCATCCGGACAAGGGAACCATGCATTGGCACACCGACGGCTCCTGGCGCGACCGCACCGGGCTTGCAACGATGATGTATGCCGAGATCGTGCCGGCAAGCGGCGGCGAGACGCATTTCTGTGATATGTACGCGGCCGTGGACTGGTTGGGCGATGCCTGGCGGGAGCGGCTCAAGGGAATGAAGGCGATCCACAACCAGGATTTCTCGCGCACCCGCCGGCATGGTGAGGATCTGTTGACCGAGGAACAGAAGGCCAAGGTCCCTCCGGTCGCGCATCCGATCCTGCGCACCCACCCCGAGACCGGACGGCTCACGATCTTTCTCGGTGACCACGCCGAGTCCATCGAAGGCATGGACTACGACAAGGGCCGCGCCCTGATCGAGGAGCTGAACACCGCGGCGACCCCGGATCACCTGGTCTACCGCCATCACTGGGAGCCCGGGCAGTGTGTGGTCTGGGACAACCGATCGCTTCTGCACCGCGCGACCAACTACGATACCGCGAACCAGAAGCGCGTGATGCGGCGTTGCACAATCATGGGTGACCGCCCCTTTTGAACGGTATGACCAACCTCCACCCGGATCTTCCCGACCCGTTTCCAACCGTGTTCGACAAGCTTGAACCCTCGGATGTGCGTCTGGCGCCCTTCCCGCACATCGTCAAGGAAAACGCTCTCGATCCGGTCTTGTGTGAAAGGCTCATCGCAACCCGGCTGAGGCATCCCGACAGCAACGGCGGCGCAAATCGGATCGGCAACAATCAACGCACCGCCTATGGCGCGCACGCGATGTTCACGCCGGAGATGATCGACGACAGTTGGAAAGCCTTCGCGCGCATACATATCCGGCCGGAGGTCACGCTGCGGATTGCGGAACTGTTCGCCGATCAGTGGCCGAGCCATCTGCCGGATATCGATTGGCTCCGGAGCGCCAGATACGGACTATTGATGCAAGACGGCTTCGGGGATGCGGATGTTCTCTGCGACGCGCGCCTGGAGATGATCGGACCATCACTCGGGCCACCCTGGTCACATCGCATGGGGCATGTGGATACCGGCAACCGTCTGTTCTCGGCGCTCTACTACCTGCGGGCGGATTACGACGAGACCACCGGCGGGGGCCTCGATCTCTATCGGTACAGAACCGCCGTTCCGGAAACCGTCAACGTATTCGAGTTGGATGCCGGGCAAATCGAAAAAGTCGTGACGATTCCGTATCGGGCCAACACGCTCGTCGTCTTTCCGAATTCCCCGCAAGCGGTGCATGGCTCGGAGCCCCGGGGACGAAGCCAGTGCGACCGGGCCTATGTTTTCATCACCGCCGAGGTCGAACGCGATCTGTTCTGATATCATGGCCGGGAAACAGTGTTTTTCCGTTGCACACCCTGGCATGGGGGGCGCGCGCGCGTACATTTGCCCGAGAGCAAAGCGACAGTTTGGAGGATTGAGACCATGATCAAAGGCCTGCATCACAACGCCTACCGTTGCCGGGACTCCGAGGAGACACGGGCGTTCTACGAAGACTTTCTCGGATTGACACTCGCCGAGGCGTTCGAGATCACGACCACCCAGACAGGCCGTGAGACCGGGGTGCTGCACACCTTCTATCAAATGGGCGACGGCTCCTTCCTGGCTTTCTTCGAGGCGCCGGACCGGCCCTTCGAATTCAAGGACCAGCATGATTTCGACCTGCATATCGCTCTCGAAGTCGAGTATTCAGAGCTGGAGGCGATGTTCGCGAAAGGTAAGGCGGAGGGCGTCGAAACCCGGGGGATCTCCCATCACGGATTCATCGACTCGATCTATTTCCGTGATCCGAACGGCTACGTTATCGAGCTGACCGCCAAGACGGCGGGGCCCGAGGTCATGGCAGAAAAGGCCGGCAAGGCCCACGCGGCCCTGGACGCTTGGCAGTCATCCAAAACCGCCGCTTAAGCATCTCCTCCCATCAATCGGTGTTTTGGCGGGCCTCCCAGGCATCCATCGCGTTGTCATAGTCGCGCCGGCTTTGGACATAGGCTTCCTCCGCCGCCTTGAATTCCGCGCGCGCCCGGTCGACGCGCCCCATCACCAGGGCATCGACCGCACGCCGCGCAAGATAGAGGACCCCCAGGGCGGCGCAGGCGATCGGGATTCCCCACAGCCAGTACTTCCAGATCGCCAAAACCGTGACCAAAACCATGATCACCGACGCAAGACCCTCGGCCAGCAGGATATCGCGCAAAGTCGACCGGCTGACCTCGGCTTCGCTCAGACCGAAATCCGCCGGTCTGGGCGGCACCGGTTCCACCGGCGGCGCATTCCCGCCGTCCATTTGTTCCGCCATCGTGCCCTGCCCCACATCCCGTGTCCCGTATCCCGGGCCGCGCCCGGTCGACCGTGCCCCCAGACTAGGCACCGCGCCCTCCCTGGTCGATGACAAATCCGAGAAACCCGCCTGACCTGCCTTGGAAAAAGTGGTCCAGGCTAAGTGAGCGAATCAGGCTTATTCAAACCCTCATTGAAGGAGGAAAGAATGAGCCTCAGACGCAAGCCCGAACAGATCATCAATTTGCTGCGTGAAGCCGAGGTGGCGTTGTCTCAGGGAGAGACGATCGGCCAGGTCTGCCGGCGCCTAGGCGTGTCCGAGCAGAGCTACTACCGATGGCGCAAGGAATATGGCGGCCTCCGAACGGATCAGGCCAAGCGGCTGAAGGATCTTGAGAAGGAGAACGCCCGGCTGCGCCATGTGGTCTCGGATCTGACCT
>JAYOEU010000287.1:0-3367 GCA_038116915.1 Alphaproteobacteria bacterium
TCATGGTCATGGTCATGGTCATGGTCGTGATCGTGGTGGTGGTGGTCGTGATCGTGATCATGGTCGTGGGCGTGATCATGAGTGTGCGCCGCCGCCGGGTTCACCGCCCGGCAGATCGCCTCGTATTCCTGGTTGGCCATCCCCTCGGGAACCTCGAAGGCCTCGCCTTCCTCAAGCTTGTCGAGCAGCGCCCGCTTCAGGCGCGCGCGGGATGCCTGGGCGAATTCCTGCTCGATCTGCCCACGCACCGCGTCCTTCAGCGCCGCGAGATCGTCCATTCCGAAGAGCTTGGCGAAATCGTCATTGATCTCAACCGGCTTGGGCTCGCGGATTTCGGTGACCTTGGTGGCGAAAACCGCGTCTTTGCCGGCCAGATTGGGCTGACCGTAATTCTCCGGGAAGCTGACCTTCACCTCGACATCGTCGCCGGCCTTGGCGCCGATCAGCTGATCCTCGAAACCGGTGAGAAACTGGTTGGACCCTAGTTCCAGATGATGGCCCTGGGCCGCGCCGCCCTCGAAAGCCTCACCGTCGATCGTCCCGGTGAAATCGATCACCACGACATCGCCCTTCTTGGCGGCGCGTTTTCCGGTGATCGGCTCGGAGCTCTTGTGATTTTCGGCAAGACGGCCGATCGCCTCGTCGAGTTCCTTGTCGCCGGGCGTCGCGGTCAGCCGCTCGAGCGTCAGTGTGGAGAAATCGACCGGCTTGATTTCCGGCATCAGTTCCACGGTCAGATTGAAGGCAAGATCCTTGCCCTCGTCGAACTCGGTGATCTCGATCCGGGGCTGCATGGCCGGGCGCAAGCCCCGCTCATCAAGGGTCGCCTGCGAGGATTCGTTGACCGCGGCCTCGAGCACCTCGCCTAGAACCGCCTGGCCAAAGCGCTGTTTCAGCAGCTTCGGCGGCACCTTGCCGGGACGAAAGCCCGGAAGCCGGATGGTCGGCGCCAAGTCGTTGAGCCGGCCCGTCACCTTGCCGTCGATATCGGCGGCCGGGATGACGACCTGAAATTCCCGCTTCAGTCCCTCGGAAAGGGTTTCCGTAACCTGCATGACTGTCGTCCGATCCCTCTACGGCGTCCATGAACGCCCGTGCTTGTTGTTCATCCTTCGACCCGGCGCGTCGTCGCTCGCGCGATCCGCCGCGCGGGCGCCGTCGGCGTGGTGCGGGTGAAGGGACTTGAACCCCCACGGCTTTCGCCACCAGAACCTAAATCTGGCGTGTCTACCAATTCCACCACACCCGCGCGCGCCCGCGTAGCCGGCCTGCTTCCATGCCTTCGCACACCGGCCTTCCCGGTCGGAGCGGCATGGCTAACGGAAGCCGCACGGCGCGTCAACAATCCTTCATCGTTCCGCATACGCTAGGTGCGCCTTCAGCCCTTCAGCAGTGTCCGCATCGCGCCCGACTCAGCGATTTTCCGCTCGCTCAGATAAGACGTGCTGTTCGCCTCGATATCGCCGAGCCGGTAGAGATAGTTGATCATCAGTCCATAGGACTGCTTCAGCCCCCGTTCCGACTGGTCGGCCATCCAGTTCAGCCGCTCGGCCCGGGCGCCGTTGGTCAGATGAAAGTGCGCGACCGGATCCGAGGCTCTGCCCTCGCGTCCCTTTGCCGTCACCAGATAACGGGTCGCAAGCTTCTTCAGCGGCTCCTCCAGCGCATCGGCCAGCGCCCCGTCCCGCCACCAGGCCGGCCGGTCCAGCAGGTCTCGCAAAAGGGCGCCGTCATTCGCACCCTTGCCGAGAGCGGTCAGGGCCTTGCGCTCGGCGCTGCTCATCAGCACCGCCTGCCCGTCCTCCATCCGCTCGTTCAGCCAGCGCGAGAAGCCCGGGATCGGCGACAGAGTCGCGAAGGTCTTCAGGTTCGGGAAATCGTGGCTCAAGAGTTCGACGACGCGCTTGATCAGGAAGTTCCCGAAGCTGATGCCCGCAAGACCGCGCTGAGCATTGGAGATCGAATAGAAAATCGCCGTGTCGGCATCTTTCGGGTCGATTTCCGGCGCCGCCTCGTCGAGGAGCTGATCGACGTTCGGCGACATGCCGTTGACCAGCGCCACCTCGACGAAGATCAGCGGTTCGTCCGGCATGTTCGGATGAAAGAACCCGAAGCAGCGGCGGTCGGAATCGAGACGGTTCTTCAGATCATCCCAGGACTTGATCGCATGCACCGATTCATAGGCGATAAGTTTTTCCAGCAGGGCCGCCGGCGAATTCCAGTCGATCTGCCTCAAATCCAGCAGCCCGATGTCGAACCACGCCCCCAACATCGTGCGCAGATCGTCCGACAACGCCTTGATCGCCTTGTCCTCGCGCGTGATCGGCTGCATCTCGGCGCGCAGGTCGACCAGAAACTTCACCCCGTCGGGCAGGGTCGTGAAGCGTCCGAGCAGCGCCCTCCAGCGCGGCTCCAACGCCTCGCGCAGCTTGGCTTCGGCCGCCGGGCGCGCGTCCTCGCCGGCCGCCCGCACCTCGTCGATGGCCGCGTCGACCTTGGAACGTTCAACACCAAATCCGGTGGCGAGTTCGCGCAGAAACCGCCCCCTGCCGGTCTCGTCGAGCGATATGTAAACCTGTCCCAGCGCCGCGGCCCGCGCCCGCACCGACGCCTCATCGCCCTGGGCCTCGATACAGGCCTCCATGTCCGCGCGCACACGCTCCAGATCCTCGTCCGGCAGTCCGGGGCGGGGCTGGCGGGAAATGTAGTAGCGCGTGGTGTCCGAAAAATCCGTCCAGGCCCGGCGCAGATTTCTCAGAGTGCGGTCGAGGAGCGTCGTGCTGCGGTCATCGGGCATGAGATGGTCTCTGACTGAAGGCGGCTATTCTGAATGGCATATGGCGATTGGAACGGCTTTGTCACCGGTTTTTATCACTTTTCCGATTAACCTTTCGTTACAGCCCGTTAAACCGTAGGGCGGCATGCAGTGCCCCGGCAAGCCGGTCCGGCAGATCCTCGGCGATCAATCCGGGGCCGATCGCCGCCGCCGCCGCCCCGTTGAGCCATGCCGCCGCCGCCGCCGCCTCGAACGGCGGCATCCCTCTTGCCAGCAATCCGAGCACGGTACCCGCGAGCACATCGCCGGTTCCGCCGGTCGCGAGCCAGGGCGGCGCGTTCGCGTTCAGCAATGCGAAACCGCCCGGCTCGGCAATCACCGTGTCGGCGCCCTTCAGAAGCACGACCCCGCCGATCCGCGCCGCCGCCGCGCGCGTCCGCTCCAGCTTGCCGAGACCGGTAAGATCCGGGAACAGGCGGGCGAATTCGCCGTCATGCGGCGTGAGCACCAGCGGCCCGCCGCGCCGCGCCGCCAGGATGCCGGCCTCGCCCGCGAACATGGTCAGCGCGTCCGCGTCGAGCACCACCGCCT
>JAYOEU010000288.1:0-3314 GCA_038116915.1 Alphaproteobacteria bacterium
GCGGCACGAGAACAAGCAGCCCCTGCCGACGCTGTTCCTGGTGCTGACGCGCGCCCGATCCGGATTTGACGCGCGGCTCCGGTCTTGCGAAAACCAGCCATCCCGACGGAGAAAGCCGATGGAATTGAAATTCGACTCGCGAACCGACATGGTCAACGCCTTCGCGACCCCGTTCTTCCTGTTCCGCATCGACGAGGCCGAACGTCTGAACGAGGCGCTGAAGGCCCTTATCCTCGCCAAGGAAAGGGATGATCCGGGGGTGAGGCGCAGCAATGTCGGCGGCTGGCATTCCGATGACGATCTGTTTTCCTGGAAGGACCGGGCGGTCGACACCCTGCGGCAGGCGGCCCTGGGCGCGATCGAGACGGTGGTGCCGCTGATGATCGGCGGGAGCTGCGACTTCGAGGTGCGTCTTGCCGGCTGGGCCAACGTGTCGCGCAAGGGCGCCTACAACAAGCGTCACACCCATCCCGACAGTCAGGTCTCGGCGGTCTACTATGTCGAGGCCGGAAGCGAGCCGACCGAGGACGCGCCGGAAAGCGGCACTTTCGAATTCATCGATCCGCGCCCCCATGCCGAGATGTCGGCCCTGCCGGGCGAGCCGGTGGGCCGCCCGGTGACGGTCCAGCCGGTGAACGGCCGGATGATCCTGTTCCCGAGCTGGCTCTACCACCAGGTGAACCCGTATCACGGCGAGAACGAGCGGATCTCGATCTCGTTCAACGCGCATATCTCGAAGCTGAAGCGGACCTGAGCACCCGTACGCCGTCCGACCAACCGTCGCCCTGGCGTAGGCCAGGGCTTGTGGCGACATTGCCGCGGGAGTTGACTAGCTTGTGAATTCAGGCATTTGGAGTTTCGAAAGTGATGGCAAAAGCCCTGGCCTTCGCCAGGGCGACGCGTTTGTGGCTTGTTTAAGCTGGATTTCTAAAGTCTTCATACCGTTCGATGGATTGAAGGCAAGAGGGGGAGCTGTGTGATGATCGCGAACCAGCGCGGGCTTTTTCAGATCCCCGAAGAGATCGCCTATCTAAACTGCGCCTATCTCTCGCCGCTGATGCATTCGGTGCTGGAGGCGGGCCGCCGGGGGTTGGAGCGCAAGGCCCGGCCCTGGGAGGTCGGTGGCGACGACTTCTGGCGGGAGCCGAACCGGGCGCGGGCACTGTTCGCCGGTTTGATCAATGCCGATGCCGAAGGGGTCGCGGTTGTTCCCTCGGCAAGCTACGGCATGGCGACGGCGGCGCTGAACCTTCCGCTGGAGCGCGGACAGACGGTCGTCCTGCTGGAGGAGCAGTTCCCGTCCAACGTGGTGCATTGGCAGGATCTGGCGGCGGAAAAGTCGGCCGAGGTGGTGACCGTCGCGCGTCCGGCCGACAGTGACTGGACGCCCGCAGTCCTGGAGGCGATCGACGGCCGTACCGGCATCGTCGCCCTGCCGAACTGTCACTGGACAGACGGGACGCTGGTCGATCTGGTGGCGGTTGGCGCGCGCTGCCGCGAGGTCGGAGCGGCGCTGGCGCTGGACATCACCCAGAGCATCGGCGCCATGGCCTTCGACGTGACGGCCGTGCAACCGGACTTCCTGGTGGCCGCCGGCTACAAATGGCTGATGGCGCCCTATTCGATCGGCTTCCTCTGGGTCGCGCCGCGCCACCGGCGGGGCAGGTCCCTCGAACTCGGCTTCATCGCCCGCGCCACCCATCCGCGCTTCCAGGCGATGATGGGCCGGGGCATGCCCTTCACCGTCGGCGGCCATCGCTTCGACGTGGGCGAGTCCGGCAATTTCGCGCTGATGCCGGCGGCCTGCGCGGCGATGGAACAGTTGAGCGAATGGGGCCCGTCCGCGATCCAGGAGACGCTGGCGGCCTATACCGCTCCGATCGCGGCCTGGACGCGGGAGCGGGGCCTGAGGGTTGCCGAGGACCGGGTGCGGGCCGGGCATTTCGTCGGCATCCGGTTTACCGGCGGCCTTCCGGACCGGGCGGTCGAACGGCTGGAATCGCGCAACGTCTTCGTCAGCAAGCGGGGCGATTCCCTGCGGATCACCCCGCATCTCTACAACAACGAGGGCGACCGCGCCCGGCTGTTGGACGGTCTCGCGCATCTGCTTGAAGACTCCGCACGGGAGGTGGCATGAGCACGCCGCGCCGCATTCTGATCACCGGTGCCGCCAGCGGCATCGGCGCCGCGCTCGCCCGGCGCATGGCCGGGCCGGGGGTTTCGATCCTGGTCCATACCCGCCGCAACCGGGACGGCGCCGAGGCAGTGGCGCGGGAGGTCCGCGGGGCCGGGGGACAGGCCGAGATCGAGCTGTCTGACCTGTCGGACGCCGGCGCCGGCAGAGCGCTGGTGACCCGGGCGGTCGCGGCGCTGGGCGGGCTCGACGTGCTGGTCGCGAATGCAGGATATGCCCTGCGCAAGCCGGCGATCGAGGCGGGTGACGCGGCCTTCGAGGCTGCGCACGACGCGATCTCCAGGGGGTTCTTCGAGATGGCGACCGAGGCGATCCCGGAGCTCAGGCGCTCACCCGCCGCCAGGATCATCGCGGTCAGTGCCTTCGGCCCGCATGTCTGGCGCAATCAGGTTCCGGCTTTTCCAGTCACCTCGGCCGCCAAGGCGTCGATGGAGACCATGGCCAAGGCCCTGGCGCTGGATCTCGCGCCCGAGGGAATCACAGTGAATGTCGTCGCGCCCGGCTTCATCGAAAAGGACCCCGGCGCCCACTACGCGGTGCCGCCCTCCGCCGCCGAGGAGATCAACCGCCAGATCCCCATGGGCCGCAAAGGCACCCAGGACGAGGTTGCCGCGGTGATCGATTTCATCGCCTCCGAGGCAGCCTCCTACGTCACCGGTCAGGTCATCCACGTCAACGGCGGCCTGGTTTAGCCTCCCGCCCCGTATCCCCGGCGCAGGCCGGGGCCGACGCCTGAGGAGCCGGACAGCGCGGGATGGCGGAGCACTGTCAGAGATCTTCAGTCGTGATCACCGATCCGTCACGCCGACCCGTCTCAGGCGTCGGCCCCGACCTTCGTTGGGGATACGGGTTGGTCTTGCGAGATCATCCCGAAGCATTCCTGGTCCCTCCACCCTCCCCCTGTCCCCGACCTTCGTCGGGGATACCGGTTAAAACACGTCGCCCGGTCTTTATCCGCCCGTCGTCTTGGCGTGCCGGGGCAGTCCGTCGGAGACGTGCAGCCAAGGGAGCTGTTCCGAGGTGAAGACGTGGAAGGTCGGCTTGTAGGCCGCCGGATCATCGAGGGTCGCGGCATAGAGGTGGATTTCGTCGCCGAAGCGGTCGGCGGCATAGGACATCG
>JAYOEU010000289.1:0-3313 GCA_038116915.1 Alphaproteobacteria bacterium
TAGAGGGCAGCTACTCAATTAATTTTTGTTCCCATTTTTATCAGACGAATTTTCAATTCGCCGACTTTCCTCCGCACATCACAGCGACTTTCGTCGCTTGCTCCGCGAACAACTGTCGCCGTCCAACATCTCGAATGGGGTCGCGCCTTCTTGCGATGTCGCTGGAAAATTGGTGGGCCCGGAGGGACTCGAACCCCCGACAACGCCGTTATGAGCGGCGCGTTCTAACCAACTGAACTACAGGCCCACTGGCGTGGTTATGGGGGTGTTGACCGGGCGCGTCAACTGGGAGCATGTTGCGCGGAATGGCGGCTTCGCGGCATCCTGCCGCCGGGGCCGGCATAGGGTATGGTCGGCCCTTCCGGAGCTTATGGTGGAGCGGCGGGCGCGATGATCGTGCTGTTCACGGATTTCGGGGTCAACGGGCCCTATGTCGGGCAGATGAAGGCGGTGCTACATCAGACCGCGCCGGGGGTGCCGGTGGTCGACCTGCTGCATGACGCGCCGGCCTTCGATCCCCGGCTGTCGGCTTATCTTCTGGCCACCTATGCCCGGGAATTTCCGGAGAATTCCGTATTCGTCTGCGTTGTCGATCCCGGCGTCGGATCAACCCGGAGACCGGTGATCGCCCGGGTCGGCGGGCAGGTCTTCGTCGGGCCGGACAACGGCTTGCTGCATGCGGTGCTGGATCATGCCGAGGGCGTGCCCACGCGAACCTGGGAGATCGGCTGGCGGCCGGAACGGCAGTCCGACAGTTTTCATGGCCGCGACCTGTTCGCACCCGTCGCCGGGCGGCTCGCGGCGGGCACCCCGCCGGAGGGCGACGGGATCGAGGGTCAACCGATCGATGCGGGCACTCTTCTGCAAGCCGGCTGGCCCTCGGATCTGGCCGAGATCGTCTGCATCGATCCCTACGGCAATCTGATCACCGGCATGCGCGCGCAAGGCCTCGGCCCGGAGGTGGCGATTAAGGCCGCCGGCCGCCGGATCACCTTCGCCCGGACCTTTTCCGAGGTTCCGGCCGGCGAAGCGTTCTGGCACCACAATTCCAACGGCCTGGTCGAGATCGCGGTAAACCAGGGCGCCGCCTCGCGGGTGCTGGGTCTCGGCCTGGGCGATGCGGTCCACCTCGAGCATGCAAGCGCGCGGCAAGCGGAGCAGCGGCGATGACACTTTCCTCCGACCTGAAGGCGCCCTTCGAGATCACCCCCGGCGCGAGGGGTTCGCGGCGGCCATCGAAGGTCTCGATCTTTCCCGCAAGCTCGACATCATCACCTTCGCGCGGCTGCACCGGGCCTGGATGAAAAACCCGGTCCTGGTCTTCCCCGGCCAGGCGATCGGCGACGGCGACCAGGTCGAGTTCGCCAAGCGGTTCGGCGATCTGGAGATCCACCCCTCGGCGGCGCACCGCTCGTCGCGCCACGCCGAGATCTACCGGGTCTCGAACGTGGACGAGGCCGGCCGGATCCTGCCCGCGAAGAGCAACGAGTGGCGCTATCTGGAGCTCACCTGGCTCTGGCATACCGACAGCTCGTTCCGGCCGGTTCCCTCGATGGGGTCGATCCTGCACGGGATCGAGATTCCACCCGATGGCGGCGACACGCTTTTCGCCGACATGACCGCCGCCTACGAGGCCCTGCCCGGCGCGGAACGGGAACGCGCGCGCCGGCTCAGGGTCGTTCATGATCACGGCCATATTCTCTCGCTGTCCAAGGGACTGTCGGAAAGCGCCGACAAGGGCCGCTACGAGGATCTGCCGCCGGTCAGCCACCCGCTGGTGCGCCGGCACCCGATCACCGGCCGGCGCTCGCTGATGCTGAGCCCGCACACCATGTCCGGCATCGAGGGGATGGGAGATGCGGAAAGCCGCGCCCTCCTCGATGCCAACATCGCCCACGCGACAGAGGGCCGGTTCATCTACCGCCATGTCTGGACCAGGGACGACGTGCTGATGTGGGACAACCGCTGTACCATGCATGCGGTGATGCCTTATGACTCCGTCAACCATCGCCGGATCATACACCGGACCACCATCGCCGGCGACGCGCCGCCGGAGGTCTGAGGCCTACCAGCCGCCGGTTCTGAGCCAGTCTTCCAGAACCTCGAGCTTTTCGACACCGAAGAACAGATCCTCGCCGACCCGGAAGGTCGGGGAACCGAAGACGCCGGCGGCGAGCGAGGCATCGACCTCCTCGCGCAGGGCCGCCGCGGCCTCGCCGCTTGCGAGACCGTCCCGCGCGCCGGCCGCATCGCCGCCGAGATCCGCCAGCATCGCGAGCACCGTATCGGCGTCGGAATAGTCGATATTGCGGAGCCAATGGGCATCGTACACGGCGCGGGCAAAAGGTTTGACCATCTCGCCCTGGTGCAGCTTCAGCCAGCAGGTGATCCGCGCCGGCACCAGCGGGCTGATCTGCGGGCCGCCGATCTGCTTGCCAAGCACGATGCCGTGGCGTCTGGCGTAGCGGGCCGCGTCCTGGCGGATATAGGCGCCCTACAAGGGCAATTCGGCGATCGGCGGCAGGCCCATCACCTTCATCACCGAAACCCCGAGCAGCATGGGATGCCATTCGACGTCGTAGCCGTGGGCGGCCGCGAGACCGTCGATCCGAAGGCTGCCGAAATAGCCGAAGGGCGAGAGAAAATCGAAGTAGAAATGGACGATTCGTTGGTCACTCACCGCCAATCCTCACAATCTGCTTGCCGAGGTTCCGGCCCAGCAACAGAGCTTCCAGCGCTGCCGGCGCGGCATCAAGACCATCCGCCACGTCCTCGCGGTCGCGCAGCAGGCCATCCCGGTACCATCCCGTGAGCTCGGCGATGATCTCGCCATAGCGGCCGAAATGATCCAGCACCAGAAAGCCCTCGATGCGGGCCCGCTTGACCAGCAGGGTCCGGTTCATGCGCGGGCCTTCGGGTATCGGGAAGGACGGCATGCCGATGGTGCCGCAAATCGCGATCCTGGCGCCGACATTGATATGCTCCAGCACCGCGTCGAGCTGGCTGCCGCCGACATTGTCGAAACAGCAGTCGATGCCGTCGTGCGCCGCCGCTGCGATCGCCGCCGACAGATCGGTCGCCGCGCGATAGTTGATCACCGCGTCGTAGCCGAATTCCTCGGTACAGATCCGGGCCTTCTCGTCCGAACCGGTGAGTCCGATGGTTCGGCAGCCCTTGATCTTGGCGATCTGACCCGCGGCCGCGCCGACCGAGCCCGCCGCCGTGGTGACCAGCACCGTCTCTCCGGATTTTGGCCGGCACACGTCCAGCAGACCGACATGGGCGGTCGCGCCGGTGATGCCGAGCACGCCGA
>JAYOEU010000290.1:0-3288 GCA_038116915.1 Alphaproteobacteria bacterium
CAGGAGGCTCCGGCGCAGAACCCGCTCTGCCGCATCGATGTCACCCAGGTCGCGCGAGACCCGTGCCAAGCCGATCGCCGCGACCGGCAGATCCGGGCGGTAGCCGGCGACTTCGGCGAACAGGGCCGCCGCCTCGTCCAGCCGGCCGGCGGCTTGCAGAACGCCGGCGAGGTGAAGCTGGATTTCAGGATCTCCCGGATGTTCGCGGAGCAGCCTCGCCAGCCGCGCGCGCGCCTCGCCCGGCCGGCCCCCCGCGGCCAGGGCCAACGCGGCATCGAGTTGCGCCCGGTCCGTTGGGGAAAGCATCGCGGCTCCATCTTTTCGGAACAGAGACATGCCAAGATATAGTGACCACAATATATAGAATCACAAGTTTTAGCGTATAGGCGCTTGCGATAATCCTTCACTCAATGGAGAATGCGGGGCGCGCTCGCGCTGAATTCAGGGCATGGCTAGACAGAGGTTCCAGGTGCGCCAGTATCTCGACCTGATGCGATTGGTTCTGGAGACCGGCGTTGATCGGGACGATCGGACCGGCACCGGAACCCGCGCGATCTTCGGCCACCAGATGCGCTTCGATCTCGGCCGGGGATTTCCCCTGCTGACCACCAAGAAGCTGCATCTGAAATCGATCATCCACGAGCTGCTGTGGTTCCTGGCGGGCGACACCAATGTCCGCTATCTGCAGGAGCACGGTGTGCGGATCTGGAACGAGTGGGCCGACGAGAACGGCGATCTCGGACCGGTCTACGGCGCCCAGTGGCGGTCCTGGCCGAAGCCCGACGGCGGCTCGGTCGACCAGATCGCCGATCTGATCCGCGATATCAAACGGAGCCCGTCGTCCCGGCGGCTGATCGTCACCGCCTGGAACCCCGGAGACCTGCCGGCCATGGCGCTATCGCCCTGTCACTGTCTGTTCCAGTTCCATGTGGCGAACGGCAAGCTGTCCTGCCAGCTTTATCAGCGCAGCGCCGACATCTTCCTCGGGGTGCCCTTCAACATCGCCTCCTACGCGCTGCTGACGATGATGATCGCTCAGGTATGCGGGCTCCAGCCCGGCGAGTTCATCCACACTTTCGGCGACACCCATCTTTATCACAACCATCTGGACCAGGCCCGCCTGCAGCTGGAGCGGACGCCCCGGGATCTGCCGACGATCACCATCGATCCCTCGGTCCGGGATATTTTCGGTTTTGAGTACGGGCATTTCACGCTCACGAACTACGATCCCTATCCGCATATCCCGGCGCAGGTCGCGGTCTGAAGGGACGGTGCCCGTCATGGCCCGAGGAACCGAGCCCGAACTGGTCATCGTCGTCGCGGTGGCGGATAACGGCGTCATCGGCGCCGATGGCGGGATGCCGTGGCATCTCTCGGGGGATCTCAGGCGGGTCAAGGCGCTGACCATGGGCAAGCCGCTGATCATGGGACGGCGGACCTACGAGTCGATCGGCCGTCCGCTGCCGGGGCGGCGCACGATCGTGCTGGCTGGCGATCGGACGTTCTCCCCCGAGGGCGTGACGGTGGTCCGCGATTTCGACGCCGCGCTCGATGCCGCCCGACGGGCGGCGGCGGAGATGGGAACGAGTGAAATCATCGCCTTCGGCGGCGCCGGGGTCTATGCCCTCGCCCTGCCGTCGGCGCGGAGGATCCATATGACCGAGATCCATGTCAGCCCCGCCGGCGACACCCGGTTTCCAGAGTTTCCGCGCGGCGACTGGCGCGAGATTTCGCGCGAGGCCGGCGCCGGCGCGCCGGACGACCCGCCTCATGAGTACGTGACCCTTGAACGGCGTGGATAGAGATGGCCCGGCGCCAGCCTTGCCGATCACCTTTCATCGAATCCCTGGCTTTCGCCAGGGATTCGATGAATCTTTCATTTTCCGGAAATTCGAGGCCGGCGGCACTGACGAAGATGGTGATTTTTCGATGAGCGAGAGCTTGCAGAGCGGGGCGCCGGTCATCCGGGCCATGCGGGAGGATGACGGCGCCTCGGTGTTCGAGATCTATCGCCAGGGCATCGCCACCGGCCATGCGACCTTCGAGAAGGCGGTGCCACCGGATTGGGCCGCCTGGTTCACCTCTCGCCTGCCGCACGGGCGCCTTGTCGCGGAAATCGAAGGCAGGGTCGCGGGCTGGGCGGCGCTCTCGGCGGTGTCGGCGCGCGCGGTCTATGCCGGGGTGGGCGAGGTCAGCGTCTATGTGGCGGACGGGGCGCATGGGCGCGGGGTCGGCCGGGCCCTGCTCGGCGCCCTGGTCGAGGCCTCGGAGGCGGCCGGCATGTGGACCCTGCAGGCCAGCATCTTTCCGGAAAACCAGGCGAGCGTGACCCTGCACCAGCGTTTCGGGTTCCGCCACATGGGCACCCGCAGGCGGATCGCCTGGATGAGCTACGGACCGATGGCCGGCCAATGGCGGGACACGGTGATTCTGGAGCGGCGCAGCACCACGGTGGGGATCGCCGCGCCGCCTGCTTGAACGGCGGTTACTATCATTGAATCGTATCCCCGACGCAGGTCGGGGCCGACGCCTGAGGCCAATCCGCGTGACCGGTTGTCGATCACGATCCGCGCACTGTGCAAGTGCTGCGCCATCCGTCGCTTGCCGGCGCTTCAGGCGTTGGCCCCGGCCTTCGCCGGGGATACGGAAACGGGTAGACGTCGGGGTTCGGCTAACGCCCGCCTCAGTTCATGACGATGCGGGGAGCCGCGCGCCTGCCGCCGCCTCCGGACGGCGCGACCTTGGCCCAGACCGCCTCGGCGATCCCGCGATAGGCGAGCGCGTGCGGGCCGTCGGGAGCGGAGATCACGATCGGGGCGCCGGCATCCGAGGTCTTGCGGATATCCATGTGCAGGGGCACCTCGCCGAGGAAGTCGACACCCAGCGCGTCGGCCTCGGCACGGGCGCCGCCATGGCCGAAAATGTCGCTCCGCCCACCGCAATGCGGGCAGATGAAGGTGCTCATGTTCTCGATGATGCCGAGCACCGGCACGTCCACCTTGCGGAACATGTTGAGGCCCTTACGGGCATCCAGCAGGGCGATGTCCTGGGGCGTCGAGACGATCACCGCGCCGGCCAACGGCACCCGCTGCGACATGGTGAGCTGGGCGTCCCCGGTGCCGGGCGGCATGTCGACGATCATCACGTCGAGCTCGCCCCAGGCGACGTCGCGCAGCATCTGTTCCAGCGCGCTCATGACCATCGGGCCGCGCCAGATGGTGGGCGAATCCTCCGGCACCAGAAAGCCGATGGACATGCATTTCACGCCATGCTTGGTCAGCGGGATCA
>JAYOEU010000291.1:0-3265 GCA_038116915.1 Alphaproteobacteria bacterium
ACGAGATCGCCTTCGTCGAGAACGCGACCCGGGCCTGGGACATGGTGTTCTACGCCCTGCCGCTCAAGGAGGGGGATCGGATTCTGACGACGGTCTCGGAATATGGCAGCAATCTGATCGCCTATCTGCAACGCGCCAGGCAATGCGGGGCCGAACTGGTGGTGATCCCCAACGACAATCACGGACAGATCGACACGAACGCGCTGGAACGGGCCATCGACGGGCGTACCAGGCTGATTTCGATCAGTCACATTCCGACGGGCGGGGGGCTGGTGAACCCGGCGGCGGAAGTCGGACGGATCGCCCGCGCGCACGGTATTCCCTACCTTCTCGACGCCTGTCAGTCGGCGGGCCAGATGCCGCTGGATGTCCAGGAACTGGGCTGCGACTTCCTCTCCGCGACCGGCCGCAAATACCTCCGGGGTCCGCGCGCCACCGGATTGCTCTATGTGAAGCGGGAGTGGATCACCCGGCTCGAGCCGCCGCTGCTCGACCAGTTCGCCGCCGATCTGCTCGACGAGAAGACTTATGTGGTGCGCGAGGATGCGCGCCGTTTTGAGAACTGGGAACGCTATTTCGCCGGTCAGGCAACCCTCGGCGTGGCGATCGACTATGCCATGAGCTGGGGCCTGGACGCGATCTGGGCTCGGGTTTCAGCCCTGGCCGCGCGGTTCCGCGATGAGCTTGCGGACGTGCCCGGCGTCACCCTCACCGACGAGGGCGCGGAAAAATGCGGCCTGGTGACCTTTCAGCACGCGCGTCTCGGCGCGGGCGAGGTGAAGACGAGGCTCACGCAGCGGGGCATCAACGTCTCAACCTCCAGCGGCCCCGGCATGCGGCTGAGCTACCTCGCGCGCGGCCTCGAAGCCGGCCTCGTGCGCGCCAGCGTCCATTACTACAACACCGACGACGAGGTGGACCGCTTCGTCGCGGCAATGCGGGAGATGTAGGGGGGCGTACCCGTGGTCTTTCGGACCGCGCCACACTATGCACCCGCTCGGGCCCACCCTGAGCCAGGCAAAAGCCGCGTCACTCCGAACAACATATGCCCAGGTGATACACGCCATTTTCAAAATCCGGCCTCCTCGCCCACTTTCGCAGGGGAAGCTCAACGATCTCTCCCGTTGCCCTGGCGCACGGCAGGGCCTTGGGCGGATGTTTCAACCGGGATCTTTTTGGCGCGATCGGCGGGTGAGAGGGAAGCTCGGCCCTGCCGTGCGCCAGGGCGACGGGGAAGAGGGAGGCTGGCGTGATTAACCCACCGCGTCCTTGTAGGCCCGCATGGCGGCGATCTGTTTGTCGAGCGGGCCCGCGCCCTGGCCGGAGGTGTAGAAGGTGAGGTGTGTCGCGCCGAGTTCAAGCCAGCGCTCCGCCGTCTTGCGCCAGCCGTCGGGCTCGCCATCGCCATAGCGGATCCAGGCCTCGATCCCGAAGGTGGACGGATCGCGTCCCTCGTCCTTCAGATAGCCGCGCAGAGACTCGAGCATCGCGCCGGTCTTGCTGCCGGGATTGCCGAGCGGGATCCATCCCTGGCCGAGCCTGGCGGCGCGGCGAAGAACCGGGTCGGCGCCGCCGCCGAACCAGACCGGGATCGGACGTTGGATGGGCAGCGGATTGACGCCCGCATGCATGACCCTGTCGAAGGTTCCTTCATAGGTGACGGTGCGCTGGGTCCAGAGCTGGTTCATCAGCTCCACCTGTTCCACCTGGCGGCGGCCGCGCTTGGTCCAGTCCTCGCCGAGGGCCTGGTATTCTACCGGGTTCCAGCCGACGCCGACGCCGAGCCGGAGGCGCCCGTTGCTGAGCACGTCGACCTGGGCGGCCTGCTTGGCCACCAGGGCGGTCTGGCGCTGGGGCAGGATCAGCACGCCGCTGGCAAGGCCGACCCTTTCGGTCACCGCCGCGATGAAGGACAGCGTGCAGAAGGTCTCGTGAAAGCTGTCATCCACGTCGTATGGTCCCTCGAAACCGGGCAGGGCCGTCCGGTCGGCCCCCAGGACATGGTCGGAGACCTCGAGATAGTCGTAGCCCATCCCTTCAGCGGCCTGTGCCCAGTCGCGGATCTGGGACGGATCGGCGGGCATGTCGCGGGTCGGAAAGAAAGCGCCGATCTGAGTGGCCATGACGGGCTCCGGAACGAGGGTAGAGGACGAGCGGTGAAGTTTTTCAGATCGCCCGGGCCTTGGCAACGAGCGGGACGAACACCGCCGCGGCCTCGTCGATCGCGGCCTCGACGGTCTGGCCGTCGCGCAACGGCTGATGCACGCTGACCCACCCGTCATAACCGGCGCGCTCGAGGGCCTCGACCATTTCGGCCGCGTTCAGTCCCTCGGGATCGTCGAGCGGGACATAGCGCAGGGCGACCGGCCCGCGCATGCAGGA
Organism: Alphaproteobacteria bacterium; assembly: GCA_038116915.1. Lineage (GTDB taxonomy): Bacteria > Pseudomonadota > Alphaproteobacteria > Thalassobaculales > Thalassobaculaceae > JADHLJ01. The sequence continues at coordinate 2,383 of JAYOEU010000291.1, forward strand.
TTTGAAGACATGGGTGCCGCCAGGGTCCACGCACACATTCTGGAAATAGACATTGACCAGGTGCGGGGCGAGACGCCGGATCGCCTCCTCTCCATGCGGCTCTCCGCAGGCGAGCAGGTTGGCGGGCTCGAAGGTGACGCCGAAATTTTCGCGCGCGACCCGGCGCACGGTCTCCAGGGTTCCCTCGATGGTCTCGCAGAGCGTGCCCCAATGGGTCTGATGCGCCAGGGTCATGCCGCGCTCACGGGCCTCGTCGGCGGCGCGCCGGGCGTGCGCGATATCGTCCTCACCATGCATCATCACCCGCACCAGGGTGCCGCCGAGCCGTTCGGCAAGATCGAGATAGGGCGTGATGCGGCGCAGGGCGAGCGGTGCGCCGGGTGAATTTGCGGCGAGCGGGATATCGCCCATGACCATCGAAACCGCGAGGTCCTCGTGGTCCAGAAGCGCGCGGACCTGATCGACGCGGGCCGGCGGTGAGTCGACGGAGACCACCGAGGCGCGCATGGACAGTCCGGCGAAGCCCGCGGCCCGGGCCAGCGGAGCCAGCACCTCGATCGGGATCTCGGCGACATCCTTGCGGCTTGAGGATTCGGCGATCCGGGTGGAGAGGGAAAGTTTCACGGGTTGATCATCCTCTCGAATTGCGCCGCCGCGCCGCATCGGCGCCGGCGAGCCGGCCGGTCACCGCGCCGCGCATGACCGAGGTGGCGCCGGTGTAGACGCGGTAGTAAAGGCCCACGACCTCTCCCGCGGCATAAAGGCCGGGGATCACGTCGCCCTCGGTATTGATGACGCGGGCATTGTCGTCGACCTTGACGCCGCCGAAGGTGAAACAGTTCGAGCAGATGATCGGCCAGGCGCGGAACGGCGGCGTGAGAAT
>JAYOEU010000292.1:0-3149 GCA_038116915.1 Alphaproteobacteria bacterium
ACATACGACCAAGACGGGTCCGGAAGGCGTTTCCTACATTGTCGGCAAGGCGTGCATTCGCGCGTCAAGCTGAACGCGGTTAAGGCTAACCATGTGCACTGTTTGATCGATCGTTCAGGAGAACGACATTGTGATCACGATACATCACCTGCACAAGTCGCAGTCCGAGCGCATGGTATGGCTCATGGAGGAGCTCGCGTTGCCCTAAAAGCTCGTATGGTATGAGCGGGAGCCCAATCTCGTCGCGCCAGATAAGTACCTTGCACTGCATCCAACGGCGATGGCCCCCGTGGTCGAAGACGATGGCCGTATGCTTGCCGAGTCCGCGGCCATTTGTGAGCACATCTGCCATCGTTACGCGGATGGGCGATTGACCGTCGCCCCCAGTCAGCCCAATTACTATGATTATCTGTACTGGATGCACTTCAACAACAACGTCATGGGCCTCAGCTTTGCGGGATCGGTGCTGAAAACCGGCGCATCCGGTCTGGTCGCTGAGACGATTGGCGAAGTGACGGAAAGACGGATGCGGCAGTACTACACCTATCTCGACAACCGGATCGGCGAGGTGCCTTATCTCGCCGGCTCGGAACTTACATGCGCGGATATCCAAGTGGTTTACCGGATTACGACCGGCGTGGCCTTTGGCGCGCGCTCCATCGACGACCTGCCGAACGCCACAGCCAATACACAGCGCATCGTGGAACGGCCCGCCTACCAAAAAGCGATGCAGATCGCGGGGCCCAACACGGTCCCGCCGCTTTTAGGTGGGAGCGATTGAACCGCTGGTTCTATTCAGCCTGTTCCGGCCGGTCCGACCCGTCTTGGATGATTTTGTTTTCGCAAGCTGCAATCCCAATCCGTCTGGCGCGCCCGGCCAATCACGCAATGGCCCCCCTTCACCCCACCAGCGCCACCACCCGGAGCGGACTTCCCGTCCCCTGCTTGATCTTGAGCGGCGTCGCGATCAGGACCGCGCCGGTTGGCGGCAATTCCCAGAGATTGTTCAGGCACTGCAGGCCGAGCTTGCCGGCGCCGTGAAGGTAGAAATGAGCCGGGAAGGGGGGCGTGTAGTGGCTGCCCTGGCCGGCGTCGGTGCCGACGGTCTCGGTGCCGAAGCCGCGGATATCGCGCTGCTCAATCAGGAAACGGATGCCCTCCGGCGTCGGGCCGGGGGAGTGGGGGCCATCCTCGCGCATGTTGAGATAGGCGGCGCCGCGCCGGCGTGACCAGTCCGTGCGCATCAGCACCCAGGCGCCGGCGGGGATCTCGCCATGCTCGGCTTCCCAGGCCTGGATGATCTCCGGCGTCAGCTCGAAATCCTCGTCCTCCGCCGCACCCTGGCTGCAATCGATGACGCAGGCCGGGCCGATGAACCGTTCGACCGGGATGGTGTCGACGGAATTGTTCGGCAGGTCGCGGCCCGAGATCCAGTGGGCCGGCGCGTCGAAATGGGTGCCGGTATGCTCCGAACAGGTGATGTTGTGCCACTTCCAGGCCGGGCCCCGGTGATCGTAGGCGGAAATCTCCTCCATCCGGAAGCGCGCGCATTGCCCGAACTCGGGCGGCAGGATGATCACCGGAAAGTCCGGGTCCAGGGTGTGGGTGAGGTCGACGACACGGATCGCGCCGCTGGCGATCGACAGGGCAAGATCGCCCAGCAGGCTGGGGGAGGTGGCTGCGGTCATGAGGAGGCTCCCCGGTTTTCCATCATCTCGCGCTCCAGGATCTTGGGCCCGGCGCGCCAGCGGTCGATCAGGTCCTTGGCGACATCGCCCACGAAGACATCCTCGAGACCGCCTTTCAGCCCATCGATCATCGCGCGGGCGATCGCGGCGGGCGTGACCTTGGGCGGCGGCAGCGGCTGGTGCCACTCATCCTCGGTCGGCCCGGTGAAGACGTTCAGCAGCCGCACCCCGCCGTCCCAGAGATCGGCCCGCAGATTCTGAGAGAGCGACAGCGCGGCGGCGTTCGAGGCGGAGAACAAGCCATAGTCGGGGCTGTTCGCCCAGGCATTGACCGAGAGGATGTTGACCCAAGCGGCGGCGCTATTGTCGCCGTCGGCGCCGCGCCCCCGCATCGCCGGGCCGAAATGCTGGGCGAGGCGCAGCAGGCCGAAATAGTTCACCTCCATCTCCTCGCGGGCGAAGCCCACATCGGCGCGGTCGAGGATGCCGCCGGGCCGAACGAACCGTGCATTGTTGATCAGGATATCGGTCTTGCCGCCGATCTCGCCGCAAAGCTCGCGGACCGAGGCCGTGTCGGTCACATCCATCGGCAGGATGTCGACATTTGGGATCGCCGCCAGCGCGCCGCGATGCGGGTAGGGGCGCCAGCTTTCGGCCTCGCCGACAAAGATCATCGAGGCACCGGCATCCGCCAGGGCCTTGGCCAAAGCCGGCGCGTTCTCGTTGCGGGCGTCAGTGATCAGCACCCGCCGATGTTTGGGATCCGAGGTCATTTCCCGCATCTGTGGGTCATCCTCCATATTTGGCGTCGCGTCGTCGGGGACGGCGAACAGTACGCCCTGACCGGACTTGTCCAGCACGCTGACAACCCGCACATCGGCATCCGGCAGAAGGTCGCCGTGCAGATGTGCCATGACCGACGGGCCGGCCTCCAGTTTCACCGTGCCGATCCGCCACGGCGCGCGCTCGCGGAAATAGATGCTGGTGCTGGTGCGGACCGTGGTCTCTGCGATCAGGCGTCCGAGCGGCGAGACGTCGCGCCAGGCGAGGTCAATCGACAGGCAGGCCGCGCAGGCGTCGCGGGGCGGATATTGGACGGCCCGGCATTCCCCGCAGACTTGCAGCATGAAACGCCCCTCGGCGGCGGATGCCGCGATGCCGAGCGCCGCACGGCTCCGGAAATGCGAGGGCCGCGTCGGCACCCGGGTGCGGACCTGCGGATCCTTTTTCGGCGGACGGGCGAGCGGATCGGTCATGCACCCTGTCCCGACAGGATCACCGCGCCGGAGCAGAGGCCACGGTCGAAATTGATCATCCCGAAGCCGGACACTAACGCATTGCGGGCGTTCGTCACTTGGGTCGGCCCGGCGGTGCCGGTCACCTGGCGCATGGCTTCGGTGAGGCCAAGATAGCCGCCGCCAGCACCGGCCTGGCCGGCGGAAAGCTGCCCGCCCGAGGTGT
>JAYOEU010000293.1:0-3114 GCA_038116915.1 Alphaproteobacteria bacterium
CCCGCTTCGCCCATGTCGACCCCCGCCCCTGCCCGGTTCCGCCGAACTGGGAGGAGGTCGGCTACGGCTCGATCTACACGGCCCAGGCGGAGAAGATGTAAAAGCGACGGAATTGGCCGCACCTCACCCGATCCGCGCCGTCATGCCGCCATCCACCGGCAGGTTCACGCCGGTGATAAAGCGCGCCTCGTCGGAGGCCAGGAACAGCGCCGCGTGGGCGGTGTCCCAGCCGGTGCCCATCTTCTTGTTCAGTGGTACCTTGGCGTCGCGGACCGCGCGGACCTCGTCGGGCGAGACACCATCCTTGATCGCCCGGTAGCCGATGGCGATGGGCGTGTCCATCAGACCCGGCATGATGACGTTGCAGCGGATGCCGTAATCCCAGTTGGTGCTGGCCAGCATGTGGCAGAAGGCATTCATGCCGGCCTTCGAGGCCTTGTAGATCACCCGGTCGACGCTGCAGATCGAGAAGATCGAGGAAATTCCGATGATCACGCCGGAACGCTGTCCCCGCATGATCGGCACGACAAGGCGCGCGGTGCGGTAGAGGCCTTTCAGGTTCACGTCCATCACCCGGTCCCAGACCTCCTCGGGGAGCTGCATCGGGCTCTCGTCCTTGCCCTCGCCGGTGATGCCGACATTGTATTGCAGGATGTCGATGCGCCCGTGCCGGTCGACGCAGCCTTCAACGAAAGCCGCGCAATCCTCGTTGCTGGTCACATCACCGCGCACCGCCACACAGTCGCCGCCCTCGGCATGGATCATCCGGGCGGTCTCCTCGGCGCTGGCGAGATCCCGGTCGACGGCGACCACCTTGGCGCCCTCGCGCGCGAACAGGATCGAGGTCGCGCGCCCGTTGCCGATCGTATCGCCTGGCGCCTGGCCAGCGCCCACCACCAGTGTCACCTTGTCCTTCAGTCTCATGATCCTTGCCTCCAACCGGTTAAGAAAACCGCGCTTGCATCTTGCCGAGTGGGCCGAACCGCCTCAACCTCGCCCACGAAACACTGGAAGTGATCCCAACCGTGCTTGGCACGGTGGGATCGACGCGGGAGAAGGACATGCAGCTTACCGTCGCCGAGGCCCGGAGCCTGGTCGAGAGCGTCATGAAGGCGCTGGGGCACGATGCGGAAGATTCCCGGATCATTACCGACCACATCATCGACTGCGAATTGCGCGGCCTCTCTTATGGCGGGCTGCCCCGGGTGGTTAGCATCATCGAGCGGATCGGGCGCACCGGCAAGGCGGCGAAGCCGGTCGAGACCCTGCACGAGACACCGGTATCGGCCCGGCTCGCGGGCAACGACAATCTCGGATATGTGGTCGCCTACCGGGCCACCGAGATTGCCATCGCCAAGGCCAAGGCCAGCGGCCTCTCGATGGTCGGCGCCGACGGCACCTGGTACACAGGCATGCTCTCCTATTTCGCCGAGATGGCGGCGGCCGAGGGGTTGCTGACCATGATCGCGTCCAACGCCTCGCCCTGGGTCGCGCCGCACGGCTCGGTCGACGGCCGTTTCGGCACCAATCCGATCTGTTTCGGTTTTCCCAGCACCGGCGACCCGGTGATCTGGGACATCGGCACCTCCTCGATCATGCATGCCGAGGTGATGCTGGCCCGGCGTCTTGGGGAACAGATTCCGGAGGGCCGCGCCTTCAACGCGGCCGGCGAGCCGACCACCGACCCCGACGCCGCGCTCTCCGGCGCCTTCACCCCCTGGGGCGGGCATAAGGGCGCCGGACTCGGCATGGTGGTGCAGATGCTCGGCATTCTCGCCGGCTCCCCGGTCAACGTGCCGGAGATGGCGGATTTTGGCTATCTGATGATCGCGATGAAGCCGGATCTGATGATGCCCGAGGCAGAGTACCGACAAAAGGTCACGGACTATGCGGAGTCGGTCCGCGCCGCCCGCCCGGTCGCCGGCGGCGGTCCCGTCCGCATGCCCTTCGACCGCTCCGCCGCCGACCGCCGCACGGCGCTGGAGCGGGATCGGATCGAGGTCTCGGAGATGGTGCTGGCACCGCTGCGGGAGGTGGCGGGGTAGAGGCTTGGCAGTATTATCGACTGACACCTCACTTTCTCGTCATCCCGCGCTTGACGCGGGACCGACGCCTGAGGCTAGTCAATGTGACGCGCGGAGGAACATGATTGACGACGCTGATGGATATTGCTGAATAACGCTCGGCCATCTGTCACTGACCAAAGCTTCAGGCTTCGGCCCCGCGTCGAGCGCGGGGCGACGGGACCAGAGAGTGTCAGTTTGACAAATTTGGTATCTGGCTTCGCAAGACGAAGTAACCGCCAAACGAAGGTGCTAACAGAACCGAAGCGTCATAAATGCGGCCTCCAACTTCGAGCTCTTCAATAAGATCAGTCTATTCCATCGATGCAGATAATAAGAGTTCCTTACGCATAACAACGCATTCCATCGATCTCAGCTACGAGCCAGATTTCCTCATCGGAGTTCTCTAGGAATTCCTCGATGCGCTGCCGATCTACCGGCCTGGACCAATTTGCGATGATCCCTGCCGGATAATCGACCGAAGCGATGTTCCGCACCGCGTCGTAGTGGACCGTCAAAAGTCGTTCCGCGTCATCAGCCGTCGCTAGCCTGACGGAAATATCGGACCGGGTCACGCCCGTCCCGACTGCCGCATCAGTTCCTCCTCCACCTCCACCAAGCGGTCCTTGCCGAAGAACATCTCGTCGCCGACGAAGAAGGTGGGGCTGCCGAAGGCGCCGCGGTCGACGCTGGCCTGGGTGTTGGCGATCAGCTTGTCCTTGATCGGCAGCTCGGTGATCCGGGAGAGGATATGCGCGCCATCCAGCCCTGCCGCGTCCAGGGTGGCGCGGATCACCTCCGGGTCATCCATCTTCTGCTGGTTCTCCCACATCGCAACATAGACCGTCTCGATATAGTCCTTGAAGTAACCCTCCTCCTCGGCGACCAGCGCGCCGCGGATGACCTGGACCGTGATCACCGGGAAGTGCGGGTTGCGCTTGTACTTGTCGAAACCGTGCCTGGCTATGAAACGCTGCATCTCGAGCTGGAGATATCCCGGCTTGTTCTTGATGTCGCCGAATTGCTCCATCGGCGAGCGGTTGTTGGTGAG
>JAYOEU010000294.1:0-3072 GCA_038116915.1 Alphaproteobacteria bacterium
GTTTACCGCCACCGCCCCGCTTTCACCGTCGCCCTGGCGCAAGGCAGGGCCGGGCCTCGATGGTGCGGCGTGACGGGTTCTGTTCCTGGCGGTCTTAGCGGCTACACCAGATAGTCCAGGTTGAACCGCCGGATGCCCGGCCCTGCCTTGCGCCAGGGCGACGGTGAAAGCGGGGCGGTGGCGGTAAACCTCCTACAGCCCGTACCGCGTGCCCACATAGCCGGTTTCGTGCCCGAACCGTTTGCGCATGACCTCTTCCAGCGGCACGTCGCGGTGGGCGACCGCGCCGCCGCATTGCACCGCGTAGCCGTCGGCGGCTCCGGCGGACGGCGGCTCTTCTCCGGCTTCCAGAGCCCGGGCGCTTCCCAGCATCAGCTTGCGGAACTCGATGATGCCGACATCGGTTTCGCCCAGATGCTCGCGGGAGCGGTCGACGATCGGGCCCTGGCTGTTCTGGATCGCCGCGTCCTGCTCCGAGACGCCGACAATGCCGGTATAGCTGTTGCGGCGCTGATCCTCGCGGTCGATCAGATAGTCGTTTTCCATCCGGCGCAACGGCCGATAGGCCTCGTCGACCTCGGAGTGGATCGAGAATCCGGCGGCGAATTTCGCCCGTTCGTCGCCGGTCAGCGGACGCTCGCTGTTCCAGCTGTAGGTGTAGATCCAGCACGAAACGTCGTCGATCGGCACCCAGGTCTGTCCGTGCTGGGTCTCGCCCTTGAAGGCGTTGGGGGCATAGGCGTGGTTGGGCATCAGAAACTGGGTCGTGCGCCAGTAGATGTCCTCGCCGTCGGCCTTGCGGGCGGCCCCCAGCAAAAGCCCGGCGGCATGCGGCAGCACGGTGAAGCGCGGGCAGGGATCGTCGCGCACCCAGCGCACCCGATGGTCGCCGTCCTGGTCGCTGAGCGCGGCGCGGGAGATCTCGCTGGAGCGTTCGGCCGCGGCCTCGTCACGGGATGGCGCCGGCATGTGCAGGAAGGAGAGATGCGCGGTGTCGATCCCGCCCTCCAGCGACTGCACCCAGTTGCATTCCTGCCATTTCTTCGAGACGTAGACATGCGGCTCGGGAAGCAGGGTGAACTCGTGCTTCGGCACCTCGGGAAGATGCCCCGTGCTTGGCCCCATATAGGCCCAGATGATGCCGCCGGCCTCGCGGGTGGGATAGGCGGTAAGCTTGATCTTCTCCTTAAAGCGGCTTCCGGCGGGCGCCGTCGGCAGATCCAGGCAATTGCCGTCCACGTCGAACTTCCAGCCGTGATAGACACAGCGCAGGCCGCAAGACTCGTTGCGTCCGTAGTAGAGATCGGCGCCGCGATGCGGGCAGCGCCGGTCGACCAGGCCGAGCCGGCCGTCACTGTCGCGGAAGATCAGAAGCGGTTCGCCCAGCACCGTCACCCGCTTCGGCTCCCGGTCGGGTCCTGGGGCTTCCTCGGCGAGCAGAACCGGCATCCAGAACCGCCGCAGCAGCGCTCCCATCGGCGTGCCCGGTCCGGATCGGGTGAGAAGCCGGTTGTCGTCCTGGCTCAGCATGCCGCGTCTCCCTGGCTGGTGTCCCGGATTGCCGGTTTCCCGGGATCTTCGAGAGTTTGCCATCCGTCGTCAAATTTGCGCATTATCGCCGAAATCGACCGGGTGTATTTTCCGTTCGGGCATTAAAAAACGCGGCCATCACCCCCATTCTCTCGCCAACGGAACACAGACACGACGATTTCGAGGAGCCCCGCCATGACCCAGGCCGCCGCCCGCGCCGCCGCCCCGCAAGCCGATCACTCGGTAACCGCCAATCTGCGCTACATTGTGCGCCAGGACACCAAGCCGTATTTCGAAAGTTCCCGGATCACCGGAGGCGAGCCCAAGGTGTTCTTCCAGACCGAGGATCTGCCGGCGGTGATCCATGACATGCGGGACATCGCGGACGAACTGTCCATGGACGTGAACGGGTTCGAGTTGCACCGGCATCAGAGCAAGGTCGCCGATCTCTATGACGATGCGCAGATCGAAAACCAGTACAACGCCGAGCTGACCGAGATGCTGAAAGCGATGACCGGGGCCGACGCGGTCACGATCTTCGATCACACAAGACGCTCAAGCGGTTCGTCCGGAGCGAAGAATCCGGATGGCCAGCGCGGCCCCGCCGGACGGGTGCATGCCGACTACACGGTGAAATCCGGCCCGCAGCGCGCCAAGGATACCCTGGGCGAGGCCGAGGTCGATCGGGTGCTGTCCTCGGGTGGCCGGATCATCCAGGTCAATGTCTGGCGCCCGATCAGGGGGCCGGTCCTGCGCTCGCCCCTGGCGCTGGCCGATGCGTCCAGCATTCCGCCCGAGGATCTGATCGCCACCGACCAGCGCTTTCCCGACCGGGTCGGCGAGATCTATCAGCTTGCCCGCGGCGAGGGGCATCGCTGGTACTATGCCTCCGAGATGACTCCGGACGAGGTGATCCTGATCAAGGGTTGGGACAGCATCGATGACGGCCGCGCCCGCTTCAGCCCGCACGGCGCCTTCATCCATCCCGGCGAGCGGGACGACATGCCGCCCCGCGAAAGCATCGAGACCCGTACCTATCTGGTGTTCGAGGCGAAGTAGCCAGGGCGTTTTGGCAGTCCTTTCCGTCGACCCTGGGAAAACAGGGGCTCGGGGCGAACGGTTTGGAGCCACGGTTTTGGTCTTACTGTGTTCGCGCATCTTCAAGGATCATCCTTGGGTGCGGATTTTGAGACGTCGCCCTGGCGAAGGCCAGGGCTTTTGCCGCTCCGATTTAAGTCTCACAACCTTCTGAAAATACGGCGATCTGAGATAGTGGTTCCATTCCCGCCACAAGCCCTGGCCTTCGCCAGGGCGACGGGAAATTTCGGCACATAAGGTTCGAGACCTGCGCGATGCTCGACGGGTGCCACTGTGCGCTTTGATTTTCAACGATTTCCTAGAGCCGTCGCAGGCTCGGGACCATGACGGCGACCACCAGGGCGAGGGCGATCAGCATGCAGCCGTTGAAGGCATAGGCGGCGGCGAGCCCGAAGGCGCCGATCAGGAAGCCCATCTCCATCTGCCCGACCGGCGAGATCCCGA
>JAYOEU010000295.1:0-3015 GCA_038116915.1 Alphaproteobacteria bacterium
AAAACTACTTCGCCGCTGCGGGATATGATCGAGATTAAACTCAAAATGCTCTATCCGTGTCGTTCGGAATAAACATAACAAGGAAAAAGCCATAAGATCTCGAAATTTTAAAACCGTGGGCGATCCAGGGGCATAATTAAATAAATTTTTATAAAAAATTTGTGATATTGATGTGATTGATAAAAGTATTTTTATGAGATGTTCAGCTTCAATATTGAAAATATTAATGAGACATTAAAAATATTATTACGACCACATCTTCATAAATGTTCGTTGTTGTTCTTTTTGTCCCAGAAACACGGAATGCAACATGATTAGAATTATCAAACGCGCACGCGTTCATATTGACGATCGAAGCGTGAGAATTTGCCGATCTACAGGCGGGTGGCGTGACTTCCTGCGGTTGACTTGCGGCGTCCCTCTCTTTCGCGGGAAAACCGGACCCGGACTTGAAGACTCCGTCGATCGCCGATGAACGCGCCGATCGGCCGCGCGGGAACCTTTTTTCGTGACAAGGCGACGAATCGGCTCGAAGCAGGGGAGGTGGCGGGGCGGCGTGTCGCCGCCCCTCGCCGTTGTGTTTCTATTTGAGGGGTGAATGGCTCCACGGGATCAGGATCGTGGAGTGCATCTCCTCCAGGCGGTCCGGGCCGTCTTTCAAGAACGCCTGCCAATCCGGGTCCGCAGATGCCGCGGCCCGCGCCTTGGCGCGTTCGTTCAGATCCTTGTAGACCCATAGATGCGAGACTTCGTTCGGCTGTCCGGTGTCGGTCGTCCAGATGCAGACATTCTTGGAATGACGCTCGCGCACCGGCATGGCGGCGGTGATGGCGTCGGCGAATACCTTGGCCTTGCCGACCTTACAGCGATAGAAGCGGTATTCGTAGATATTGCCCTCGGTGCCGGGGTTATAAAGCGGCTTGGTCGCGATCATCAGGCGGTTGTCCTGGCGTCGGATCAGCGGCCCGCTCTTGGGCAGGTACTCGTTGCGCCAAGCCTGGTTCTGCGCGAGCTTGGCCTTCACCTCGGCCCGGTGGTTCATGTCCTCGTACGACCACAGATGCATCACCTGGTTGAGCGGCCCGATCTCGGTCAGCCAGTAGCCTTCAAGCTTGCCGTGATCGTCGCCCCGGATCGCGCGGCCGATCTCGGCGGAATATTTGGCGAGCAGCGGCGCCTGACCCGGGCCGGTGGTGTAGGTGCGAAACTCGTAGAGCATTTTTGACGTTCCTCCGTGTGATCCGCCGGTGCGGCGTTCTGTTCAGGGCGATCCTGGCATGAAACAACCGGCAAGGTGAACCGGCGTGACGCGGTCCGGAGCGAAAACCCATACGGGATTCGCCCGAGCTCGAATACGGCGGCTTAGGTCTTTCTGCCGCTCACCGCCGCCTCGACCGCCTTGATGATGGTTGGCCAGTATTCCTCGCCATTGCCCATGGCTATGGCCTTCTCCAGCATCTTTCCGGCGAGTTCCGCTCCCGGTGCCTCGACCCCGCCATCCTCGGCCAGCAGGAGGGCATAGGACAGATCCTTCAGCGCGTATCTCGCGGGAAATTGCTTTAGTGGGAAGATACCGGGCACCATCGCCTTGACCCCATGGTTCATGCCGACGAAAGAGCCTCCCGAGCTCTTGTTGATGATCTCCAGCAGGTGGCTGCCGTCCATGCCGGCCTGGCGGCCAATGGTCAGCGCCTCGGCCAGCGCGACGCCGTTCTGGAACACCACCATGTTGTTCAGAATCTTGGCGATTTGGCCGCAGCCGACCGGACCGCAATGGGTGACGTCCGGCCCCATGCACAGCAGGATGTCGCGAACCTCCGCCAGCACCGCCTCGTCGCCGCCGACCATGATCGAAAGATTGCCGTCGATTGCCGCCTGCTGGGTGCGGGCAACCGGGGCATCAAGGTACCGCACACCCTTGGCGGTGAATTTCGCGGCGACCTCGCGGGTCGTCTTGACCGGGGTGGTCGACATGTCGATCACCGTCCAGCCCGCGCGCGCCGCGCCGAGCAGGGAGGTCTCGGTGATCGCCTCGACCTCGGGCCCTCCGGGCAGGGACAGGATCACCACATCGGCCTTGCGCGCGAGGTCCTCGGCGCTCTGGGCCCGGGTAACGCCATGCTCGGCCAACCGGTCCAGCGGCTCGGCGGAAAGATCATAGGCGATGACCGGATTGTTGCCGCGCTGCGCGGTATTGCGGCACATATGCTCACCCATCGCGCCGGTGCCGATAAACCCAACCGTGATACCCGTCATTCCCGTTCTCCCGAGACACCCGCCCGGCTTGTCCGGACCACGCGCCAATGTCTACCCTGACCGCCATTCAAGCCGCTGAAATCGGGCGGCGCAACCGGGGAGGACGGGAAATGAGCAAATCCGAGGAGCGCGAGGTTTTTGAGATCTACGCGGTGAAATACGCGCACAACGCCAAACGCACCCGCAACGGCAACATGCTCTACATGGACGAGCACGACCGGCCCATGCCGCTCGACTATTTCGTTTGGGTAATCAAGAACGACAAGCACACCTATGTAGTCGATACCGGTTTCGGTGAGGTCGCCTCGAAGAAGCGCGCCGCGCCGCTTCTGCGCAGCCCGGCGGAGGGCCTGGCGATGATGGGCATCAATGCCGCCGAGGTCGAGAACGTGATCATCAGCCACATGCACTATGACCATGCCGGCGGGATCTGCGATTTCCCCAAGGCCAAATTCATCCTGCAGGACGGCGAAATGGCCTATGCGACCGGCCGTTGCATGTGTTTTCCCGCCGTCCAGCGGCCCTTCGAGGTCGATGATGTCTGCGAGATGATCCGCAAGGTCTACGGCAACCAGGTGCATTTCGTCGATGGCGACGAGGAACTGGTGCCGGGGTTGTCGGTGCACAAGATCGGTGGTCATTCCGCCGGCCTGATGTGCGTGCGTGTGTGGACCCAGCGCGGCTGGGTCGTCGTCGCCTCGGACTGCGCGCATTTCTACGAGAACATCCGCCTGCGTGACCCCTTCGTCATCGTCTACA
>JAYOEU010000296.1:0-2941 GCA_038116915.1 Alphaproteobacteria bacterium
ACGCGCGTCTGCATCTTCTGCCGCTTCAGGAGGACATGCCCTTCGTGGTCGCCTCCATGGTCAGCCCCTCGGGAATGACCCTGGCGGGTAAATACGATACCGGCGTGCTGTCGATCGGGTCCATGTCCACCGAGGGGCTGAACGCCCTGCCGACCCAATGGTCCTTCGCCGAAGAGTCCGGAACCAAGCACGGCAACACCGTGGACCGGAAGAACTGGCGGATCGTCTTGCAGTGGCACTTGGCGGAATCGCGCGAGGAAGCGATCGAGCAGTGCAAGGACGGGCTGTTCCATTGGCACAATGAATATAACGTCGCGACTTTGCAGAGGCCCGGCGTCACCGCATTCAAGACTCCGAATGAGGGCGTCGAAAGGGTCGCCTTTTCCGAAGGGGCCACGGTCGTCATCGGCACGCCGGACGACTTGGTGAAGCGCCTGCGCGACCTCATGAAGCTGACCGGCGGGTTCGGCGTGACCATCGGTTTCGTGCACGATTGGGCCAACCGCGAGAATACGCTGCGAAGCTGGGACCTGGTGATGCGTTACGTGGCGCCTGAGTTGAACGGAATGCTCGACGCCTATCGGGAATCCCGCGAGCACGTGATCGCGCACCGCGACAGCTTCGCGCAGGCGCAGCAGGGGATCCTCAACAAGATCATGGAAAACCCGCGGGCCGCGGCGGCCTTGAAGGACACAAAGGTCGGCGTGGCGGCGGCTCTGGGGCCGCATGCCGGGCCGGATCTTGGAAAACATGCGAATGGCGACTGAGGACCCGGAATTCCGGGTGACAGGCCGAGTAACGAAGGGAGTGCGGGTGTGAGTGGATTGTTGGACGGTCATATCGCCGTGGTGACCGGCGGCGGCTCCGGGATCGGCGAGGCCATCGCGCTTGGCTATGCCGGACAGGGCGCGTCGGTCGCTGTTGTCGACGTCAACGAAGCGGCGGGTGCGGCCACCGCCAAGGCGATCACCGACAAGGGCGGCAAGGCGATCAGCCTTTCGGTCGATGTGACCGACCGAGCGGCCTGCGATGCCGCAGCCGGCGAGGTCGAGCGGGCGCTCGGCAAGGTTTCGGTCCTGGTCAACAATGCCGGCATCAACCGGCGCACGCCGTTTACCGGTGACCGTGCCCAGGTCGCCAAGGATTGGGATGATATCCTTGAGGTGAATCTGAAAGGTGTCTTCAACGTTACCCATGCTTTCGTGGAGCAGCTTCGCCAGACCAAGGGCCGGGTGATCAACATCGGATCGATCCAGTCCTTCGTGCATGTCCGATGGCCGAATTCAGCGGCCTATACCACTTCCAAGCATGGAGTCCTCGGTCTGACCCGGGCCCTGGCGGCGGAACTTGGACGCGATGGGGTGCGGGTCAACGCCATCGGGCCCGGCCTCATCGAGACTCCGTTGAACAAGGCCGCGCGCGACGCCAATCCGGACATGGTGCAGAAGGTCCTGGAGCACACGCCGCTGGGGCGGGCCGGCAAGCCGAGCGACATCGTCGGGCCCGCGATTTTTCTCGCATCCGACCTCGCGTCCTACGTCACTGGCGGCATCGTCATGGCGGATGGCGGCTTCCGGAGCATCTAGCCGGCGCGGGTGCCACCTAGAACAAGGTCATAGGCGAGTTTGGCGGCGGCGACGTCCATGATGGCGATGCCGACGGAATCGTAGATCACCGTGGCACCCGTCGGTACCGGCTTCTTGCCGGCATAGATTTCGCCGATTTCGGCATGGATTGTGCAACCGGATCCTCGGATATTGCCGGCCTGATCGCGGGCGGCGGCGGTCGATTCCACGACAACCGTGTTGGCCATCGCGGCATCGTCGAGTTCACGTCCGTCATGGCCGTTCCAGCCCACGGCCGTGACAAAGGCGCCGGGCTTGATCCAGGCGCCCTCCAAGATCGGTTGCTTTGCCGAGGTGGTGCAGGCGATGATGTCCGCGTCCTTCACCGCCAGCCGCGCGTCGGCGACGAAAGCGGCCCCGATTTCTTCCGCCAAAGCGTGGCCGGACACTTCCGTCCGAGCCCAGAGCCGAAGTTCTCCGACCGGGCGGACCGCCGCCAGAGCCTGCGCGTGCGCACGTGCCTGATGGCCGCTGCCCATGATGGTAACGATGCCCGGCTTCGCCGGCGCGAGAGCCCGGGCAGCCGCGGCCGACCCGGCGGCGGTACGCATTTCAGTGATCAACCGGCCATCCAGAACCGCCAGCGGCGAGCCGTTTTCCTTGTCGAACACCAGAATCACCGCCTGATGCGTCGGAATGGAGGTTCCGGCATTGCCGTGATAGAGCGTGACGACTTTGACGGCCATCGCCTCGCCGACCGCCGGCATTGCCGCGATGATCGCATCGTGACCGGGAACCGGCACCATCTGACGGACCGGCTGTTCGACCCGTCCGGCGGAAAAATCGACCATGGCCCGTTCGATGGCGTCGATCAGCGGATTCCATTTCAGGACCGCGCCGATTTGCGCCTCGTTGATGAACGGCAGTGATTCCAAGCCCTGATGCGCCATGTCGTTCCTGTGTCCGCCCGTTCGATTTGACTTAAACAGCCGCGATCCTCGAAGTCCAGCGAACCGAGCCCGATCCCGTCGACGCAGGTGAAAGATCTGAAGCCGAGTGCCGGATTTTCCGATTTTCGGATAAAAATAAAAATGAGTCCAAAGGTCGATCCGGGGGGCGAGAGCGACTAGATTGGTCCGAACTGCTTTTTACTGGTCAGTGAAATCATGATCGCCATGCTCGCCCCCGTGTCCGCGCTGCTCCTCAGCGTGGTTTTCCTTCTGATGGGCAATGGCCTGCAGGGAACGCTGCTTCCCGTTCGTGCGCAGCTTGAGCTGTTTTCCACCACGGATATCGGGATCCTGGGCTCGTTCTATTTCTCCGGTTTCGCCGCGGGCTGTTATTTCGGTCCCTATGTGGTGCGCCGGGTCGGCCAC
>JAYOEU010000297.1:0-2929 GCA_038116915.1 Alphaproteobacteria bacterium
TCACCTTCGTCGCCATGGGTGACGCACCCTATTCCGATCCCTTTGATTTTCTGCGTTTTTCCGGGCTGATCTACCAGATCAACACCCTTGCTCCGGCTTTTACGGTGCATGTCGGTGATTTCAAGAGCGGCGGCAGTTCCTGCACGGACCATCGTCTGACATTGGTCCGGGACTATTTCGACGACTTCGCCAGCGCGCTGATCTATACACCCGGCGACAATGACTGGACGGACTGCCATCGCCTGACCGCCGGCGGCTGGGACCCGCTGGACCGGCTGGCACTCCTGCGGCGGCACTATTTCTCAGACCCGTTCAGCCAGGGCAAGAACCCGATCCGGCTGACCCGGCAATCCGCTGATCCGCAACACGAAAAGTATACGGAAAACGCCCGCTGGGAACATGGCGGCGTGGGATTCCTGACCGCCCACGTTGTCGGCTCCTACAACAATTCGGCGCGTCGGGATTCGGCAGCCCGGGCCGAGTTCAAGGAACGCGACGCGGCGTCATCCGCATGGATCGCCGATGGTTTCGCCTGGGCCCGGCAATCCTCCCTCAAAGGCCTGGTCATCTTCATCCATGCCGACCCGCTGCGCGGCCGGGATCATGACCGCAAGGTCGGCCACCCCTTCGGGAAGACCGTCAAGGCGCTCAAGGAAGGCGCCATCAGCTTCGGCCGTCCGGTGCTTCTGGTGCACGGGGATTTTCACGATTACAAGCTCGACAGGCCATTCCGCGACGGCGACGGCAAGACCATCGCCAATCTCTCCCGTCTCGAGGTGTATGGCGCGCCGGACCTCTGGGCGGTGACGGTTCGCGTCGATCCATCCTCGCCGGAGCTGTTCAAGATCGCCCCGATGCAGCGTGCGGATGGGGAGCCGAAGCCGCCGGATTGAAGGAACAGCCGCGCTAGGCCTTCTCGAACACCGCCATCACGGTCACAACCCGGCCCTCACCGAGGTTTCTGGCCATGTTGCGCAGCTTCTCCGGCGCTCCCGTCCCCATCAGCAGGGCCGCGCCAGGCGGCAATTCCGGCTGGCCCTGCGCCGCGCGGGCCTCTCTTGCCGCCTTCTGCTCGGCCAGCCAGGTGAGCGCCTTGGGTGTCACATCCTCCCAGGAAAGGGCGCGAAGTCCCGCGGCCTCGATATGAGCCCTGACCCGGTCGGGCGCCTCCAGAAAGCTGTTAAGCTCGACCGAGGCCCAGGGCGCGGGATAGTGCGCCTCGCCGCCAGGGCCGGCCATGATGTCATAGAGTCCGAAGCGGCCACCTGGCTCCAGGACCCGGGCAATCTCACGGTAGAGCGCCGGCTTGTCTTCGATATTCATCGCCGCGTGCTGTGTGAGCACCACATCGAAGCATGCGTCTTCGAAAGGCATGTCGAGGGCGCTTGCCTCGATGATCTCGACAAGATCGTCCAGCCCGAGAAGCGCGTTGAGCTCTCTCGCGGCATCGCAAAAATCCGGAGTGAGATCAAGGCCGGTAACCGTGCAGCCGATCCGCCGCGCCAGCGCCCGGGCAGGCCCGCCGATGCCGCATCCGACATCCAGAACACTGTCATCCGGCTTCACGCCGACCAGATCCTGCAACTCCAAGGTCGCCGCGGCGCCCCGGACGTGCATCTGATCCAACTGCCCGATCGCTTCCGGCGACGGATCGTCGGGGTCCTCGCCCATGGCGGCGAGCGCGTCGGCCATCCGGTCCAACAATGTGGCATTGGAATATTGGTCCCGAACCCGGGCTTCCAGTTCCTCGCTCATCTCAGCCCCATAGCGCCGCGTCGGGCGGGCGGATCAGGCTGCCGTCATAGACGAGACCCGGCTCCCGGTCCCTCGCCAGCAGCAGCGGGCCGTCAAGATCGACAACCCGCGCGCCCTGCGCCACCAGCACGCCCGGCGCCATGGCAAGCGAGGTACCGATCATGCAGCCGACCATGATCCCGAAGCCGCCGGCCACCGCCGCATCGCGCAGCCGAAGCGCCTCGGTCAGGCCGCCGGTCTTGTCTAGCTTGATGTTGATCATGTCGTACTTGCCGGCGAGCGAGGCGAGGCTCGCGGTGTCGTGACACGCCTCGTCGGCACAGACCGGCACGATGCGTTCCACACCCGCCAACGCGCCGTCACTACCGGCGGGCAGCGGTTGCTCAATCATTTCGACGCCGAGAGCCGCCAGTTTCGGCGCGACATCGAGATACTGCTCGATCGTCCAGCCTTCATTCGCGTCCACCACCAGGCCGGCGGCGGGCGCGGCGGCGTGAATGCGCTCAACCCGCTCAAGATCGAGCCCGTCGCCGGTCATCTTCAGTTTCAGCCTGGGCCGGGCCCGGTTCTCCGCGGCCTTGGCGGCCATCACGTCCGGCGCATCGACACCGAGGGTGTAGACCGTGGTCACCGGCGCGGGCGGCGTGAGGCCGGCAAGCTCCCAGACCCGGCTGCCGGCACGCTTCGCCTCCAGATCCCAGAGCGCGCAATCGACCGCGTTCCGCGCCGCGCCGGCGGGCAGCACGGAGAGCAGCGCCTCGCGGTCCGCGCCGCCGGCGATCGCATCGCCGGCCGACCGGATCTGCGCCTCGACACTGTCCTGGGATTCGCCGTACCGCGCATAGGGAAAGCACTCGCCGCGCCCGGTCATCCCCCCGTCCGAAATCTCGGCGACAACCACCTCCGAGACCGTGCGGGCCCCGCGCGAAATCCGGAAGACGCTGGCAAGAGGCCAGGCCTCGCGGCTAACGGACAGCGATCTTGGCATGCGTTTCCCCGGATAAATTCGCGTGTCGCTCGTCCTTCAGATATTGTCGACGATCGCCGCTACGCCGTCACGGAGCGCGTCGACCGTCGGCAGGCCGGTTTCGTCCGCCACGCGTTTGCAGAAATCGCGCCCCTGGGCCTCGGAAAGTCCCGAGGTGTTGATCGAGGCGCCGACGCATTTCACATC
>JAYOEU010000298.1:0-2917 GCA_038116915.1 Alphaproteobacteria bacterium
GACGGAGCGACTGGAAGCCCGGGAACTAGACCGGTCCGGTCCAGGGCCCTGCCTTGCGCCAGGGCGACGGTAGGCGGCGGATCTCTTTGCCGTCCTCAGGCCGCCTGGTCCGCCGCCTGGGCGGCCGTGGGGCCGTCTCCGGCGACGGTGGTGCGGCGCATGTCGCGGACCACGCCGGTATCCCGGAACGGCCGGACCCGGTGCATGGCCTGGCGGTTGTCCCACATGACCAGGTCACCCAGCCGCCATTGATGGGCATGGACGTATTTGCGCTGCACGGCGTGTTCGGTCAGCTCGCGGATGAAGTCCCGCGCCTCGGGCAGCTCCCAGCCGACGATGGCGCCGATATGGGCCGAGAGATAGACCGATTTGCGGCCCGTGACCTCGTTCCGGCGCACCAGGGCGTGACGCACGGGCGCGAAGGTCTTCTGCTCCTCGGCGGAGAATTCATCGAAGCCCAGCTTGGCCCGGGAAAAGATCAGCGAATGCTCGGTGATCAGGTCTTCGATCTGCGTCTTCACGTCCTCGTCCAGCGCGTCATAGGCCGCCGGCATGAAGGCGAATTCGGTATCACCGCCCTTCGGCGGATCGGAGCGGCAGGACAGCAGGGAGAACTTCGCCGGTACCACCCGGAACGAGCTGTCCGAATGCCAGAGCCGGTTGCCGAGATTGAACATCCGGCGCCGGTCGTTCCGCTCCAGCACCCGGCCGTTCTGGTCGAGATTGCTGACATCGGCCATTTCCAGGCGCAGACGGCGCTGATCGTCCTTCAGGACGTTGGAGCCGACCGCGAGTTCAAGCTCTCCGAAATTCCGGCTGAAGACAACCTGCTCCTCGTCGCTCAGATCCTGGCCGTGAAACACCAGGACACCGTAGCGGTCCATCGCCGCGTGGATCTCGCCCGCCTGATCCGGCGTCAGCGGTTTGCGCAGGTCGAGACCGCTGACCTCGCCCACGAAATGTTCATGCAGTTGCCTGATCGAGATGCCCATTGCAAAGCCCTTCCCGCCGCTTTGTCTTATCAGAACCGAAACGTCAGGGTTATATCATCTTACAATTGTAACGACTCACGTCGTGGCCCTGATGAACCGTCGCCCTGGCGAAAGGCAGGGCGACGAACAAATTGACGTGACCATATCGAAAGCGGGTTTCGATCAACCGAATTGGCGTTAGGCGGGCCGCTGACCCATGTCCAAATGAAGGTCCGCGCCGTCATAGGGGTGGCGCGCGGCGACCTCCTCCTCGAGCTCCACCCCGAGCCCGGGCGCGCTCGGCGGGATGACATAGCCGTCCTCCCAGCGGATCGGGGTTTTCAGGATTTCGGCGTGAAAGCCGTCCCAGCGCTGGATACTCTCCAGAATCAGGAAGTTCGGGCTGCAGGCCGCGATCTGAATATTGGCGGCGCCGACCACCGGGCCGCAATAGAGATGCGGGGCGATCTGGGCATAGTGCGCCTCGGCCATGCCGGCGATCTTCTTGGCCTCGAGAATGCCGCCGACGCGTCCGAGATTCATCTGCAGGATCGAGGCGGCCTGAAGCTTCAGCACCCGGGCGAACTCGACCTTGGTGGTCAGCCGCTCTCCGGTCGCGATCGGAATGCTGGTCTGGCGCGCCACCCGCGCCATCTCCTCGGGCACGTCCGGCGGGGTCGGCTCCTCGAACCAGAGCGGGTCATAGGGCTCCAGCCGCCGGGCAAATCGGATCGCGCCCGAGGTGCTGAATTGGCCGTGGGTCCCGAACAGCATGTCGGCCTTGCTTCCGACCGCCTCGCGGACGCGCTTGACGAACAGCTCCGAGCGGTCCATCGCCTCCAGATCCGGCTGGCGCGGATCGTAGACGGTATAGGGGCCGGCGGGATCGAACTTCACCGCGGTAAAGCCCTGGGCGACGCATTCGGCGGCGCGCTTGGCGGCGAGATCAGGGTCCGAATAGACCCGGGCTTCCTCGAACGCATTCGGGCCGTCCGCGGCATCCGGGTAGAGATAGGTGTAGCTGCGCAGCCGCTCGTGCACCCGGCCGCCCAGCATTTCGTAAACCGGTTTGTCCACTGCCTTGCCGGCGATGTCCCAGCAGGCCATCTCGATCCCGCTCAGCACCCCCATCATCGAGATGTCCGGCCGCTGGGTGAAGCCGGAGCCATAGGCCCGGCGCCACAGCTGCTCGATCTTGAAGGGATCGTGCCCGACCACCAGGCGCTCGCACACATCCTCGATCATCCGGGCGACCACATGCGGGTTGAACGGCACGCTGTAGACCTCGCCGATTCCGGTGGTGCCGTCATCGGCGGTCAGCTTGACGAAGATGAAGTACCGGCCACCGAAACCGGGCGGTGGATTGCCGACGACGAAGGTCTTGAAGTCGGTGATCTTCATTGCGGTCGGTCTCCCGCGAGTGATTCAGGCATCTGACATCGCATCCTTCGCGACGGCGCTTGCGCGCCCCTCAGAATGAGGGTGGAAATCAGCTTTTCCAATCAGCGCCCGACTCATCCCGAGGGCCGCCCGAAGGGCGGTGTCTCGAAGGATGCCGAAGATCCGCCTTTCGGACTATCCCCGCCCATAAAGCGCGTCCAGGCGTTCCCAATAGGCTTCGCGGACCTTGTGGCGGCGGATCTTCAGGGTCGGGGTCATCATCGCGTTGTCGGTGGTGAAGGCCTCGGTGGCGATGGTGATGCGGCGCACCTTCTCGATTTGCGAGAGCCGGGCGTTCACCCGCTCCATCACGGCGCCCAGCGCCTTGGCGAAATCCGCGTTGCCGGACAGGGCGGCAAGCTCGGGCTCGGCGCCGTTGGCTTTCGCCCAATCGGTGATGAACTCCTCCGACGGTACCACCACGGCCACCAGGTTCGGACGCTTGTCGCCATAGACCATGGCCTGGGCGATTTCCGGCTCCAGGGTGATCACCCCCTCCACCCTTG
>JAYOEU010000299.1:0-2907 GCA_038116915.1 Alphaproteobacteria bacterium
GTGATCACCGTGGCTGTCACCGTGCTGGCCTTGTGGATTCAGAACCGGCGGACGGCGGAAAACCAGCAATGAGCGGGACGGAACGCAAGCCGATCATACGGATCAACGGGGTCTCGAAGCATTTCGGCCCCGTCGCGGCGGTCGACGATGTCAGCCTGGAAATCATGTCCGGGGAGTTCTTCGCCCTGTTGGGGCCGTCCGGGTGCGGCAAGACCACGCTGCTGCGGATGCTGGCGGGCCTGGAGGCGCCGAGTGCCGGATCGATCACCATCGACGGCGACGATATGAGCCGGGTGCCCGCGAACCGCCGTCCGGTGAACATGGTGTTCCAGTCCTACGCGGTGTTCCCGCACATGTCGGTGCTGGACAATGTCGGCTATGGCTTGAAGGTGACCGGCACGCCGGCGGCGGAAGCGCGGGCGCGGGCGTCCGAGGCCCTGGATCTGGTCAAGCTTGACGGTCTCGGCGGCCGCATGCCGGATCAGCTTTCCGGCGGCCAGCGGCAGCGCGTTGCCCTGGCGCGCGCACTGGTCAAACGTCCGAAGGTGCTGCTGCTCGATGAGCCGCTCTCCGCCCTTGACGCCAAACTGCGCGAGGCGATGCGCCTCGAACTGGTCAACCTTCAGGAAACCGTCGGCATCACCTTTGTCATCGTCACCCATGATCAGGAAGAGGCGCTGGCCATGGCGGACCGGATCGCGGTGATGAATCGCGGCGTGGTCTGCCAGTTGGCGCCGCCGGCGGAGTTGTACGAATTCCCGGCCTCGCGGTTCGTCGCCGACTTCATCGGTTCGGTCAACCTGTTCGAAGGCGCCGTGGCCGCCGCCGGTGACGGTTCGATCACCGTCAATGTGCCGATGTTGCCGCATCCGCTGAGGATCGTTCAGGACAGGAAGATCCCCACCGGGACCAAGGTCTGGGTGGCGGTCCGGCCGGAAAAGATCGATATCGCCAAGCTCAATGGCGCCGCACCGGACGGAGAGGGCGCCGCCAACAGCGTTCCCGGAGTGGTCGAGGAGATCACCTATCTCGGCGATCTTTCGATCTATCATGTGCGTGTCGCCGACGGCCCGGAGGGGCTGGTGAAGATTGCTGAACCGAATTTCGACCGGATCACCGCCCGGCCGTTCCTGTGGGAGGACCGGGTGCGGCTGACCTGGGCCGCGGATGCCGGCGTGGTGCTGGACGCATGAGCAGAGCCGGCTCCGAAAGCCCCGAAAGCCTGCCGACGATAGAAAGCCTCGGCGGGCGGAGCAGTCTCGCCACCATGGGCGACGGCACGCGCGTGCGGTTCGCCCGGTTCCGCCCGGCCGAGCCCGCCGCGCGGACTGTTTTCCTGCCGGGCTTCACCGAATTCATCGAAAAGCATCTGGAGACGATTTCAGAACTGCTGGACCGGGGTCATGAGGTTCTGTGCGTCGACTGGCGGGGGCAGGGGCTTTCGGACCGGGCGCTCGCGGACCGTCATCGCGGCCATGTCGCCTCGATGGAACTGTTCCTGTCGGATCTGCGCGAGATCCTGGAGATCACCGCCTTCGGGCACGACCGCGGCGCCTTGCCCTATTATCTGATCGGTCATTCCATGGGTGGTCATCTGGCGTTGAGAGCGGCGGCGGAGATCGAGCGGTCCTTCGAGCGGATCATCGTGATCGCGCCGATGATCGATATCGATACCGGCGCGTTCCCCCGGGCCCTCAGCCCGCTTCTGACGCGGGCCGGGGTGATGCTCGGGCTCGCCGCCTGCTACCCACCGGGAGCCGGAGGCTATGGGGAGAAATCGCGGACATTCGAGGGCAATGTGCTGACCGGGGACGAGGCCCGCTTCCGCCGCACCCACGCCCTTATCGACCGTCAGCCGGACCTTGCACTCGGCAATCCGACCTTCGGCTGGGTCAAGGCTGCCTTCGAGTCGATGGACAGGCTGCGCCGGCCCTCGACGATCGAGCGGATCGGGCAGCCGGTGCTGATCTTCAAGGCGGCCGATGAAGCGGTGGTATCAAACGCGGCCCTGGACTGGCTTCGCGGCGCCCTCGCCAACGCCAGGCTGGTCGAGATCCCGGCCTGCAAGCACGAAATCCTGAACGAGAGCGATGCCGCGCGGCAGGTGTTCTGGCGCGAGGCCGATGCGTTCCTGGCGTCCGGATAGGGCGGCGGGCCCGATCGGGGTTTGCATGCCGGTTTGTTCCGGGTAACACTTGCCGTCCAGTCCGGGAGGGGCCGATGCTTTGGATCGAGCGCGTGTTCGCCAATTTGACCGTGATGATTTGCCGGGCGTTGTCGACCGACTCCCGGCATGTCGCGCTGGCGCGCGAGCGCGAGGAGCCTCCGCGCGAGCCGATCCTGCAATCCGGCGCGGTTCAGACCATCCACCGTTTCCGGTAATCGCGGGCGTTCAGCCCTTGCCGTGCGCGGCGCGGCGGCGTTCCTTCATCAGTGTGTGGCTTTCCTCGGTCCCGTCATGCAGGGAGCCGAACCACTTGTCGAGCGGCACGGTGCCGTCGCCGCCGTAATTGCATTCGAAATACTTGTGATGCAGGAAGTGGAAATAGCGCTGGCCGAGGGTCAACTCATGCTTGCCGTTGAGCAGGAACTTGTCGAACCCGCAATGCCCCAGCGCCGGGGTCAGCGCCGTCGCCTGGACATGGAAGATGGCGTGCAGCGGGTGTGAGAGCACGACCCAGTGGACCAGGATGCCGGTGAAATACAGCACATGCTCCGTCGGGTGCATCGACAGGCCGGACCACGGGCCGATATTGACGTTCTTGTGATGCAGGTAATGGGCGTGCTTGTAGAGGAACGGCACATGCAGCAGCCGGTGCACGAAATAGAAATGCGCGTCCCGGATCAGCGGGATGATCAGGAACAGGAAGGCGAACCAGACCGGGTGGGTCTCCCAGTTCAGGAACG
>JAYOEU010000300.1:0-2876 GCA_038116915.1 Alphaproteobacteria bacterium
ACGACGCCTGGTACAACTATGTGAAGGGCCACCGGCCGGAGAACTATTTCGGCCTGTACAACGTCGGCCGCTTCGACACCTTCTGGATGGACAAGTAATCCGGCGTCTTTCCCGGCCGGGGCCTCGCGGTCCCGGTCCGGGGGATACTCCTTCCAAAAAGCCCGCGCCCGATCCGTCCGGCGCGGGCTTTCCGTGTCGGGGGTTCAATTCTAAACCGTCGCCCTCCCCTTCGGGGAGAATTTCTAACAGATCTGGTCCCTCGGCTATGCGCACGGCACGCTCTATGCCGGGACCAAGCCGGCCAGCCTGCTTGCCAGCCGCGACGAGGGTGAGAGCTGTGAGGAGATCGTCCGGCACCTGCCGACGGTTCTGTCGGTCGAGGTTCTGGACCGGGATTAACCGCCACTGAGGTCCGGAAAAAAGACCGCCCGGCGGGTGCCGCTACGTCGCCGCGCCCGAGGCGATCAATGCGTCGATCTCCGCCTCGGTCATGCCGGCGAGCGTGCCCAGAACCTCGCGGGTGTGCTCGCCGAGGGCCGGAGCGCCCCGGGAAGGGACCGCCTCGGAGCCGTGTAGCCGGGCCGGCGTGAGCTGAACGGGGTAGGGTCCGACATCGCGGTGCCGCACCTCGCGCACCGAGCCGCGCGCCGCCACACCAGGGGCGGCAAACGCTTCCTCCACCGACGCGACGATGCCGGCGGGAACCCCGGCGGCGCGCAGGCGCTCGACCCAGTCTCCCCGGTCCCCCGCCGCGAAGGCCCCGTTCAAGGCCTCGGTCAACGCGTCGATATTGGCGAGACGGTCGGGCACCTTGGCAAATCGCGGATCGGCGATCCACTCGGGCCGGCCGATCACGTCACGGCACAGCTTTTCCCACTGTCCCTGGCTCGCCGCGGTAACCATGAAGGGGCCGTCCGCCGCCTCGTAGACGTTGATCGGCTGCGAGACCTGGTTGGCATTGCCGGTCCGGGTCGGGTTGTGGCCATTGATCAGATGCGCCCCGGCGAAGTTCGCCAGCATGTTCATCGCGGTCTCCATCAGCGTCACCTCGATCATCCGTCCCTCTCCCGATACCGCCGCGTGCCTGAGGGAAGCGGAAATCGCCTGTGCCGCGTAGAGCCCCGTCACCAGGTCGACGATCGAGGGTCCGGTCCGCATCGGCTGGCGGTCCGGCTCGCCGATCATCGACATCAGCCCGCTTTCCGCCTGGGCGACGGGATCGTAACCGGGCACCGTCACATTGGGCCCGGACCGGCCATAGCCCGAAATCGCGCAATAGATCAGCGACGGGCGCCGCTCCCGCAGAACCTCATAGCCGAGGCCGAGCCGCTCCATCACCCCGGTCCGGTAGTTCTCGACCACGACATCGGCCTTTTCGACCAGCTTGAGGAACGCGGCGCGGCCATCCGGCGCCTTCAGATCAAGCGTCACCGAGCGCTTGTTGCGGTTGATGGTCAGAAAATAGCTCGACACGCCGTTGTAGCTCGGTTCGGTAAAGGATCGCGTGTCGTCGCCGCCGATCGGATTCTCCACCTTGATCACGTCGGCGCCCATATCGGCCAGCATCAGCCCGCAGTAAGGACCGGCGAGAATGCGCGACAGATCGAGCACGGTGACGCCTGACAACGGTAGCGGAAGATCGGTCATGGTCGTTTCCCCCTGCCGACACCGTAACATCCGGGCATCCGGCCGAGCGATCATCAGCGTGGCAATGTCATCAGCTACGTCATATCGCGGGGAATTGAAAGCCGCCATGCCGGCACCGGGAAAACCGGCACGGGATTACGGTTCGAGATCGGATCGACGGCCAATTGCTATTGTGGAAAACCGCTAGTTCTTGGGCGCGCTCTTGCGGCAATACCCAATATTTCCTCCCCCCGAATCAAACTACGGTTCACGTGCAGTCACAGAGGCATCCGACGGGCACATGTTGATGCGAAACAATGGTCCAGCAGTTCCGAACACCCGCGTTACGGCGTCGCCGTATATCGCGTCCGGCTGGGTTCCGACGTCCGTCGGGAAGGCACCGGTTCCGGCCCCGGCCCAGGACGTCCTGAAGCTGAAAGCCAAGGAAACGGTCGAGCCGCGCGTCTTCGCCGGTGGAAATTTCGATGGCCAGGATTGGTCGGGCTCCATTCTCGCGCTGGCGGATTTCTCGAACATGTCCGGCCAGAACTGCAATTTCGAAAACGCCGATCTGTTCGGAGCCGACTTCACCGGCTCGACACTCACCAATGCGGTTTTCAACAATTGCGACCTGCGGGGCGCCAATTTCGCCATGGCCGACCTGCGGGGCGCGCAATTCCTGAACGCCGATCTGAGCCCGGGGAAAATCGCGCGCTCCGATGTATCCGGCAATCAATTCGACGGCTTCGCCCTGGACTCGTCCGGCTCCCGCTCCTGGCTGGCCGATGGCGGGGACGGAGCGGATGTCAAAAGGCCGGTTGCCGCGAATTTCGCCGGCGCGCGGCTTTGCGACGCGGATTTTTCCGGCGCAAAGCTGCGCAAGGCAAACATGGCGGGAGCCGATCTCGCGAACGTGCTCCTCGAGAATTGTGATCTTTGCGAGACCAATTTCCTGGATTGCGACCTTGCGACCGTTTCGACCAGCGGCAGCGATCTTTCGGAGGCGATTTGCGCGGGCGGCCTCGAATCCCTGCCGGAATGGCTGCAGATGACTCTGGATCAGCATCTCGTCTGGATCGACAGCAACGGAGCCATGGGGAAACGCGCCAACCTGACCGGGATGGATCTGCGCCGGATGGACCTTTCGAACTGCGATCTGCGAGGCGCGGTTCTTGAGGGCGTTGATGCGACGGGCGCGAGCTTCCTCAAGGCCAGCCTGGCTTTCACCAATTTTGCCGGGGCAACGCTAC
>JAYOEU010000301.1:0-1300 GCA_038116915.1 Alphaproteobacteria bacterium
CTTGCGCCCGAGCTCAAGGAGCTTGCGGATCATCGCGGGATCGCGGGCTTCGGCGAAGGCCTTGAAACCAGCCTCGCCCTCGGCTTTCCAGTCATCCTCGCCCGGCGCTTCGCTTGGGGCGTCGGCGGGCGCTTCGCCCGGTTCCAGATTGGCCCAGATCGCCGAAATCAGATCGTTGTCGGTGAACGGTTTGGTGACGATCGCGTTCATTCCGGCCTCGCGCAAGGCCTTATGCTGGTTCACGAAAGCCTCGGCGGTGAGGCCGATGATCAGGACTCTTCCGTGCTCCGGATGTGCCCGGATCAGCCGCGTCGCCTCAAGGCCGTCCATCTCCGGCATGTGCGCGTCCATCAGAACCAGATCGAAGCTGCCGTCATTCATGGCCGTCACAGCCTGCAGCCCGTTCTCGACATGCACGGTTTCGTGCCCCTGGCGTTGCAGAAGCTCGGTGGTCACCATGGCGTTCAGCGGGTGATCCTCGGCGACCAGGATGCGCAGCGACGGGCGTTGGACGTTCGGGGCCGCCTTACGTGCCGCCATATAGCGTTCCAGCTCCGCGCTGTCGGCGGCGCCCAAGGGAACGGTGACGATGAACGCGCTGCCCTTGCCGGGCGTGCTCTCGGCCCGGATTTCTCCGCCCATGAGTTCGACAAGGTGCCTGATGATGGAAAGTCCGAGGCCGGTACCGCCGAACCGGCGGGTGGTGGAGGCGTCCGCCTGGACAAAGGGATCGAAGATTCGCTCAAGACGATCCGGGGCGATGCCGATCCCGGTATCGCGTACCACGATCTGCAGCGTGTCGGCGGCGCTTTCTGCCTTGTCGGCGCCCTGTTTCTGGTCGAGCCAGTTGAACTCGACCGATATCCCGCCCTGCTGGGTGAATTTCACCGCGTTGCTCAACAGGTTCCAGAGGACCTGGCGGATACGGGCGGCGTCTCCGACAAGGTGACGGGCAGTCTCGGGAAGGGTTCCGATCTCGAAGCGGAGCCCCTTGTCGGCGGCGACGTCGCCGAACAGACTTGAGACCGAGGCGACGACGGACGCCATGTCGAAGGGAGCGCTTTCGATCTCAACCGCGCCGGCCTCGATCTTGCTCATGTCGAGAACGTCGTTGATGATCACCTGGAGCGCGTTGCCGGACGCGATGATGTTCTCAAGCCGGACCGTCTGGTGCGCGTCCATCGCGCTGTCGCGCATCAGATAGGCCATGCCGAGAGTGCCGTTCAGCGGCGTCCGGATCTCGTGGCTGATGGTGGCGAGGAATTCGGACTTCGCCTGATTGGCCTCCTCGGCGGATTTG
>JAYOEU010000301.1:1400-2817 GCA_038116915.1 Alphaproteobacteria bacterium
TCGGCGGATTTGAGGGCCTCCTCGGCAACCTTGCGCGCCTCCTCGAGTTCCTCCTGCTGACGCTTCAATCCCGTAACGTCGATCAGGACCCGGGCGACGCCGCCCTCGGAGGAAATCGAATCCACCGAGCGGACCCAGCGGCCATCGGCGAGCTGCTGGTTGAATTCATGGCCGGTCTTACCATGCGAGTTCAGGCGGTTTCGGATCCACGTCTCGATTTCCTCGTCGCTCAGATGCGAGCCGTCCGCCTTCAGTTTGGCGCGCATCAGGTCCTCGAGGGTCCAGCCCTCGACGGAGGTTACGCCCTTCGGCGCGAACCACTCCAGATACGTCGAATTCGTAAGGGAAATCTTGTCGTCGCGGCCAAACAGCACGATCGCGCCGGGCAGGATTTCCATGGCGTCATGCAGCCGGCGCCGGATCGCTTCCGTGGTTTCCTCGGCGCGTTTCAGTTTGGTGATATCGGTCGATGTGGTGACGGTCGCGCCGTTGGCCATCCGTTGTTCGACGATCCACAACCAAGTTCCGTCATGGCGAAGCACTTCGAAGGGCTCGCCCGGGTTCCGGAAGCGCTCGATACGGTTTTCGATCCATTCCTGTGATGTCCGGTCGCCGAAGACGGCGAGGCCGGCGGCGGCCACGGCGGTGACGTGATCGCGGAATGTGGTTCCGGGTGTGACAAACTCCGGCAAGATCTCGTTGATTTCACGAAACCGCCGGTTACAGACCACGAGGCGTTCTTCCTCGTCCCACAGAACGAAAGCCTCGTTGAATTCCTCGATCGCATCGTTGAGCAGCTTCGCTTCATTTTCCGCCTCGATTTGGGCGGTGACATCCGTGGCGATTCCCTGATAGCCGGTGAAAACGCCGTCCTTGTCGAAGATCGGTATGCCGGAGGTCTGCATCCATCTGAGACCGTCCGGGCCGGGTCTTTGAAAGACGAAGGCCTTGAAGGGCTCATGCGCCCGCAAGGCCCGCAGATGGGCCTCCCATTCCGCTCGGGTGACCGCGGCCGGCATGCCCAGATCCTGGCGGGTCTTGCCGTAGTGCCATTGCGGCGCGATGCCGGTAACCTCCCGCACACTCTCGGACATGTAGATGAAGCGGTGTTCGCCGTCCGTCTGCCAGAAACAGCCGCCGGAAACACGGGCGAAATTCTCAAGCCGCCGGCGTTCGTCCATCACCGCCGGCTCCGGGTCATCGGTCTGGAAAAATGGACTGTCCAAGCTATTCCGCCTTTGGTCCTCGGTTTGCGGGGGCTTTCCGCCATGGCGGGGAAAGTGCCAAGGTTAATTTCAGAAAGTCCTATTCAAGTCTAAAAATGGCACCGATCCCAAGCATTGCAACTTTGTGGTTAATACTTAGGCCGTAGACTCACAAACGCGCAATCTTAGGCGTATCGCGGCGAGCTTTACCA
>JAYOEU010000302.1:0-1359 GCA_038116915.1 Alphaproteobacteria bacterium
GCCCGGCGATGCTGCGGACCGCCGGGGAATGCGCCGACGGGGTGCGCCTGCATCCCTTCAACACCCAGAACCACATCGCCGAGAAATGCCTGCCGGAGATAGCCGCCGGTCTCGAACGCGGTGGCCGGCCCCGGGACGGGATCGAGGTCGTCGCCGGCGGGTTCCTTGCCACCGGCAAGGACGAGGAAGCCGTCGCGCGGATGAGCGACTATATCCGCTTCCGTATCGCTTTTTATTGTTCAACAAAGGCTTATTGGAATGTCTTGAAGTTACATGGAATGGAAGATCTGGGGCTCAAATTGCGCCCGTTCCCTGCTCAGAACCGCTGGGACGAGATGGCGGCGCAGATCCCAGACGATGTGTTGCGCCTGTTCGCCATCGTCGGCACCCATGATGTGGTGGCCGACCAGATCGCCAAGCGCTATGGCGGCCTCACCGACGCGATCTCGCTGTTCATCCCGACCGACACCGAACCCGGCCCGCTAGGCGAGATCGCCCAGGACGTGCGCCGGATCGACACGCCCTTCAATGGCTATGCCGGCGACTGGACGGCGGCGGCGTGAGGTCGGATTAGATGTCTGCCGCCGTCCCGCAAACCGCACAGCGTTTCGCCGAACGAGGACAGGCGCAGTACCGCGCGGGACGGTATCAAGAGGCGGTTGAGGCTTTCCGGCTTTCCCTTATGATCGAGCCCGCGCGGCCCGCCGAGACCCTGCTGCTCGCCAGCGCGCTGGAGCTTTCCCAGGCCGAAGGTGATTTTCTTGGCACGGCCCGGTACGCAGCCGTGTTGGCCCCGCTCAACGCCGATGCCTGGCGTCTCGCAATGCACGGTTCTCTCGCGGCGCGGCGTCTCGCGGCGGCGGAGCGTGAGGCGTGTCGACATCTCGTGCTTTCGCCCGGCTCCCGCGACGGCTGGATCGTCACCGCTCGCGCCCGATTCATGAGCGGTCAGGCGGAGGATGCCCTGCCAGCGCTCGGACATGCGCGGATAGCCGCTCCGGAGGACGCGGAGATCCCGCAAGCCCTCGCCCGCTGCCTGTTCCGTCTTGGCCGTCTGGACGATGCCTTGGCAGAGATTGAAAGCGTCGAAGCAGAAGGCGCGGCCGGGCCGGAACTTGCGTTTCTTCGTGCGCGAGTCCTCCGTGCCGCCGGGCGAATGGAATTTGCGGCCCAGCTGTTGGATCAATTGCAGGCGGTCAATCCCGACTTTACCCGCCAGCGCAAGATCCTAGAATTGACAGTAACGGTAGCCTGTCTGAGGGGAGATGGCCGGTGATGCGCCCCTGGTATCTGTTGGTGGAAGAGACCAACCGGGAACTTGCCAGCCGCGTTTTGATCGGCACAATTGCCGCGAATTCA
>JAYOEU010000302.1:1369-2774 GCA_038116915.1 Alphaproteobacteria bacterium
GGTTTGCTTGGGAACATGCCGACCGACTTCCACTCGGTGTGTTCCTGTTCAAAGGCAACAACCTGGCGCAATCCTGGCGGATGCAACAAGCCCGGGACTCGGGTCATCGAACCGCCGCCATCGAAGAGGAGATCCTGGGGGTCACCGACGCTTCAGAAATCCTGCGTCTCTTTCATTCGACCGGAACGAACGCCTGCGAGTTGTTCCTTTTCCAAGGAATGCATGCGCTGGAACTGGTGGCTAAAAAATTTCCAGACGCCCGAAGCAGGATGCTGGTGACTGGAAATCCACGAACCGACTTGCTTTTACCGCCATTGAATGCTGAAATTCTGAAAAAAATGGAAAGCATCAAGAAAAAATATGGCAACTTTATTTTGATTAACACCAATTTTGCATCAGTAAACCCAAGAGTGGATGATACGATTTCCTACTATGAGATGTGCGTTCGAGTAGGTGTAGTTGATCCCAACAGTCGTTTTGATCAAGAGCAGTTCTTCAAATGGTGCACATGGGAGCACCAGAACATTATACTTCTCGGGCAAGTCATCCCGGCGCTTCGCGCACTCCCGGGCGCCCCACGAATCATCATCCGCCCGCATCCATCGGAGAATTTCGATCGCTGGCATGAGGCTTGGCCGGACAGCAGCGGCGTGTCGGTAATCCGCGAGGGCGATCATGCGGCTTGGACCGCGGCCGCCCTGATGCTGCTGCACACCGGCTGCACCACCGGCGTTGAAGCGACTCTGCTCGGCACGCCGGCGCTGAGCCTGCAAGGCGGGACATCGGACTGGCACCGGGTGCATACCTCGAATTTCGTCAATCCGACTGCTGGTTCCGTCGACGCGGCCGTTGAGTGGGTCCGGAAAGTAATGACCAAAGGACCTGCCGCCGGTGCGCCGACGCCGGAGATGTCGGCGGAGATGGAACACCAATTGCTCCCAGCAGGGCCGGGTTCGTCGGCGCATCGGGTTGTCGCCGCTCTCGAAACCTTAACGTCGGATGGGTCCAAAACAGCTGGGTCCGATACTCTTTCGCAACGTTTTGCCTCCAGCCCGCTACGCGCATCCGAGCATAAGATCGACAGCTCCGCCTTCTCTGTTCCCGTGATTCGCGCGATGGTAGCCGGTTTCGCCACGGCGCTCGGTCACGCGGCGACGCCCCGGGTCAGCGCTATCGGCGACGCGGTGATCCGGATCGAGGGGGCGTCCTAGACCGACGCCCACCAAGCCGCCCCTTCAAAATTCCGGCCGGGCATGCGATACGGGAACGCTGCCTCTCAACGCGCAAGGATGTGACCCATGACCGATCTGCCAGGCCCCCTCACCGGCGTCAGGGCCGTCGCCTGCTCGACCATAGTGACCGGGATGAATATCCGCGCCGCCGGCAAAGATGATCCCGTCCAAGC
>JAYOEU010000303.1:0-2771 GCA_038116915.1 Alphaproteobacteria bacterium
GGCCCGTTCCAGCAGACCCAGCCCGAAACACACTTGCACGCCGACTTGAAGGTCCCTGACACCGAGCGACGCGATACGGCGAGACCGGTCGAAATACCGCAGACTTCGCTCATATCCTGAGATTGTCGCGAGATCCGCCGCCAGGATCGACCATGTCTCGCCGCGTGCCGGATCCAACACCGCCGCCCGCCGCACCGAGCGATTGGCCACTTCCCGGCACTGCGCCGAAAATCGGGCCCGCGCAATCAGAATCCAGGTCCTGGGATCGCCGGGAGACCGGCAAACCGCCCGACGCAACGCTCGGATTGCCGGCTTTGCACCTTGCAGCCGCAATGCGAGAGCGCCAGCTTCGCGCAACCCGGCCTCCCAATCGGGCACCGCGATTACCGCGGCTTTAAGACTGGCTTGCGCCTCGCGCCAACGGCCTGCCCGCAACAGCCGGTCCGCTTTGCCGAAAAGATCTTTGATGGCGGGAGTCACCGGGCCGTTCTTTTCGGATCCGCGCGCTTGCAATGAAGCACGCTTGAGACTGGTTCGAAAATCTCAACGGCGCCAGCATGGCCCAGAATGCCGCGATAGGAATCAATCAACGCCGCCACCGGCCCAGGCGCAAAGGTTTCTGCATCGATCTTGCCTTCCGTCGATGTTACAGGGCGGATCATTTCCATGCCGCGGACATGCGCCTCGTCTATACGAGGGCTGTCACTTGCCGCAAGGCAATCGGCTATGGCGACGCACGCCAGAAAATTCGGACCAGTTTCGACATGATGCTTTAATTGTTCGAGACAAACCTCCCGGGTTTGCTTCAACAGATCCCCTCCACCGGCCAGATCCACGACCAGATCCAGCGCATCCGCCGCCGAACCCGCCCGCGGATTGACGAAGTTCGACAGATAGAGTTCGTGCCAGGGGTTGTCGTCAACGACCAGGCTAACCGCCGGTGTTCCCAACATCAGAGCTTCTCCGCCGGTCGTGCATCCGGGATGGACAAGCACCCGGGCGGCAGCCGTCCAAGCGAGATGGTCGCCCTCGCGGACGACATGTATATTTTTCATGCTGTCCAGAGCCTGATGCCACAAGGTCAGGTTCTCCGTCGGATGCGGACGTACGATAACCGGCCAGGGTGACCGTTCCGACGCGTCTCTAACAAACTGGCCGACGGCCTGTAAATTCGTTCTCTCCCAAGCGCACCAGGTGAAAAAATCTTCGAGATCCTTCACGTTGCTGCGATTCAACAACCCCACATCCACGCAAGTGTCGAAACATCCCAGCGCATCGCTATCCCTTGGGTTGATGCTGGAAAAGTTCGTGTTCAAAAGAACGAAATCGCCGTACCTTTCGCGAACATTTTCCGCTGCGCCGTGAATGTTCCTGCTGAACTTGTCCGTCAGCAAATCCATTCGCGGATTTCCGACCACATGAACGGCCACCGATTTCCCGGCGAACCAGGCCTTGAGGAGATCGGCTTGCGACCTGCCGTTGGCGAGCATGATATCACAATGCTCCCCGGCCTCGGGTACATAGCATCGGCGCACTTGGCTTGGACCGACGACACCAAGCAGTTCTTCCTCGATCGAGGCAACCAGGTGTCCTTGCTTTTTGGCGTCGCTCATCCAAGTGGCTTGGGCGGCATTGTTGCCCTTGAACAGCACGATGCCCGGCGCAAGCCGGCTCCAGTTCTGCCAAGCCGTCCATTGCGGAATCAGAACCACCTCGAAGCCACGTTGCAACGCCGCCGCCGCGATCAGGGCGCGGCTTTTCAGCTCGCGATCCGACTCCTCCAGCAGCAGATAGAGAACGCGGCATGCCATCTATTACGCAACTCCCCTTTCAAGAAGGACACAGCCGGTGGTCGACAACCCGTATCGGCTCGGTAAACTGTGATCTGGGCAGGAATAACTGGCTTATCGTTCCCGCGGCCCGCGCACAAGCCGAATGAAAGACCGCGGAGACGATTGTCTGAAGGTTAAGAAAGGGTCCAGTCATGACTGATCTTCCCATCCATGAGGTTTATGCGATCCGCTACGGTCAGCAGAAGCTGCGGCCCGAAGGCTCCACCTTCATCGGCGGCGATTCGGCGAAGATGATCCGGGGGCTGGATTTCTTCACCTATCTCGTCAAGGGCCCCTGCGGCACCTTCGTTGTTGATACTGGCATGAAGGCCGATCTTTCCGGCGCGGGCGGTCGGGAATGCCTTATCGAGCCCGCCGAAACGCTCTCGCGGATTGGGATTGATCCCAAGACCGTCGATACGGTGCTGTTGACCCACGCCCATTTCGACCATGTCGGCAATCTAGACCACTATCCGAATGCACGTTTCACGTTGCACGAGGAAGAGATGTACTCGATCACCGGGCCGGACATGAACTACGCGCCGTTCAAGCTGGCCTACCACAAGCGCGACACCACGCGCCTGGTCGAACTGCTCTACGAGGAGCGGCTCTCCTTCTATACCGAAAAGGTGACTGCTGTCGCGCCGGGCATCGAATTTTACCTGGTCGGCGGCCATGCGCGCGGCCAGCTGGTGCTGCGCGTCAATACCAGCCGTGGCTGGATCTTGCTCGCCTCCGACGCCGTGCATCTCTACGAGGAGGTCGAGAGCGAGCGGCCCTTCGCGATCTTCTACGATCTTAAGGACATGATCGATGGCTACCGGACCTGCGTTGAGCTGGCCGGCGGCATCGACCGTCTGATCTCGGGACACGATCCGAAGGTAACCGACTGGTACCCCGCCATCGCGCCGGAATTCGAAGGCATGGTGCTCGACCTCA
>JAYOEU010000304.1:0-2649 GCA_038116915.1 Alphaproteobacteria bacterium
AGCTTGCGCTGTTCGGTGATGTATTCCTTGTTGGAAAAGGCGACGTAGTAGTCGCGGTCACGGTGGATGCGGTACTGGGGCTCCACCAGCTTGCTGTCCACGTCGAGCCGCAGCGAATCCGACGTCAGGCCCGCCTTGATGAACTCGGACTGGCCCTCCTTGGTCAGCGCCCAGTTCAGGAACAACTGCTGCGCCGCCGGATTGGCCGGATGGGCCACCGCCATCATGTTCGCGGCCGAAGCGGAAAGGATTTCACCTTCCTTCAAAAGCGTCGGCAGATAGGCCGAAACCGGGAAGCCTTGCTTGACCAGGTCCACCGCCGGGGTATTGAGGCCGAACAGGCCGATGGCGTAGCGACCCAACGCCACCCACTCCGCGCCCTGACGCGAATCGGATACAATTGTGATGTCCGTTTCCGTGGCAAGGCGTTCGAACCATTTCGGTCCGATCTTGGGGTTGATCAACATCGGCAGGCTGGACGCCGCCGAGCCACGCTTGGAAGGATCACGCGAAACGATCTTGCCCTTCCACTTCGGGTCAAGCAGGTCGAAATACGAGGTGATTTCCTCCGGCTTCACCAGCTTGGTGTTGTACATGATGATATAAGCGGGCGAAGCACCCCAGGTGAAAATGTAACGCCCCTCGGGGTCGGTGTAGTGATGCTTGCCCTGGTACCACTTCTTCTGATCCGTCACTTCCGGATCGATCAGGAGCTTGTCCATCGGCGCGATCATCTTGTTGGGCAACAGGATGGAAAGCCCGGTATTGGCGCCGCCGATCCACACATCGGCAGTATAGCGTCCCGCTTTCCGTTCCGCGAGAATACGCGCCGAATGACGGCGGCTACTGCCGGTCTGGAAATTGACCTTGATGCCGAACTTTTTTTCGAAAGCGCGCATCGCAGGCTTCAGGCGACGGGGCATTTGACCGCCCAGGATAACCTCGACCTTGCCTTCCTTTTTCGCGGCAGCGATCAGTTTTTGCATTTCCGGCGTATCGGTAGCGGTTGCCAGCGTCGGCGCGAGCAGGGCCGCGGCGAGTGTCCCGGCGGTAAGCAGCTTACGGATCATATTCTCTCTCCCTGATTTGGTTACCGTTGACGCGGTGACGCGATCACGAATCTTCCAAATTGTGCACCTGGTCCGATGACCAGGCGCTATAGCCGTCCGGACGCAACCTGAGCCAGACACGCCCGCCCTCGGGCACGGCGTCGTGGCGGTTGCCATAGACGAACAACGGACGCTGGCGATCGACAGCGACCACATATTCAATACTTTCCCCCAGGAACAGCGACGTTTCGACAACACCGGAGATTGCGCCCGCGGGGACGGCATCCCCACTGGCGGCAACGATCTCGATATCCTCGGGCCGCACGCCGATAAAGACGGGACGGCCTGGCGCCAGCCCCTCGGGATCGGGCGTGCGGGCGAAAACGGTGCAATCCGGCGCGCCGTCAATAGTCACGGCCAACTGACCGCCCGGATTCGCCGCCTGGACCTTGCCCTCCAGCAAAAGGGTCTTGCCGACGAAATCGCGGACAAATTCATTGGCGGGCGAATCGTAAAGCTCGCGCGGGCTGCCCTGCTGCTGAACCACACCCTGGCACATCAGCGCGATGCGGCTGGAAAGGCTCAGCGCCTCAACCTGGTCGTGGGTCACGAACAGCACGGCAATATTTAGCCGTTTTTGCAATTGCTTCACCTCAAGCCGCATCTGCTCGCGCAGCTTTGCGTCGAGGTTGCTGAACGGCTCATCGAGAAGCAAAAGCCGTGGCTCCGTCACCAGGGCGCGGGCCAGCGCGACGCGCTGCTGCTGGCCGCCCGACAGCAAGGGGCCGGGCCGCTTTTCCATGCCCGCCATGCCGACGAGATCCAGAACCTCGGCCACCCTCGGGGCGATTTCGGAGCGCGGGAAATGACGGGCCTTGAGGGGAAAGCCGACGTTTTCCTCCACCGTCATGTGCGGCCAGATCGCGTAGGACTGAAACACCATGCCGATGTTGCGCTTTTCCGGCGGCAGGAACAGCCCGCTCGCGCTTTGCACCGTCGGCACGCCATGCAGGTAAATATCCCCCTCGTCCGGATCCTCAAGACCCGCCACCATGCGAAGCGTGGTGGACTTGCCGCAGCCCGACGGCCCCAGCAGGGTGAAAATCTCCCCGTCGCGAATCTCGAGCGACAAGCCGTCGACAGCTCTCGACGTCCCGTCCGGATAGGTCTTGGACAGGCCGACAAGGCGGATCGCTGCATCCCCCGATTGCGACGCACCGGCCGCGCCGCGTTGCGCGCCCGGTAGAGCCTGACTGTCCATTACGCCTCCTGTTTACGCTTAACGATTGGCGGGGACGCGAACGGCGCCGCGTCCCCGGCAAAGATCAGATTTTAAGGTTGAAGACCTTGCGGGCGTTGTCTTCGAAGATTTTCTTCTTGTCGGAATCGCTCAACGCCGTGATCGATTCGATCAGCGGACGCGTGTCGTCCATCCACTCGCCAGTGGCAGGGTCCTTGGCGGTGCCCGCGCCGGGACGTTCGGTGCCGAACATGCAACGGTCCGGGGTAGCCCAGTGGAACAGCATTTCGAGCGCGTCCTTGGTGTAAAGCGCGGTATCGAAATACAGCTTGCGGAAGCTTTCCTCGAACGTCTCCTTGG
>JAYOEU010000305.1:0-2622 GCA_038116915.1 Alphaproteobacteria bacterium
GGACATCTTCATGTACATCAACTCTCCGGGCGGCATCGTGACCTCGGGAATGGCGATGTACGACACGATGGAATACATCCGGCCGGAGGTTTCGACCGTCTGCATCGGTCAGGCGGCGTCCATGGGATCCTTGCTGCTGACCGCCGGTGCAAAGGGGAAGCGGTATTCCCTGCCGAACTCGAAAATCATGATTCATCAGCCCTCCGGCGGTTACCAGGGCCAGGCGACGGACATTGAAATTCACGCCAAGGAGATCCTGGCGACTCGGGCGCGATTGAATCAGGTTTACGTGAAACATACCGGCCAGCCGCTCAGCAAGATCGAGACGGCGATGGACCGGGACAATTTCATGACGCCGGAGGAAGCGCAGAAATTCGGGTTGATCGACGAGGTTGTCGACAAGCGTCCGGTTGAAGATGCAGACGAAGCCAAGTCGAAGTGATAGACTCATCCGGGCGCCCCAGGGGCCCGCGATCTGCGCCGGCATGCGCTTTTAGGTTGGTGTGGCGGCGGATTGAAGGGTATTTGACGTTGTGCGGCCTCGTAACCCGGGGCTAACATGAAACTGGATCATGAATTGCGGATCGGTACGCCATGAGCAAATCCGGCAGCGGTAACAGCAGCGGCGGCGACTCCAAGAACACGCTCTACTGTTCTTTTTGTGGGAAAAGCCAACACGAAGTGCGCAAACTGATCGCCGGTCCGACGGTGTTCATCTGCGACGAATGTGTCGAGCTTTGCATGGACATCATTCGCGAGGAAAATAAGACCACCCTGGTCAAATCCCGCGACGGTGTTCCCACGCCCAAGGACATCTGCCAGGTCCTGGACGACTATGTGATCGGCCAGTCCTATGCCAAGCGGATTCTGTCGGTCGCGGTTCATAACCACTACAAGCGGCTCGCGCATGGCCAGAAAAGCAATGATGTCGAGCTGGCGAAGTCGAATATCCTGCTGATCGGTCCGACCGGCTGCGGCAAGACCCTGCTGGCCCAGACGCTGGCGCGAATCATTGATGTGCCGTTCACCATGGCCGACGCCACCACGCTGACCGAGGCGGGCTATGTCGGCGAGGACGTCGAGAACATCATTCTGAAGCTGTTGCAGGCCGCCGATTACAATGTCGAGCGGGCGCAGCGCGGCATCGTCTATATCGACGAGGTCGACAAGATCAGCCGCAAGTCCGACAACCCGTCGATCACCCGCGACGTTTCCGGCGAGGGTGTGCAGCAGGCCCTGCTGAAGATCATGGAGGGCACGGTCGCCAGCGTTCCTCCCCAGGGCGGCCGCAAGCATCCGCAGCAGGAGTTCCTGCAGGTAGATACCACCAACATTCTGTTCATCTGCGGCGGCGCCTTCTCCGGCCTCGACAAGCTGATCTCCAACCGCAGCCAAGGCTCGTCGATCGGGTTCGGCGCCAATGTGCGGTCCGCCGATGACCGCCGCACCGGTGAAATCCTGCGCGAGGTGGAGCCCGAGGATCTGCTGAAATTCGGTCTCATCCCAGAGTTCGTGGGGCGCCTGCCGGTGCTCGCCACGCTTGAGGACCTTGACGAGGACGCGCTGGTCGAAATCCTGACCAAGCCCAAGAACGCGCTGGTCAAGCAGTATCAGCGCCTGTTCGAGATGGAGAATGTCCAGCTCGAATTCCGCGATGACGCCTTGCGCAGCATTGCCGGCAAGGCGATCGAGCGGAAAACCGGCGCGCGCGGTCTGCGGTCGATCATGGAAACCATTTTGCTCGATCCGATGTACGATCTCCCGGAGCTTTCCGATGTGGAGGAGATCATCATCAACGCCGATGTCGTGGATAACGGCTCCGCGCCGATCAAGGTGCATGGCGAGCGTCGCGAGGATGTCGGATCGAGTGCCTGATCCGGGTGGCCGGGCCGGGCCGTCGGAGAGGCGGCCAGCCTTGAAATCCGGAGTTTCAAGGCCCAGTTAAATTCTGCAGAGCGCGGCGCCCGACCGGGTCCGCTGAAGTCCTGATAAAAAGAGCGATTGCGCAGATGACACAGTCCACTGATACCTATCCGGTGCTCCCGCTGAGAGATATCGTCGTCTTCCCGCACATGATCGTGCCGCTGTTCGTCGGCCGGGAAAAGTCGATCAAGGCGTTGGAAGACGTCATGAAGGACGACAAGCAGATTTTGCTGGCCACCCAGAAGAACGCTGGCGATGACGATCCCGCGCCCAAGGATGTCTACACGGTCGGCACGGTCGGAACCGTGTTGCAGTTGCTCAAGCTTCCCGACGGCACGGTCAAGGTTCTGGTCGAGGGCGCGCATCGCGCCCGGATCGTGGACTACACGGAAAATCCGGACTTCTTCGAGGCGGTGGCGGAGCCGATTGAGGAAACCGCGGGCGATTCCCAGGAGCAGGAAGCCCTGTCCCGGGCGGTGGTCGCGCAGTTCGAGCAGTACATCAAGCTGAACAAGAAGATCCCGCCCGAGGTTCTGGTGTCGGTGAATCAGATCGATGACGCGCCGAAGCTCGCGGATACCATCGCCTCGCATCTCGCGCTGAAGATTTCCGAGAAACAGGAATTGCTGGAGATCGCCGGCGTGATCGAGCGCCTGGAGCGGGTCTACAGCCACATGGAGGGCGAGATCGGCGTCCTAC
>JAYOEU010000306.1:0-2535 GCA_038116915.1 Alphaproteobacteria bacterium
TCGCGCTCGACCCGGCCTCCGCCCAGCTTCGCCTGAACCGGGCCTTCACCCTGCTCGCCCTCGGCCGCTACCGGGAAGGCTGGCAGGAGTATGAGGCGCGCCTCGACCCGGCGATTGCGGATGCGCCACAGCGGAACCTCGCCCTCCCGCGCTGGCGCGGCGAACCACTGGACGGGCGGCACATCCTGGTCTGCAGCGAACAGGGGGTGGGCGATCAGTTCTTTTTCGGCGCCTACCTTCCCAAGCTGATCGGCCTGACCGGGGCGGTGACCGTCGAGACCGATCCGCGTCTGGTCGAGCTTTTCGCGCGGTCCCTGCCGGGCGCCACCGTCACAGCTTATGCGCGGCGCAGAATCGGACAGCGCCCGGTCTTCAGCTATGGCTGGCTCGCGAGGGATGGCGGGCCGGATTGCTATGTCGATCTCGCCAGCCTGCCGCTGCTGCTGGAGGATGACCACAGCCAGCCGCTCTCACCGGGCGGATACCTCGTCCCCGACCCGTCGGAGGTGGAGGAGTGGCGCAACCGGCTCGCGGCGCTCGGCGGCGGGCGGCCGGTGATCGGACTGTTCTGGCGCAGCGGACTGATCACCCCGTCCCGGGCGCGGTTCTATCCGGTTATCGAGCGCTGGGGACCGGTTGTTTCCATCAAGGATGTCTGCTTCGTCAGCCTGCAATTCGATGACGATGCCCGCGACATCGCCGCCGCCGAAAGCCTGTTCGGCGTCAGGATCGGCAAGCTCGAGGGGATCGATCTGCGCAACGATCTCGACCGCCTGGCCGCGCTTTGCCGGGCGCTGGACGGCGTGGTCGCGCCCTCGACCACCACGGCGAATGTCGCATCGGCGGCAGGAACCAGAACCGTGATCGTTGACCGGACCCGTTCCTGGCCACCGATGATCGGTGACAAGGAAGCCATCCTGAGCGCCTCGGAGCGTGTGTTTCCGCCAAATCAGGGCGATTGGGACTGGGTCTTTCGCGAGACCCGGCGCCGGGTGCTCGCCTGGCTCGGGCGGACCGACCCCTAGCCTCCTCGTGCTCATAGCGCGGGAGACCTTTTCAAATCCCCCCTTGTACCTGTACCCTCAAGCGTCGGCTTTCCGACTATGGCGATAAATGGAGCACGGAATAAGCGTTGCGGACCCGGGGGCGGTACCCGGCGCCTCCACCAAACTCTCCGGCGGAACGGTTTGCCGCCGGGACCCGAGGGGGCGAAATAGGATCGACGCGCGTGGTAAAGGTGTAGCTTTCGCTCGGCATGGTACCACCGATATCGGGCCATAACGTAGTTGCGAATGACAACTATGCTGAGGCGCGCCTCGCCGCTTAATGCGGTCGGGTAGCCTAAATTAAGTCCATGCGGGTCGCACCGTATGGCGGGGTTTGGGGCGCACCTGGCAACAGAAGCGTCCCGCTTCCACCGGCACGCGCCGGCGAGCGGAAACCTGGAGGTCGAGGAGGAACATGTCGGAAAACGCCTTCAAGTACGACATGATGGTGGAAGAGGCGCTGCGCGGCGTGGTCCGCAAGGCGTTACGGCAAGCGGCGGCTCACGGCCTGCCCGGCAACCATCACTTCTACATCACCTTCAAGACCCGTCATCCGGACGTCGACGTGCCGGCCTACCTGACCGAGAAATACCCGGACGAAATGACCATCGTCCTGCAATATCAGTTCT
This sequence comes from Alphaproteobacteria bacterium, assembly GCA_038116915.1. Lineage (GTDB taxonomy): Bacteria > Pseudomonadota > Alphaproteobacteria > Thalassobaculales > Thalassobaculaceae > JADHLJ01. The sequence goes on from JAYOEU010000306.1 coordinate 1,676, forward strand.
GGGACCTTGAAGTCCGCGAGGAGAATTTCGAGGTCATGCTGAGCTTCAACGACAAGCGCGAACGGCTGTTCATCCCGTTTGCCGCGCTGACCGGCTTCGCCGACCCGTCCGTCAAGTTCGGCTTGCAGTTTCAGTCCGCCGTCGAGCATGCGGACGTCATGGAGCCCGACGATTTCGCCGCCGGCGAAACATCCGACGACGAACCGGATGACGACGGCGGCGATGACGCGCCGAAGAGCGGCGGCGAGGTCGTCTCCCTCGATCAGTTCCGCAAGAAGCAATAACCGGCCACGGCGGCCGAACCGTCACGCCACGGTTGCGCGGCGGCCCACGACGAACCGCACGCGAGAGATCGTCATGACCGATATGAAATACAGCGAAATGTTCCCGCTCGGCGACGACACGACCGAGTACCGCCACCTGTCCAGCGACGGCGTGGCGGTGGAAAAACTCGGCGGCCGCGAGCTTGTGAGCGTCGGGGCGGAGGCGCTGACCCATCTCGCCGAGCAGGCATTCCACGATATCTCACATCTGTTGCGGCCCGCGCATCTGGCCCAGTTGCGCTCGATCCTGGAGGACAAGACCGCGTCCAAGAACGACCATTTCGTGGCGATGGAACTGCTGAAGAACGCCGATATCTCGGCGGCGCGGGTTCTGCCCATGTGCCAGGACACCGGCACCGCCATCGTCATGGGCAAGAAGGGCCAGAACGTCTTCACCGGCTACGACGATGAGGAGGCGCTGAGCCGGGGGATCTTCAACACCTATACCAATCACAACCTGCGCTACAGCCAGCTGGCGCCGCTGGACATGTTCAACGAGAAGAACACGGCCACCAACCTGCCGGCCCAGATCGAGCT
>JAYOEU010000307.1:0-2422 GCA_038116915.1 Alphaproteobacteria bacterium
GGGTGAACCAGTCGGACTTGTGACTGAACCGCTCCTCGCCCCGCAGCAGGCGGCGAATGACGCCCAACGCCTCGTCCTGGCGGTCGCGCTGGGTGGTCGGCTCAATGCCGAGAACATAGGCGTCGGACGGCAGCGCGCCGGGGCCGGAGCCGAAAATTGCCCGCCCGCCGGTCATATGGTCGAGCTGAACCATGCGTTGCGCGACGATGAAAGGATGATGATAGGGCAGCGAGACCACGCCGGTTCCAAGCTTTATGCGATGGGTGCGTTCTCCGGCCGCGGCCAGGAACATTTCCGGTGACGCGATTGTCTCCCATCCCGTTGAATGATGCTCACCGCACCAAAATTCATCGAAGCCCAGCTTGTCCAGCCGCTCGACCAGATTCAGGTCCGAGCGGAATTGCAGCATCGGGTGTTCACCGATCGGATGATGGGGCGCCAGAAAAGCGCCGAATTTCATGCGGGTCACGGGATTCTCCAAGGAAACAGGGAACTCGGCAGGTAACGGCTGTCCAACTTAGTCGGTTACGGCGGCGGCGGATAGATGGAAGTCGGTCCGCCAGAAGACGAGCCGGGTCCGCCGCCGGTTTCGGCTCCCCGGCCGAATCCGAAAATATGGCTATTCAAATTATCATTTTTTTAACGCTTGCGGGGTGAAGGTAAGCGGTCATAAGGCTGCGGGAAGCTTTGAAATGGGTGAAATGCTGAGCATGAACGGTGCGACGCGATTGCGGCCCAAGATCCGGGCCCGACAGTCCACGCCTCCGGTTTGCGCATCGACACACATAGATGTGGAACCCTGCTTTAAACATCTGGTCGATCTGGCATCCCGCCAGTTCGAAACACCGCTCGCCGTCATCTTTCTGAGCGACGAAGACGGCGGATGGGTCAAGGCCGCGCGGGGTCTGGAGCTCGGAGTTTCCGCCGACTTCGGCACCTTCCTTGACTACACAAGCCGTGCCGGCGACCTGCTGGTTGTCGAAAACGCCGAGAAAGACGCCCGCTTCTCGGAACTTTCCCTGGTTGTATCCGATCCCGGAATCCGCTTTTTCGCCGGCACTCCCCTAGTGTCAGACGACGGATTGGTAATCGGAATGCTTTGCATCGCCGACCAAACGCCCGGTAGGGATTTCTCCCAGAAAGACCGTGCCCTGTTGCGAGATCTGGCTACCTTGACGGTCGATCAACTGGAGGCGCAAACACCGCCGGGATCCACTGTCGATGACAGCCGCATCCATGACCGGACCCGCGAGGACCTGGCGATTGCGGAACATCGCCTGCAACAGCTTTTTGAACATTCCCCGGTCCCGACCGTGATGGTCGACCGGGACATGCGCTATATCGCGATGAGCCGGAGCTGGCGCGAAGCCTTCGATGTCGGCGACGTCGAGATTCGCGGCCTTTCCCATTACGACGTGGTGCCGAGTGTCCCGGAGAAATGGAGACAGGAGCACCAGGCATGTCTCTCGGGTGCCGCGATCGATATTTTCAAGGACCAGTTGATCTGGGCCGACGGCAAAGAAATCTGGGTGCGGCGCCGATTGCATCCCTGGCACGAACCCGGGGGCCAGATAGGCGGCCTCATCATTTCCAACGAGGTCATCACCGACAGGATCGAAGCCAAATCGAAACTTGAGCACAATCAGCGCTTCATGGAAGCGGTGCTTTCCAATGTTGAGGACGCCATCCTCGCCCGCGATGCGGACGGACGGCTGACCTTGTTCAATAGCACGGCCAAGCGTCTGTTCGGCTTCGATGATGGCAGCCCGCATCCACTGACAACCGATGCCTGGCCGCAAATGTACGCCCCCGGCGATGACGACCCGTTGCCCCGTGATCAGCTCCCGCTGGTCCGCGCAACGCTCGGCGAACATGTCCGCAGCGAGGAACTCGTGATCAAGCCTCCCGGTGAGCCGGCACGCACGATCATCGTCACGGCAACGCAGATGCGGGACCGGGACGGCAGCAGCATAGGCGCCGTCGCCACGGCGCATGACGCGACCTCGGAACGAGAGGCGGAAGCCAAACGGCGCGAAGCCGCGCTCTGGTACCGCGCCATTTTTGATCAGAGCTTCCAGTCCTGCGCCTTGCTCGGACCCGACGGCAGGGTACTGGAGTTGAATGCATCCGCGACCGCCCTTGTCCACGGCACCGCCGACTCACAGATCGGTCTGCCCATGTGGGACTGTTCCTGGTGGGATACCGGCGGCAACGCCCGGAAAATAGTGCGACGCGCGGTCGAAAAAGCGATGCGCGGCGAATTTGTACGTTCCGAAACCCAAACCAGGATCAAGGGCGGTCAGATTACGCCGATCGACTTCTCGCTCAAACCCTGCTTCGACGAGGCCGGCGCGGTTTCCTTCATCATCTGGGGTGCGTCAGGGTTTTTTGAGACATCTGGCTGCGGTTAAAACAACTGCAA
>JAYOEU010000308.1:0-2340 GCA_038116915.1 Alphaproteobacteria bacterium
CCAGCTGCTCGCCGATCCAGGCGGCGTTGGAGTTGACGATCTGGCCGAGCAGCAGTTCGGTTCCGATGGCGATGAATTCGCAGCGCATGACCTTGTCTCCAGTCGGTTAGGCCGTGAGCGTCCCCGGCGCGGCCACGCCGAGACGCTCAAGAAAGATCGGTTGTTGGGCATCGGCCATTTCATTGCCCTGTTGGATCGGACAGCCCCTGGCTTTGGCCTGTTCAAGAAATTTGGTCATCGGCGGCTTGGTCACCGCGTCGGCGACCATGGTGGTCGAGCGGATTCCGTCCAGCGGAAAGGGCAGGGGGTCGTCCGCTTTCATGCCCATGGGTGTCGCATTGGCGAGAATGTCGATCGCCGCCGGATCACCGGCCTCGCCTGTCACATCGACGCCGGGGTAGTGCTTGCGGAGGCTTGAAAGCAGCGCATCGCGCCGTCCGCCATCGAGATCGAGCACCGCAAGACGTCTCGCGCCATTGTCGGCGACCGCATGGGCGATCGCGCTGCCCGCGCCGCCGGCGCCGATGAGCACGAAATTCCTGGCCTTGACGGACACGCCGTGTTTGCCGAGCGCCGAGAGAAAGCCGAGGCCGTCGGTCATGTCGCCGACCAGGCGGCCGTCCGGCATCCGCTGCACCAGATTGCAGGCGCCGATCCGCTTCGCCCGGTCCGATGCCTCGTCGCAATTGGCCAGCGCCGCCTGCTTGTGCGGGACCGTCACGCCGACGCCGCCACAATTCTCCCAGCCCCGCAGCATGGCGAAAAAACTGTCCATGGCGCCGGGCAGGATATCCATGGCGATCATGGCGCCGTCATAGTCATGCTCGGCGATATAGCCGTTGAAGATCGTCGGCGAGCGGACCTGGGCGATCGGATGCCCGATGATTGCGTAGAAACGCGATGTGCCGGTCAGGATATGCCTGCTCTTGCCGGCCTCGGTCATGGAAGCCCCGCGCCCGGAACGTCGACCCGGGTGATTTCGATCCGGCCCGTGCGTGCGGGGGCAACCTCCGGGCCGGAGTTAAGGTTGGTGCAGACGAACAGGGTCTTGCGGTCCTCGCCCCCGAGCATGCAGGCATAGGGGCCGTAGCCACCCTCCAGCTTGATCCTTTCGGTGACCGCGCCGGTCCTGTCGAAACGGACGATCTCCTTGTTGCGCGGATCAGTTACCCAGATCGCACCCTCGGCATCAAGGCAGATACCGTCCGGATAAAGGTTCTCGGCCTCGGCGAAGATCCGCCGGTTCGACAGCGCGCCGTCGGCGGCGACATCGAAGGCGGTCAGCCGCGCGGCCCGCGTCTCGCCCACCACCAGGGTCTTGCCGTCGGGCGTGATCACGGTGCCGTTCGGAAACCAGAGGCCGTCGGCAGCGACGCTGACCTTGCCGCTTGGAGAGACCCGGACCAGCGTTGTCGCCCGCGGTTCCTCGCCGGCATGGCGGTTGAAGCCGAAATTGCCGACATAGGCGCCGCCCTTGGCGTCGACGACCATGTCGTTGCACCAGTAATTGGCGTGCGCGGAAAGATCGGCATGTTGCTCCAGTTTGCCGGTCACTAGGCGCAGCAGTTTCTGATCGCGCATCGAGACGATCAGCAAAGTGCCGTCGGGTGTCCAGCCGAGGCCCGAGGGTTGTTCCGGGACCGTGCAAATGGTCTCGCGGTTGCCGTCGATATCCACGGCGATCACCTCGAAGGCATAGAAGTCGGAAAACCAGAGCCTCCCGTCGCGCCAGCGCGGTCCTTCGGCGAAAGTCAGCTTGTCGAGGATCGGGGTCAGTTTTCTCATGGCCATCCAGCTCCTGGTACGGTGACGCGGGTGGTTTCGATCCGGCCTGTCGGATTGCCCGCATGGTCCTTGTTTCGATAAATATTGGTGCAGATCATCAGGGTTTGGCGGTCCGTGCCGCCGAGCGCGACGGCATAGGCGCCCCGCTCGCCGGTCGAAATCCGCTCCGCCACCTCGCCGCCATCGCGGATCCGCGCGACCTGTTTCTTGACCGGGTCCGCGATCCAGATCGCGCCTTCGGCATCCATGCAGATTCCATCGGGCACCCAATCCTCGCCGCCCTCGGCCCAGGTCCGCCGGTTGGAGAGTGCGCCGTCCGGCGCTTTATCGAAGGCGGTCAGCTTGCGGGCCCAGGATTCAGCCACGATCAGGGTCTTGCCGTCCGGGGTGATCGCAATGCCGTTGGGAAAGAAGAACCCGTCGGCGGCCAGCGAGATCGTTCCGTCGGGATCGACACGCGCGACATTGGTTTTCCGTTCCGCCTCGCCCTCGCGGTAGTCGAAACCGAAATTGCCGACATAGGCGCGGCCTTGCCCGTCTACGGTCATGTCGTTG
>JAYOEU010000309.1:0-2299 GCA_038116915.1 Alphaproteobacteria bacterium
ACTTGCCGTTCTCGGCACTGGACATGTCGCCGGCATAGATCAGCTGGGCATAGGAAGAGACACGTCCGGTGATTTCGAACATCCGCTCGTATTCCGCGATCGCGGCGCCAAGCTCCAGGCCTGATAGGCCCGCGACCTTGCCGGCATATCGCGCTTTGAACGCCTTGGCGTCCCGCGCCGTCGCATCCAGGTCGTCGGCCAGCGCCTTCGACTCGCTTCCGGGATACAGGTCCGTAAGATTCCACTCCGGGAGTGCGCCGAGATCGGTCTCGGGTCTGGATTTTGCTGCATCGGCCATGATTGTATCCATCGGATGGTGGTAACGTGTCTCGTGCTGACACGCATTGGAGCTTAGGTTCAGCGTGTATATGGGCACATGCCGGAGGTGGGCAATGGACTATCAGGCAATTCGCAGTCTCGCGGCTATGTTCTTCGACCAGGCGGACAAGCTTGGAGACAAACCGTTCCTCTGGGAAAAGCTGACCGGCACCTGGCAGTCGCGCAGCTATGCTGAGGCCGCCACTCAGGTCAGCCGTCTGGCAAGGGGTCTGCGGTCGCTCGGCGTCGCGAAGGGCGACCGGGTGGTCATCGTCTCGGAGAACCGGCCGGACTGGGTCGTCGCGGATCTGGCGGCGGGTGCGCTGGGCGCGATCAGCGTCCCCGCCTATACGACCAATACCACGGACGATCATCTCTATATCCTGGACCATTCGGAGGCCAAACTCGCCATCGTCTCGACCGAGCGTCTGGCGCGCCGGGTGCTGCCCGCCGCCCGCAGCGCCACATCCTGCGAGATCGTGATCTCCATGGAGGCGCCGGCCTCGGATACCCAGGCCGGCGTGCGCAGCCTGCATTGGGACGAGGTGATGAAGATGGGCGACGCCGCGCCCGACGACATCCGCGAGGGCGCAGCCGCGCTCAACCGCGACGATGTCGCCTGCTTCATCTATACCTCCGGAACCGGCGGACGGCCCAAAGGGGTGATGCTGACCAACGGCTCGATCCTGGCGAACTGTTATGCCGCCTACGATCTGCTGGTCGAAATGGGCCTCGGCGAGGATGTGTTCCTGTCGCTGTTGCCGCTGTCGCATTCCTACGAGCATACCTGCGGAATGTTCTTCCCGATCTCGATCGGCGCGCAGATTTACTATGCCGAGGGGCCGGACAAGATCGCCCAGAACCTGCAGGAGGCGCGGCCGACCATCATGACGGCGGTGCCCCGGCTCTACGAAGTTCTGCACGACCGCATTCGCCGCGGGGTCGAGCAGACCGGGGGCGCCAAGGCCAAGCTCTTTTATAAGGCGCTGGAACTGGGCCAGAAACGTCACGAAGCGCCCGAAACCCTTACCTTGGGAGAGCGGCTGACCAATGCCGCCCTCGACCTCCTGGTCCGCAAGAAGGTGGCCGGCCGGTTCGGCGGGCGGCTCAAGACCTTCGTGTCGGGCGGCGCGGCGCTTAATCCGGATATCGGGAACTTCTTCCTCGCCCTCGGGGTCGGCATTCTCCAGGGCTATGGACAGACCGAGGCCTCGCCGGTGATCAGCTGCAACCGGCCGTCCAAGACCCGCATCGAGACGGTCGGCCCGGCGCTGGCCGGGGTCGAGATCAAGATCGCCGAGGATGGCGAGATCCTGGTGCGCGGCGAGTTGCTGATGAAGGGCTATTGGCACGACCCGGAGACCACGGCGGCGACCATCGTCGACGGCTGGCTGCATACCGGCGATATCGGGGTGATCGAGGATGACGGGTACCTCAAGATCACCGACCGCAAGAAGGACATCATCGTGAATTCCGGTGGCGACAATATCGCGCCGGCAAGGGTGGAGGGGGTGATCACCCTGGAGCCGGAAATCGCCCAGGCCATGGTCTACGGCGACAAGCGCCCGAACCTGGTGGCCGTGGTGGTGCCGTCCGAGGAGTTCATCACCGATTGGGCTAAAGCCAACGGCGCCGAGCCTGACCTCGCCGGCCTGTCCGCCAACCCGAAATTCGCCAAGGCCCTGGGTACGGTGATGGAGCGGGTGAACGCCAAGCTCTCGCAGATCGAGAAAGTGCGCCGCATCACCATCGCGACCGAGGCATTCACCACAGACAATGCGATGATGACCCCGACCCTGAAGATCCGCCGCCACAAGGTCCGCGAGGCCTATTGGGAACGCCTCGACGCGCTTTACGGGCGGGGCTGAGGGTTTCTCGTGAAAATCACCGGCTTCAAGACCTTCGTTGTTGGCAACCCGCCGCCCGGTTTCGGTGGCAGGTATTTCATCTTCGTCAAGCTGACCGCCGATGACGGCACCAC
>JAYOEU010000310.1:0-2284 GCA_038116915.1 Alphaproteobacteria bacterium
TCAGAGCGAGACGAGCTAGCCGATTTTTGGTCACCTTATAGCCGGTACCCGCTTCCCGCATGGCGGCCCGGAGTTCTTCAACCTCCGCAACCGACATACCGACCTGCTTGGTCACCACGACAACCGCGGTTTCCGAGAAGGTCTTGTGAAGCGACTCGACCAGATCGACCTTTTCAGTTCGGTTCACTGATCATCTCCACTTCCACGGATCCGTCCCCGATGTTCCGACGACGGACCCCTTGCACACTCGTCACCGGCTTGCGGCCGATGACACGGTTCGCCTGTCCTAAAGTTCAAACGGGATCCGGACACGGGGCCCGGAAAATCCGTTCGTTCCCTTGTCTGCACGGGCAGTTTTCACATTTAAACCGGTGGTCTGAACCGCCGGCACCCGTGGTCTCGGACAGGTCGGAGCCGGACCAGGCCGGCTCCATCCGGCCCACCCTTTCGGATGAGCCGAATTCCTTCACGTCACGCGGTGACCGCGCTCGGCAGGGCCGAGGTTTCCACGCCGACCCCGGGGCCATGCGTGGAGCTTACCGCGACGCGTTTGATATAGGTGCCCTTGGCACCGGTCGGTTTGGCCTTCTGGACCGCGTCAACGAAAGCCGTCGCATTTTCCAGCAACTGCTGTTCGGAGAAACTCGCCTTGCCGATGCCGCCATGCACGATGCCGGCGCGCTCCACCCGGAACTCCACCTGACCGGCCTTCGCGGCCTTCACCGCGCCGGCGACATCCGGGGTCACCGAGCCGAGCTTGGGATTCGGCATCAGACCGCGCGGGCCCAACAACTTTCCAAGACGTCCTACCACGGCCATCATGTCCGGCGTCGCGATCACCCGGTCAAAATCCATCATGCCGCCCTGGATCGATTCCATCAGATCCTCGGCGCCGACGATATCCGCGCCGGCGCTTTTGGCCTCCTCGGCCTTGGCGTCCCGCGCGAAAACCGCAACCCGTACGGACTTGCCGGTCCCATGCGGCAGCGAGACCACGCCGCGCACCATCTGATCGGCGTGGCGGGGATCAACGCCGAGATTCATCGAGATCTCGACCGTCTGATCGAACTTGCCGCCCGCGGCCCGTTCCTTGACGACCTTGAGCGCCGCCGGCAGCTCGTAGGTCTTGTTCCTGTCGATGGACTTGTAGGCGTCGATCAGCTTCTTGCCTTTTTTTGCCATGGTCCGTTACCCCACCACTTCCACGCCCATGGAACGGGCGGAACCTTTGATCATCATCACCGCGCCGTCAATGTCGACGGCGTTCAGGTCCGGCATCTTCACTTCGGCGATCTCACGTGCCTGGGCGATCGTGATGCTGCCGACAATCTCCTTGCTCGGCGTCGACGTGCCCTTGGCGATACCCGCCGCCTTGCGGATCAGATAAGTCGCGGGCGGCGTCTTGGTGATGAACGAAAAGGTGCGGTCACCATAAGCGGTGATCACCACCGGGATCGGCATCCCCTGTTCCAAATTGCTGGTTGCGGCGTTGAACGCCTTGCAGAATTCCATGATATTAAGACCGCGCTGACCCAGCGCCGGTCCGACCGGCGGCGACGGGTTGGCCGCGCCTGCCGGAATTTCGAGCTTGATATAGCCCGCGATTTTCTTAGCCATTTAACTTACCCTTTCCAACGAGCCAGGTGGTACGACCCTTCCGGGATTTCGGAAGGTATCTCCCACGTGGCCTGCACACTTGGCCAAATGCCTTCCCGCGCCGCCACGCCGGCCCGGGATGACGATTACTACATTTTCTCGACCTGGCTGTATTCCAGATCGACCGGCGTGGACCGCCCGAAGATCGATACCGCGACCTTGAGACGGGTCTTTTCCTCGTCGACTTCCTCGACAAAACCGTTGAACGAGGCGAAGGGACCATCGGCCACCCGCACCTGTTCCCCGATCTCGTAGGTGATCCGGGGCTTCGGCCGTTCGACCCCCTCGGCTACCTGCTTGATCAGCCGCGTCGCCTCGGCCTCGGTGATCGGCACCGGCTTGCCCTTGCCGCCCAGGAACGATGCGACCTTCGGCTGATCCTGGACCAGATGCCAACTCTGGTTGGTCATCTCCATCTTCACCAGAATGTAGCCCGGGAAGAATTTTCGCTCGGTGCTTACCTTGGCGCCCCGGCGCATCTCCACGACTTCCTCCGTCGGGACCAGGATTTCCTCGATGAGGTCCTCCATGTCATGCGCCTTGGCCTGCTCGCGAATGCTCTGAGCGACCTTCTTCTCGAAGCCGGAATAGACGTGAACCACGTACCAACGCATGGCCATGCGCTCAG
>JAYOEU010000311.1:0-2242 GCA_038116915.1 Alphaproteobacteria bacterium
TCGGCCCCGGCCTTCGCCGGGGATACGGAAAATCTGTGTCGAAAGGTCAAGGATCGGTTGGAACTTCGTCAGCTTGCCCGTGACGCATTCCTTCACGCCACGATGTGTGAATACCGTCGGGCCTTTCGCCAAGGCGACGGAAACGGAGAGACGACGCGGGTTGTCACCCGCCCTTACGGACTTTCTGAATCGCCGCCTTCATCGCGCTGCCGATGCGGTCCGCGAAATCGTCCGGCACGTGCGGGGCGACAGGGAGGGAAATGGTCTGGGCCGCAAGCCACTCGGCGACCGGGAATTGTCCCGCCTTGTAACCGTATTTTTCCCGGTAATAGCTCATCATCGGCACCGCGCCCGGATAGTGAACCGAGGTGCCGATATTGGCTGCCTTCAGCTCCGCCGCCACGGCATCCCGGTCGATACTGCCGTCACGGGGCAGGACCGCGTTCAGGCAATAAAAGCAGGATTGCGACTTGCCCTGGGTCGGCTCGAACACCGTCACCTCTTCGATGTCTGAAAGCGCATTCTTCAGCGCTTGATAGTTCCGCTCGCGGATCACCAGCCGTTCGTCGAGCTTGTGCAACTGGGCAAGACCGACCGCGGCCTCCACCTCGTTCATGCGGTAGTTGTAGCCGAGCATGGTCACGTCATAGATACCCGGCTTGACCCGTGCTTCATGGCTGCGGTCATAACCGAAGGCCTTGCGCTTGCGGATCTGCTCGGCCAGCGCGGCGTCATTGGTGGTCACCATGCCGCCCTCGATCGAGGTCATGTGCTTGATCGGATAGAACGAGAAACACCCGGCCTTGGCCAGGGTGCCCGCCTTCATGCCACCATAGGTACCGTCCACCGCCAGCGCCGCGTCCTCAATCACAAAGGCGCCGGCCCTGTCCGCCGCCGCGTTGATCGGATCCATGTCACAAGGCAGGCCGAGGAAATGCACCACCATTACCGCGCGGGTTTTGCTGTTCAGCGCGGCGGCTACCCCGTCCGGCACGATATTGCCGCTGGCGGGATCGACATCGACGAAGACCGGCCTCGCCCCGCAATATTCCGCCGCGTGGGCGGTGGCGACATGAGTGATCGCCGGCACGATCACCTCATCCCCCGGTCCGATGTCATTGGCGAACAGACAGAGATGCAACCCCGCGGTGCCCGAGGAGACGGTGATCGCGTGCTCGGCCCCGGCGCGCGCGGCGAAGGCCTTTTCGAACTCAACACAGACCGGCCCATGCGCCAGGATCGGCCCCGACAGCACCTTCAGCACCGCGTCGATCTCGCTCTGGTCCAGCAGCGGCCTGCCGAAGGGGATCATTTCGTCACTCATGGGGTCCTCGGTTGGTTGTTTCTTTACGATTTGACCTACAGGACCGTTCGAGACGCTCGCAGGCCCGCTCCTCAGGGTGAGCGCCCTATTGGCAAACTTCACTCACCCTGAGGAGATGCGAGGCATCGTCTCGAAGGGTCCTGTGTCCGTTAATCCCAAGCCTTCAAATCAGATAACTCACCGGCACAGTCCGCCGCGCCTCAAGGGAGTCGTAGCAGGCGAAACAGACATCCATTACCCGGAAAATATCACGCACCGACACATTCGGCTCCCGGCCCTCGCGGATCGCGGCGATGAAGTCGGGCAACAGGTCGAACTTCTCGATCGCCGGATAGGGCGTGGTCACCACATGCTCGTTTCCATCCTGGTCGCCATCGAACAGCTTGGCGTGAGGCTTGTCGTTCACGAAGGTCTTCTTGGTTCCGTATACCGCGAGCGCGTGCATCTGGGTGCGCTGGGGCCCGAGATTGGACATGGTCCGGCCAAGCGCCCCGCCCTCGAAGCGCAACAGGTTCATGATCACGTCGTCGTATTTGTAATCCGAGTCTCGGGTCAGGATCTTGTTCCCCATGCCCGTCACCTCGGTCACCTCCCGGCCGATCAGCCAGCGCATCAGGTCGATCAGGTGAATGCCCCCGCCATAGGTGACGCAGTAGAAATCCATCTTGCCGCGCCAGCCCCGGGTCAGCTTCCAGAGGATCTGATGGATGTAGTCTCCCTCGATCGCGACGATCTCGCCAAAGTCGCCCGCATCGATCCAGGCCTTCAACTCCTTGAAACGCGGCGAGCGGCGCAGGATCAGGTTCGAGGTCATCAGCCGGCCGCTGTCCTGCTGGGCGCGGAGCAGCCGCTCGGCATCTCCGCGGTTCAGCGCGACGGGCTTTTCCAGCATCACGTGCTTGCCGTTGCGGAAGGCGC
>JAYOEU010000312.1:0-2234 GCA_038116915.1 Alphaproteobacteria bacterium
TGGCCGTCGCGCGGACCGGGTCGAACAGATCGCCGATATTCCGCCCGGCATAGGCCCCGAGGGTCGCCGGGGTGTAGGGCGGCCGGAAGGTGGTGTGACCAACACCCGGCACACTAGCGCCCAGGACATCCCCCATAATCGCCAACGCGTTGATGTTCGAGGTCTTGCCCTGGTCGGTTCCCATGCCCGCGGTGGTATAGCGCTTCAGGTGCTCGACCGACCTGTAACCCTCGCGCGCCGCCAGATGCACGTCGGCAGCGGTGACGTCGTTCTGGAAATCGACAAAATGCTTGCCGGCATGGCCGAGTGGCTTGCGTCCAGGGATCACCCAGAGGTCCAAACGGTCGCCGATCGCCGGCTCCTCTACACCGGGCCCTTCGGGAGAATCGGTTTCGAATCCCGCCGCCGTCGCCGCGGCGGCGCCGGCCGCGAAACCCTGAGCGAGGCACTCGGCCAGGGAATAGGCACCGTTGCAGGCGCCGGCCGAGGTTTCCTTTAGCACCGAGACGTCGGGCACGAATCCGCCGGCCTCCTCGCTCCAGCGCAACTTGCCGGCGCTTTGCGAGAACAGATGTACCGTCGGCGTCCAGCCCCCGGACATGGCGACCGCGTCGCACTCGATCCGCCGCCCCATGCCGGTCACCCCGGTACCGTCGGCGGTGAGCCGCATCACTTCGACCGAGGAGACGCGATGCATCCCGCGCGTCGAAACGATGGCCTGGCCGGTATGAACGGAAATGCCAGCCGCGCCGACCGCCTGTTCCAGCCCTCCATCCACCTTGGCGCGGATATCCACGATGCCGACCACCGCGACGTCGTGGGCCTTCAACGACAGCGCCGTGCGGTAGGCATCGTCGTTGTTTGTGAAAATCAGCACCTTGCGGCCCGGCGCGACGCCGAACCGGTTCACATAGGCCCGCACCGCAGAGGACAGCATGATCCCCGGGCGGTCATTATCGGCGAAGACCAGGGGGCGCTCGATCGCGCCGGCGGCAAGCACCACGCGCTTGGCTCTCACCTTCCACAACCGATGGCGCGGCGCAGTGCCGCCGGCCGCATCCGGATGATCACCGTTCCGCTCGATCAGCGAGAGATAGTTGTGGTCGTGATAGCCGATCACCGAGGTCCGCTTTAGCAAGGTGACCTCGGGCAGGGCTTCAAGCTCCGCCACCGTCCGGCGGACCCAGTCGAGCGCTGGCGTGCCGCCGATGGTCTGATCCCGGTCCGCCAGCAGAGCGCCTCCAAACTCGCTTCCCTCGTCCGCCAGCAGGACCCGGGCACCGGCCCGGCCCGCTGCCAGCGCCGCCGCAAGGCCGGCGGGCCCGCCGCCGGCGATCAGCACATCCGCGTGGCCGTGATGTTTCTCGTAACGGTCCGGGTCACGCCCCTCCGGCACCTTGCCGAGACCGGCGGCGCGGCGGATCCAATGCTCATATTTCAGCCACCAGCTCGCCGGCCACATGAAGGTCTTGTAATAGAAGCCGGAGGGCAAGAAGCGGTGCAGCAGGCTGTTCACCGCGCCGATATCGGCCTTCAGGCTCGGCCAGCGATTCTGGCTCGCGGCGACCAGCCCGTCGCGCAGCTCGATCCGTGTCGCCCGGATGTTCGGCTCGGTCCGGTTGCCGTCGCCAAGCTGGATCAGCGCGTTCGGCTCCTCGGAGCCGGCGGTCATGATGCCGCGCGGACGATGATACTTGAACCCGCGCCCCACCAGATGCACGCCGTTCGCCAGCAATGCCGAGGCCAGCGTGTCGCCGCGATAGCCCTCGTACCGGCGACCATCAAAGGTGAATTTCAGCGGCGCCGAGCGGTCGATGTCGCCAGCCCCGTCAATGCGGAAGGGCTGAGCGCTCATGAGGTCTCTCCACCGAGCGCGTTGGCCTCGGCGGCGGAGCGGCGGCGCCAGTTGGCCTCGTACGCCGCCTTGCCGGCCTCGGTTCGGGGTTTCTCGCCCATCGGATAGATTTCGAGAATCTCGTTGCTGGCTGTATCCCGCAGCATGTTGAACCAGCGCCGGCAGCCATGGGAATGCGACCAGCGCTCCAGGTGGGGGCCCTTGGGGTTCTGCTGCATGAACAGATACTCGGCGAAATCTGCGTCCGGCAGCGCCGACGCGTCGCGCGGCCGCAGGATGTGCGCCTCACCGCCGTAGTGAAACTCGGCATCGTCGCGCGGGCCGCACCAGGGACAATCGATCAGCAGCATCGGCTTGATTCCTCGACGCACCATTGGGT
>JAYOEU010000313.1:0-2229 GCA_038116915.1 Alphaproteobacteria bacterium
CCTTGGCCCGCTGGTAGTTCGGCGCGGCGTCGATGCCGGCGAACTCGGCGGTGCCGGCGCTGCGGATGCCCATTTCCATCGAGCTGGTGACGAACTTGTTGTCGGCATCCATGATCGAATTGGTGAGAGAGACGCCCGGGTCCTTGAAGATCAGGTGGTAGCCGCGCTCCGCCTCCAGCGACACCTTGACTCCGAGCGGCTCCAGCAGTTTGGCGGACCAGACACCGGCGACCAGCACAACGGTCCCGGCTTCGCGCGGCCCGCTCTTGGTCTCCACCCGGTAGCCACCGCCCGGCAGCGGTGCGATGCCCTCCACTTCGGCGAGGGGAAACTCGACGCCCATCGCTTCGGCCTTGGCGGCAAGAACCTTGCCGAGCCGGCCCGGATTCACCGTGCGCCCCTGCTGGCGAATCCTGATCGCCGCCTTGATGTCCCGCGACAGCGCCGGCTCGATCTCGCGAACCTCGTCCCCGCTCAATACGTCGAACGGCACGTTGCGCTCGCGCCGCAAACCCCAGGACACGTCGTTGGGATTGGCGCCCGAGGCGCTTCGCGAGACATGCAGGTAATAGCATTCCCGCACCAGCGCCTCCTCGCCGGTGCCGGCCAGATGCTGCTGGAACATCTCCAGGCTTGGCCGGTTGACGGCCAGCATGGCATCCGCGATGGCCGGCAAGCGCTCAAGCGCGCCGGCGGAAAGAAACCGGCCGAGCCATGGCACCATGCGCGGGAAATAGCCCCAGCGCACGGTCAGCGGCCCTTCGGGATCAAGCAGCCATTTCGGCACGCTCTTCCAAAGACCGGGCATCGATTGCGGCACGCAGGACCAAGGCGATATCACGCCCGCATTGCCGTGGCTGGTCGCTTCTGCCGGCCCCACCCGGTCCAGAACCGTGACCTCGAACCCTCTTTCACGCAGCGACAGCGCCGAGCAGATGCCGACAATGCCGGCTCCGATAACGATGGCGTCCCTGGACCGGTCTTCACTCATGGCGGTGCCCTTCACATGCCGCGGCGCTGACAACCGAAGCGACCGTAGCCCCCGCCGCGGTTTTGGACAACAATGCCGATCCCGCCGATCCAAACGGCGACATTTCGCACCGGAGAGCCCCATGAGCACGACCGCCAATCGTTTCGAGGGAAAGGTCGCCATGGTCACCGGCGCCGCGTCGGGGATCGGCCTGGCCATCGCCCGGCGGCTGCACGCCGAGGGCGCATCGGTGCTCGGCGCGGATCTCAATGCCGAGGGACTGGAGGCGCTTGGAGACGACCTCCGGGACCGCTTTCTCGGACGGGTCGGCGATGTGACCGTCGAGGCCGATGTCGCGCTGATGGCCCAGGCGGCAAGCGACCAGTTCGGCGGTCTCGATCTCGCCTTCAACGTCGCCGGCGGCAACCGGGCCGGGTATCTCCTCGATCTCGCGGCGGAGGACTGGGACTTCACCATCGATCTGTGCCTGCGGTCGGTATTCCTGTGCATCAAGCACCAGGCGCGGCACATGGCCGCCGGCAAGGCCGGCGCCATCGTCAATATCGCCTCGCTGAACGCCCATGTGCCGATGCATGCCGGCGCCGCCTACGCCACCGCCAAGGCCGGCGTAGAGATGCTGACCAAGAACGCCGCCCTGGAATTCGCGGATTTCGGCATCCGGGTGAACGCGGTGTTGCCGGGCCTGGTGGAGACGCCGCTTACCCGCCGGCATTTCGAGAATCCCGACGCGCTGGCCGCCTTCGTCTCGCGCATCCCCCAGGGCCGCGCCGCCCAGCCCGAGGAAATCGCCGCGCCGGCCCTGTTCCTTGCCAGCACGGATGCCAGCTACGTCAACGGCAGCAGTCTTCTGGTCGACGGCGCTTGGGCCGTGAGCGGCTATCCCGACATGCGCCCATTCCGGGGTC
The DNA here is from genome assembly GCA_038116915.1 of Alphaproteobacteria bacterium. Taxonomy (GTDB): domain Bacteria; phylum Pseudomonadota; class Alphaproteobacteria; order Thalassobaculales; family Thalassobaculaceae; genus JADHLJ01. Next base: position 1,897 of record JAYOEU010000313.1, read on the forward strand.
CGGTGAAGTGGAACGGCTGACCCGGTCCAACGAGGCCGCGCCCGCGGGAGCCGGTTGCCGGCCATCGGCATTCATCCACCCGCTGATTGCCGCATAAACCCCGGGGGCCTAGCATTTCCCGAGGATCGTTCGATTTTTCGGAGGGCTATCATGGCTCTCGACCTGCTGATCAAGAACGGCACCGTCGTTGACGGGTCCGGCCAGCCACGCTTTCGCGCCGATGTTGGAGTCAAGGACGGCAAGATCAAGGAAATCGGCCGCATCCGGGCTCCGGCCGGCAAGACCGTCGACGCCGAGGGCATGATCGTCGCCCCCGGCTTCATCGACGGACAC
>JAYOEU010000314.1:0-2206 GCA_038116915.1 Alphaproteobacteria bacterium
CCGCGGCGGCGCAGGCTTCGACCGCGCCGATGACGGCGTTGGTGCCGACACAGACATAGGCATGTTCCGGGACCTCCGGCAGCGCCTCGATGGACGGCCAGGCCTTATCGCCCTGAACCGTCTCGCGGCTCGGATTGATTGGATAGACCCGTCCCTTGTAGCCGTGCTTTTTCAGGTATTTCTGGGCCCGGCCGGCGGTCTTTGCGGGATCATCCGACGCGCCGACCACCGCGACCGCGGAGGGCCGGACCAGAGCGTCGAAAAAGGCGGGGCGGGAGGCGGCGGGTTTCGTCATGGTCGGGACGCTCTGTTAATATTTGGCTTAGCCTGTCGAAGGCCGAATCGCCGCTATTCGGCGGCTTCCGCGTCGGCGCGGGCGAGATCCGACAGCTCCAGCCCGGACATGGATGCCACCGTCTCGAGGCTCCAAAGCCGCTTCAGCAGCCGCGAGGCGCCGGCCTCGCCGATCACCGGCACCGCAAGGTCACGGTACTTGTCGGCGAGTTCATCGTCGGACAGCGGGCTGTCGGGGTCACCCTTGCGGGTCGCGGCGAAATGGTTAAACACCCGGCCATCGCTGGTCTCGATCCGGACCCTGGCGGAACGCCTTCCCGGGAAGGCCGCCTGGCATCCCTCGTCCACCGACACGGAAACGAGCGCCATGACGCGCCGCAGTTCCGGGTCGCCGACCAGTTCCGGCGTGAAATCCCGCGTGCGAAGCGACACGCCGGTTCGAAGCGCCAGGGCGGCACAGTAATGGGTGCTGAACTTCGCCTCATACGGGGTTTTTGGATCTCCGTTGCCGCAGATTTCGCTGGTTTTCTGATAGGAGCCGACATCGATCCGTCTGACCGAGCCGAGCGTCAGGCCGTGGGCTTCCCGTAAGGCCAGCACCGCGTCGATGGCCGCGTGCAGATGGCCACAGGCGGCATGGTTCTTCTGGGTGATGCGGGTGATGGTGAAATCCTCGCTCAGACCGGAGAGAGCCGCCTGCCAGTCGACATCGGCGCTCATCGCGTTGCCGAAACCACGCTCCCCCTCCAGGATATCGAGCGCGCCGGTGACCCCTTGGAGAGCCAGGACCGCCGCCAGCAATCCACCCTCGGCGGCCCGGCCGGCGTGGATCGGCTTGCTCATTGCATCGGCGCGGAACGCCTGCTGAAGGCCCGCCGCCATGGTGCCCGTCGTCCCGAGGGCATGGGCGGCCTGCGCCTCGGTAAGCCCGAGTATCGTCGAGGCGGCCGCGGCCGCGCCGAAGAACCCGACGGTCGCGGTGGTATGCCACCAGTCGTAATGCGCCGGCACCATGGCCGCGGCGATCCGGTTGGAGACCTCGTAGCCGGCTATCACGCCGCGAAGCAGCGACTCGCCCGAGGCATCGGCCTGTTCGGCGGCGGCGAGAGCGGCGCTGATCACCGGCGATCCGGGGTGGTAGAGGCCATCCCGGAAGATGTCATCGAACTCCACCGTGTGAGACGCGGCCCCGTTGATCAGCGCCGCTGTCCGGGCCGTGGCACCAAGTCCCGAGGGCAGCAGGGTCGCGGCGCCGCGGCCGGTATCCTCCGCCAGCGCCCGCGTTATCAGGGTCGCCGGCGCCTCGCGGCCGCCGGGCAAGGTGGCGGCAAACCAGTCGATGACACAGCGCTTGGCGTGGTGGAGCGCTTCCGGCGGCAGGTCCCGCTCCCGCATCGCGGCGGCGAAGGCGGCATAGCGCGTGGCGATCGTCATGGCGGATCTCCGGTTCAGCAGCCCAACTGATCGGCGAGGTCGTTCATATCCTTTGTGATGTAGTCGAAGTCATGCTCGGCCTTGAAGTCGCGGTTCTGGTTCGGCCCATATTCCAGCGGTCTGGCGATAAAGGCGGTGCGCAGGCCGCACTTGCCGGCGGCAACCAGATCACTGTTGTGGGCCGCGCACATCAGAACCTCGGAAGGTTCAAGTCCTAGCCATTCGACGCCGGTCAGATAGGTGTTCGGCGTCGGCTTGTAGGACTGCGCGGGTTCGGCGCCGAGAATCACGTCCCAGGGCAGGCCCGCATGCTTGGCCATGTTGACCATCAGCGCCACATTGCCGTTCGACATGGTGCCGATGATGAACTTGCTTTTTAGCCGGGTCAGCCCGCCTGGGGAGTCCGGCCAGCCGTCGAGCCGGTGCCACGCCTTGTTCAAATGCAAGCGTTCCGCCTCGGAAAGCCCGGTGATTCCCA
>JAYOEU010000315.1:0-2173 GCA_038116915.1 Alphaproteobacteria bacterium
CTCACCTCACGGCTGTTCGCGGTGCACAGCTCCACCTGGACATCGGGATAGGCGCGGCGGAACTCACTTAGCTGGCCGATGATGCTGGTGCTGGCCAAAGTGCCGACAAGGGCGACCATGACGGTTCCCGTGCGGGCGTCGGCCAGCGCCCGGACCGCCTCGGTGCCGTCCTTGATCGTGGCCATCACCGCCTCGGCATGAGGCAGGAAGACCTCGCCCGCTTCGGTCAGCATGGCGCGGCCGCGTACCCGCTCGATCAGCGGGGTGCCGAGTTGGTCTTCCAAGAGCCGGATGCGCCGGCTGATCGCGGGCTGCGAGCGGTGCAGGCGGTCGGCGGCACGGGTCACGCCGCCATGGCGCGCGATGGCGACGAATGCCTCGATTTCCTTGATGTCCATACCATCAGAATAACTGATGATCTCTAGAAAAACTATGCATTGGATTTATAACATGAAAGGCGCGATCTTCCGCGCATGGGACGGCGCGGGCCGTCATGACGGGAGAGAAAAAATGAGGTCGATCGAGGCTGTGCGCGGCAAGGCCGCGATGTTCCGCGACATGCACCTGAAAGGCGAAATGGTGGTGCTGCCCAATGCCTGGGACCATGCCAGTGCCGCGCTCATGGTGGAGGCCGGCTATCCGGTGATCGCCACCACCAGCGCCGGCATCGGGCTTGCCAGAGGGTATCGCGACGGTGAGTGGATGAGCCGCGAGGCCATGCTGAAGATCTGCGGCGAGATCGCGCGGCAAAGCCGGGTTCCGGTGACTGCCGATCTTGAAGCCGGCTACGGCACGGCGCCCGAGGATGTGGCGGCGACGGTGCGCGGCGCGATCGAGGCGGGCCTGGTCGGCTGCAATATCGAGGACGCGGATCCGAAGACCGGTGCGCTCCTGGATATTGACCTCGCGGTGGAACGAATCCGGGCCGGTCGAGTGGCGGCGGACGCCTTGGACGTTCCGTTCGTGCTGAATGCCCGCGCGGACCCGTATCTGAAACCTGTCGGGGACGCCGACGCGAATTTCCAAGAGGCGGTGCGTCGGTCCAATGCTTATCTGGAGGCGGGCGCGACCTGCGCCTATGTTCCAGGCCCGGGCGACGCCGGGACCGTCGGCCGGCTAGTCAAGGCGATCAACGGGCCGCTGAATATCCTCGGCAGCCTTGCGGGCCGCCCGGCTCTGTCGGTGTCTGAATACGCGGCGTTCGGGGTGCGCCGGATCAGCATCGGCGGCAGCCTCATGCTCGCCGCCATGACCTTCACACGGGATGCCGTCACCGCGTTGCGAGAGGAGGGCAAGCTCGCCTTCGCCACCAACGCGATGACCAACCGCGCCCTCAACACCCTGATGGCGGGGCTGCCGTCGCTGGATTGAGGCGTCCGCCCAAATTCTCGTTGTCCTCGCGAATGCGGGGACGACGATCCGGGGTACCGGACTCGGTTCACCCCAACCGATAGGCGCGCCGGGCGGTGCCGGAGAACAGCGCCGCCTTTTCCGCCGCCGAGGCGCCCGACGCCAGGCGCTTGAAGCAGTTCCAGAGCGCGGCGTAGCCGATGCCCATCCCGTCGACCGGGAAGTTGCTTTCGAACATGCAGCGCTCGGGACCGAACAGTTCGATCGTCGGCTCGATATAGGGTCGCCAGAGGTCCGCAAGTGCCCGCGAGGTCGGCGGGCGCGGGGTGTTGTGATAGTCGAAACAGGCGAGCCGCATCATCATTCCGCCGAGCTTGACGGTGACGTTGGGGCATGCCGCCAGCTCGGTCATCGCCGCCAGCCACTGGGCATGCACCTCGTCGCTCCTGCCCTCGTACGGGCCGTAGCCGAGCGGCATGCCCGTGTGATTGAGAACGATATTGGCGTCCGGGCAGGCGCGGGCCAACGCCGTCACATCGCCGAGCTGCGGATGGAACGCCAGAGCGTCCAAGGCGAGGTCGCGGGCCGTAAGGCATGCCAGACCGGCGCGGAAATCGTCCCGGAGGTAAAGCCCGAAGCCGTCGGCGGCGTGGTTGTTGCCGATGATCGGGTCGGCGTCCCAGCCGGCGCCGTGCCGGATGCCGCGAAACCGGCCGCCGCCAGCATGTTCCATGGCCTCAAGAATCGGATCGACCGCCACGCCGAGGCGCAGGTCGGCCAGTCCGACGATTCCGGCGCCCGCCCGGATTGGACCGTAGCCGCC
>JAYOEU010000316.1:0-2160 GCA_038116915.1 Alphaproteobacteria bacterium
ACCAGCCGAGCGGCCGGCTTCCCAAGGTTTCGGTCAGCGAGGCCACCGCCTTGCGGATATGCTCGCGTTCTTCGTCTTCCGAGAGCTTGTAATGCTCGATCCAGCGCCAGCCATGGCAGCAGATATCCAGCCCCGCCTGCCTGATCGCGCGGGCGGCCTCCGGATTGCGTTCCAGCGCCAGGGCGCAGGCGAAGATCGTCACCGGCAGTTCCCGTTCCCGGAACAGCCGCAACAGCCGCCAGAAGCCGACGCGGGAGCCGTATTCGAACAGGGTCTCGCCGGCGAGGTCGCGCTGGCCATGCGGGATGGTCGAGGACGGCGCCTCGGTCAGGCTCGCCTCGGAAAAGCCGTCACCGTCATGGACGTTGTATTCGGAGCCCTCCTCGTAATTGATGACGAAGTTCAACGCCAGACGTGCCGCGTTGGGCCATCGCGGATCCGGCGGGTTGTCGGCATAACCGACAAGATCTCGAGGATAGGGGGGCATGAGACAGACTCCGTCGCGCTGTCGAGTGGACTGGTGATCTTATCGGACATTAGCGAATTTCCAACCGCCGCGGAAACATTGTCCACACCCCAAACCAGTCCACCGCCGTGAGCCGCCAAATAGAAAAGGTAAGACGGTTGAATGAGAGGGTTTTCAGCAATACCTTGATCGGGGCGGTATTAAACAGGGAATGTCGGCGAAGCGGATTGAGCCGGCGCGCTGGGAAAGTTGATGGACGCAAAACAAGGTTCGCTGGGCACTGGAACCACGCGCATTCCCCCGTTCAAGGACCGGTTCGAGTTCCCCGCCGGTCGCCGGCCGGAAAATCCGTTTCGTATTGTCGCCCTTGCGTTGGACCGGACCTTCGGCGACTTCGCAGCGGTGCTCTGCTATGCCGCCTCGGTGAAGCAGGAGTTCGATCACGCACGGCTGGCCGTGTATTTCCGCGACGACCGGCCCTACAAGCAGTCCCTGATCGAGGCCTGCCCGCAGATCGACGCAGCGTTCGCGATGTTGAAAGACGACACGCGGCCGCTGGATTTCCTGGATCGGGCCGGGGAACCGCCGTTGGCAATTCCGAGAGAATGGAGAGAGCCGGGCTGGACCAATCCCAACCTCGTGATCACACCCACCATGGCACAATACGGCAACATGGGCGATTTTGAGCAGACGGCCAGATTTGCCATTCCGGCGGAACGGCAAGCAGACCTCGGCGCGCGGCTCGCGGCGTCAGGCATTGATCCCCATCGCTGGTTCTCAGTCATTCATTTTCGCGAACCCGGTTACCGAAACCGGCCTGCCAGCGCCCTGCGCGATCCAGACCCCCGGGACTTCGCTGCTCTCTGCCGCTGGATAATCGAGGATCTGGGTGGCCAAGTGGTGCGTCTCGGCCACCCGGGCATGACGCTTTTCCCGGAAATGCCAGGATATGCCGATCTAGCACCGGTCGGCGAAGCCGACACGATGCTGCAACTTTTCGCCCTATCCCGAGCGCGGTTCATGATCGCGAGCAACAGTGGCCCTGGGGTCGTCTGCAGCGCTTTCGGCACTCCGACGGCCATGTGCAACAACCCGGTACGCTACAGCGTTTGGAATCCGCAAGACGCTCGCATGTACTGCCATATCCTCACCGCGGACGGACGCCGGCTGACCCATCGGCTCGCTCGGCAGCGGGAAATGTATTTTACCGGCGCGCTGACCTATCTGTCCGAACACGGTTACAAAATCGTCCTGCAATCGCTGGATGAATTGAAGGCATTGACCAAACTTATGTTAGAGCAGACCACCGATACGCTGGGTTGGCGGAGCCACTGGTATGAGGTGACGGACCGGATCCGCCCTAACCGGTTGACCCTGCCGGCGGAAAAGATCGAACAGTCGCGTTTCGTGTTCTTTCCGGAGTTTGCGCCTGGAAAAGGGATCGTCGATATCTCCGTGCCCTACAGCGAGTCGTGAGCACCAGGCAACCGCAGTTCTATCCGGTCCTGATCGCCCAGGGTCCACGAAAGAAAGCGGCGATAGGGCTTGCGCCTTAAGCGCTTGGTCATTCGGTCCCGGATCACCCGGATAACGTCCAGAATCTTTAGCACTTTCGGGCGTGACGGCTTCTTCCGATAAATGGAGGAGGTTGAGATGAGTGACGATGCGAAGGACGGGCCGATGGGCCAGGTGAT
>JAYOEU010000317.1:0-2115 GCA_038116915.1 Alphaproteobacteria bacterium
TGCTGCCGCTGATCCGGGCCTGCATCGCACGCGGGGTGCCGGTTCTGGGCCTCTGTCTAGGGCTGCAGGAGATGAACGTCGCCTTCGGCGGCACCCTGCATCAGCGGGTCTTCGACCTCGAAGGCAAGTTCGATCACCGGATGCGCCGGGACGTGGATGACCATGCCCAGCGCTATCGGCCGGCCCATGACGTTCGGATCATGCCGGGCGGTGTCTTGCAGGGCATCGTCGGACAAGACAACGCACTGGTGAATTCCCTGCATGCCCAGGCGGTCAATGAACCGGGTTCGAGGGTACGGATCGAGGCGGTGGCGCCGGACGGCATCATTGAGGCGATCAGCATCGACGGGGCGACGGGCTTTGCGTTGGGCGTGCAATGGCACCCGGAATGGCCGCGCCCCATCACCGGCCACAATGCCAAGATCTTCGAAGCATTCGGCAATGCCTGCCGGTCCTACGCGGCCGCCCGATCAGGCTCGACCGTCGGACTGGCGGCGGAGTGATTCCAAGTCACGATTCCCGGTAAAGAAAACCTCCACTGTCGTCCTGGCGACGGTTAAAAATTGTACGTGTTTGTCGCTCCAAGCTTGGGACATTCTAGTCAGAGCACGGCCCGACGCGCTTACGCCACCCGGTCGCCTTTCTTGATGGTGGCGGCGCGGTTGTCGACACCGGGCAGCATCTTGGCGGGGTCCCGCGTCACCACCATGTCGATCACCGTGGGTGAGCCCTTGTGGGCGAGGCCAGCGGCGATGGCCGGGGCGACCTGGTCCGGATGCTCGACCCGAATACCGTTGCACCCCAAGGCATTGGCGGCATCGGCATAGTTGGTCTCGGCAAGGTCGCTCGACTGATAGGCGCCCTCGCCATACATCAGATGCTGCAGCGCCTTCACGTAGCCCGAGGCTGCGTTGTTGACGACGATGATGGTGAAATCGAGGCCCATGCGCCGCGCCGTCTCCAGCTCTCCCAGGGTCATGTTGAAGCCGCCGTCACCGGTCAGCGCCACCACCGGCCCGGCCTCGGCCAGCGCCGCGCCCATGGCGCCGGGAAGGCCATAACCGATCGAGGCAAAGCCCCGGTCCGGCAGGAATCCGCGCCCGGCCCGCTTGGTATCGAACAGGAGCCCGCCCCAATGGGCCGCGAAGCCACCATCGGCGACTAGGATCGCGTCGGCGGGGAGGCCCTGGTTCAGCTCGTGCATCAGCCGGGCCATGTTCACCGGTACCTCCTCGGAGGTCAGCCGCTCGTTCACCGAGACCCGCCAATCGGCCATCCGCTTGGCGACATCCGCGGCAAAACCCGCCCGCATCTTTTTCTGACGGCTCGCGTCATCGGCCATAGCGGCATGCAGATCGCGGATGCCCTCGCGGGCGTCGCCCCACATGGCGACGTCCGGCCGCAGGGTCCGGCCGATCTCCTCGGCGACGATCTCAAGATGAATGATCGGCTTGCCCGTCGGCGGCAGGGTGAAGCGCTTGGTGGCGATCTCGCCGAGCTTGCAGCCGACCACCAGCAGGCAGTCGCTGTCGTCCATCACCCCGTTGGCGATCCGGTCGTAGCGCCCGAAAAGCCCGGCGTTCAGCGGATTGGTGCAGGCAATGGCCCCCTTGCCGGTCATGGTATGGGCGACGGGAATGCTGAAGGCCTCTGCGAAGGCTTCGAGCACCTGATTGGCGCCGGAGAGGTGCACGCCGCCGCCGGCCAGGACCATCGGTTTCTCGGCCTTGGAGAGCAACGCAACCGCGGCTTTGAGAGAGTCCGAAGAGGGCCGAACGCGCAGGCTCGGTGCCGACTGATTGGCCTGGGGCACGTCAAGCTCGTCGGGGTCGAAGGGGAAGGTGCCGTGGCAGATATCCTCCGGTACGTCCAGCACCACCGGCCCAGGGCGGCCCGTTGTCGCCACCTGGAAGGCCCGGCGGACCAGCTCCGGCATTCGCTCGATCATCTCGACCCGGATCACCTCCTTGCAGGCTGGCGCCAGGATCTCAAGCTGCCGGCTCTCCTGGGTCATGTTCTTCCAGGAATGCAGCCGGTGGCTGTCCCCAACCACCGCCACTATCGGCGTGCCGGCATTCAGCGCCTCGATCAGCCCGGTCACCAGATTGGTCGCCC
>JAYOEU010000318.1:0-2089 GCA_038116915.1 Alphaproteobacteria bacterium
TTCCGGCGGGGCGACCGCCTCGGGGATCGTCGACTGCGTCAGGCGCGCCGAGGAATTGGGCTACGACTCGGCCTGGGTCACGGAAGGACATGGCGGCGACCAATTCGCGGTCCTGTCCGCCTGCGCCGTTGCGACATCCAAGATCCGGCTCGGCACCGCGATCAGCAGTGTCTTCGTGCGGTCCGCGCCGACCATCGCCATGGCGGCGGCGACGGTAGACGACCTTTCGGGCGGCCGGTTCACTCTGGGCCTGGGTTCCAGCCATAAGGTTCAGGTCGAGCCCGAGCATGGCATCACCTTCGGCAAGCCGATCACCCGGGTGCGCGAGACCGTCGCGCTGATCCGTCAGCTATTGGCCGACGGTACCGTCTCCTACGAAGGCGAAACCTTACGGATCGAGAAGTTCGAGCTGTGGTTCAAGCCGTATCGCCCGAAACTGCCGATCTATCTCGCCGGACTGTTTCCCAAGATGGTGGAAGTCTGCGGCGAGGTTTCCGACGGCATCATCCTGACCCGCAGTACGGTAAAGACGGCGGCCGAAATCCGGAAGAGCCTTGCCACGGGCGCGGCCAGGGCCGGACGGGATGCCTCGCGGATCGAGGTCACGTCGCTGCTGCCGACGGCGGTCGCCGACAGCCGGGCCGAGGCGATGGAGATGATGCGCCCGGGCCTGGCGCTCTATGCCGGCTTCTTCCCCCGCTACAACAAGCTGATCGCCAGCCACGGCTTCGAGCAAGAGGCGCGCGATATCGCCGAGGCGTATCGGAAGGGCGACATGGCGGGCGCGGTCCGCGCGGTCAGCGACGCCATGGTCGATGCGACAAGCGTCTGCGGCACGCCCAAGGAATGCCGGGAGCGGATTGCCGCTTACCGGGATTCGGGAATTGACCTTCCCATTATCAGCCCCTTCGTGAGGGGTGGTGACGCCAAGGCCCGCTTCATGGCGGCGATCGAAGCCTGCGCTGGAGGATAACAAGACATGGCCATCGACAAACGCGCGGCATCCGCCGTGGAAGGCATCGGCCCGGTCAAGGACGGCGCCGTCGTTATGCTCTCGGGCTTCGGTCGTGCCGGGTTTGCGAATGTGCTTCAGGAAGCCCTGCTGGAGATCGGGCCGCGGGAAATCACCCTGGTCGTCAATTCGGCGACACACCCGTATTCGCGCACGGAAAAGCTGATTGAGGCGGGGCTGGTTGCCAAGGTGATCGTCAGCGCGGCGCGGGGGCGCGGCCGTGAACTCTCGCAGTTCGAGGAGCTATGGCGCGATGGCAAGATCGAGCTCGAATGCGTGCCCCAGGGCAGTTTTTCCGAACGTATCCGGGCCGGCGGAGCGGGCATTCCGGCCTTCTACACGGCCGCCGGCTACGGCACCGATCTCGGCGCCGGAAAGGAAATCCGGGAGTTCAATGGCCGGCCGCATATTCTGGAGACCGCGATCACAGGTGACCTCGCCCTGATCCGGGGCGACCGGGCGGACCGCTACGGCAATGTCAGCTTCCGCTACACCCAGATGAATTTTGGCACCGCCATGGCCACCGCCTGCACCCATACGGTCGCCGAGGTCCGCGAGGCGCTGGGGGACGCCATGCCGCAAGGCGAGGTGCAACTTCCGGGGGTCTATGTGAATAAAGTCGTTGCGGTGGGAGGCGTGTCATGAGCGCGCTCAACAGGAACCAAATGGCCTGGCGGGCGGCCCAGGACTTGCCCGATGGCGGGGTCGTCAATCTCGGTCTCGGGATGCCCGTACTGGTATCGAACTACATGCCGGCGGACCGCGATATTTTTCTGCAATCGGAGAATGGGGTGCTCGGCGTCGGCCCCGAGGCAGAACCCGGCAAGGAAGACCACGATCTCGTGGATGCCGGGAGCCGAACGATCACGTTGCGCGACGGCGCCTCGATCGTCGATTCCGTCAATTCCTTCGCGATGATCCGAGGCGGGCATATCGATGTGACCATTCTCGGCGCCTTCGAGGTGGCGATGAACGGGGATCTGGCGAATTGGGATTCCCGGGTCCCGAACAAGGGGCCCTTGGTCGGCGGCGCCATGGATCTGGCGGCGGGCGCCAAATCGACTTGGGCGCTGATGC
>JAYOEU010000319.1:0-2089 GCA_038116915.1 Alphaproteobacteria bacterium
GCATCAGCGCCCAAGTCGATTTGGCGCCCGCCGCCAGATCCATGGCGCCGCCGACGAGAGGCCCCTTGTTCGGCACCCGAGAGTCCCAATTCGCGAGGTCCCCGTTCATGGCCACCTCGAAGGCGCCGAGAATGGTCACGTCGATATGCCCGCCCCGGATCATCGCGAAGGAATTGACGGAATCGACGATCGAGGCGCCGTTGCGCAACGTAATTGTTCGACTCCCGGCATCTACGAGATCGCGGTCTTCCTTGCCGGGTTCAGCCTCAGGGCCGACGCCGAGCACCCCATTCTCGGATTGCAGGAAAATATCGCGGTCCGCCGGCATGTAGTTCGATACCAGTACCGGCATCCCGAGACCAAGATTGACGACCCCGCCATCGGGCAAGTCCTGGGCCGCCCGCCAGGCCATTTGGTTCCTGTTGAGCGCGCTCATGACACGCCTCCCACCGCAACGACTTTATTCACATAGACCCCCGGAAGTTGCACCTCGCCTTGCGGCATGGCGTCCCCCAGCGCCTCGCGGACCTCGGCGACCGTATGGGTGCAGGCGGTGGCCATGGCGGTGCCAAAATTCATCTGGGTGTAGCGGAAGCTGACATTGCCGTAGCGGTCCGCCCGGTCGCCCCGGATCAGGGCGAGGTCACCTGTGATCGCGGTCTCCAGAATATGCGGCCGGCCATTGAACTCCCGGATTTCCTTTCCGGCGCCGAGATCGGTGCCGTAGCCGGCGGCCGTGTAGAAGGCCGGAATGCCCGCTCCGCCGGCCCGGATACGTTCGGAAAAACTGCCCTGGGGCACGCATTCGAGCTCGATCTTGCCATCGCGCCATAGCTCCTCGAACTGCGAGAGTTCACGGCCGCGCCCCCGCGCCGCGCTGACGATCACCTTGGCAACCAGCCCCGCCTCAATCAGCTTTTCCGTGCGCGAATACGGGTGTGTCGCCGAATTGACGACCAGGGTGATTTCCCGCGGCCCGATCTCCAGCAGGGCTTCCTGAAGCACATTCGCAAACCCGGCACGACCGAAGCCCGAGAGCATAACGACGGCGCCGTCCTTGACCGGGCCGATGCCTTCCACGGCGGATGCCGCGCGTTTGTCGATGGCCATGTCTTGTTATCCTCCAGCGCAGGCTTCGATCGCCGCCATGAAGCGGGCCTTGGCGTCACCACCCCTCACGAAGGGGCTGATAATGGGAAGGTCAATTCCCGAATCCCGGTAAGCGGCAATCCGCTCCCGGCATTCCTTGGGCGTGCCGCAGACGCTTGTCGCATCGACCATGGCGTCGCTGACCGCGCGGACCGCGCCCGCCATGTCGCCCTTCCGATACGCCTCGGCGATATCGCGCGCCTCTTGCTCGAAGCCGTGGCTGGCGATCAGCTTGTTGTAGCGGGGGAAGAAGCCGGCATAGAGCGCCAGGCCCGGGCGCATCATCTCCATCGCCTCGGCCCGGCTGTCGGCGACCGCCGTCGGCAGCAGCGACGTGACCTCGATCCGCGAGGCATCCCGTCCGGCCCTGGCCGCGCCCGTGGCAAGGCTCTTCCGGATTTCGGCCGCCGTCTTTACCGTACTGCGGGTCAGGATGATGCCGTCGGAAACCTCGCCGCAGACTTCCACCATCTTGGGAAACAGTCCGGCGAGATAGATCGGCAGTTTCGGGCGATACGGCTTGAACCACAGCTCGAACTTCTCGATCCGTAAGGTTTCGCCTTCGTAGGAGACGGTACCGTCGGCCAATAGCTGACGGATCAGCGCGACGGTCTCGCGCACCCGGGTGATCGGCTTACCGAAAGCAATGCCATGCTCGGGCTCGACCTGAACCTTATGACTTGAACCGAGGCCCAGGATGAACCGGCCGCCCGAAAGGTCGTCCACCGTCGCCGCCGCCATGGCGATGGTTGGCGCGGACCGCACGAAGACGCTGCTGATCGCGGTGCCGAGCCGGATCTTGGATGTCGCAATGGCGCAGGCGGACAGGACCGCGAATTGGTCGCCGCCATGTCCTTCGGTAACCCAGGCCGAGTCATAGCCCAGTTCCTCGGCGCGCCTGACGCAGTCGACGATCCCCGAGGCGGTCGCCCCGCCGGAA
>JAYOEU010000320.1:0-2066 GCA_038116915.1 Alphaproteobacteria bacterium
TCCTTCCGGCCCGGCCTTGACATCAAGACCGCCTATGCTGAACAGGCCGAGACGGACGGGCGCATCATCTTCGGAAAGGACGACCTCTATCCGGACGCCCTTCCCTGCCTCGCAAGCCTGCGGGAGCGCGGCTTTGAGATCGGCATCGCAGGCAACCAGCCGGCCGAGGCCGAGGACGCCTTGCGGGAATGCGGTTTCACGGCCGACTTCGTCGCCTCATCGGCCCGCTGGAGTATGGCAGAGCCAAGTCCGGTTTTTTCGAGAAGGTCCGGCAGGCGTTGAGGCCCGCTTCATTGCCTATGTCGGCGATCGCCTGGACAACGATATCGGACCGGCGCAGGCGGCCGGAATGACTGGAATTTTCATTGAGCGCGGCCCCTGGGGACGCATCCATGCAACCCGGCCCGAAGCCACCGCAGTGAACTTCAAGATCCACGGTCTAATGAAAATTCCGAATATCCTCGACCGGATGAACGCGCCCTGTTGTTATCCGGCTTAAGCGTAGACCCAAAGTGCCGATCGGAACAGTGCCGCCCTCGTGGTCAAACACCCAGTTTCTTGCCGATACGTCCTTGATCGAACCGTTCCATCTCGCCGGGATCGTCATACCAGGGATGCATTAACTGTTCCCAAACCGAGAAGAACGGGCCAGAAAAGTTTGGATCCGCAAACCAACCCACCGCGACCCCGATATGGGTCGTGAATCTGCTTGCCCGCCAATAGAGGTTTGATCCGCAATCGGGACAGAAATGGAACGATATCTCAAAGCCGCTATCGGCCGGTCGCGTAAAGACCTTGCTGTCGCCTTCGATCTTGATGTTTTCCGCCGGAAAATAGGAACCGGCATGGACCGGGGCACTGGTTCGCCTCTGACAGGCTTCGCAGAAGCATAGATTGTCCCATTACGGGTCACTCTTCACCGTCAGTTTCAGTTTTCCGCAGTGACACTTGGCTTCTCTATTCATGGACGGGACCTCCGTTTCGAGCACGTCGTCGGTATCGCCTTTGAAACCGCTTCACCCATGCAAGTGACGCGCGCTTTACGCCACGTGCTCCATAAATGAGATTGGCGAGCAGCCCCCGCAATCCGGTGCTTGAATTGATCGGCCTATTGCCTGAGACCGGGAAGACACAGCCAGAAAGCGGCCGAGTCACCGAGCCAAATCGGCCTCGTCGGGCCTGTCCCCAGATCTGATTTATGATCTGGGCCTCGGTTTGAAGGGTGCCGAGCGGTCGTTAAAGATCATTTCGCGACGCGACCGGGGCGGTCACGGCAACAATCCAAGGTGATTTTGCCGAATAGGATCGCGTTTTAGGCTCTGATCCCCCGCTGATGGGTTGACGGTACCAGTTCCTTCACCTGGCCGGCGCGCTTTTCCAGCCAGTACTCATACGGGCTCGGCATCAGACCGAAGGGCGCGTCGGCGCCGAGCTTCATCGCCGCGTCGAGCGGCCAGTTCGGGTTGTGCATCGCCTCGCGGGCCAGCGCGATCAGATCGGCCTTGCCTTCCTGGAGGATCTGCTCGGCCTGGTCGGCATGCACGATCAGGCCCACCGCCATGGTCTGGATGCCCGCTTCCTTGCGGAGCTTTTCGGCATAGGGCACCTGATAGCCATAGCCGACCGGCCCGGTGCCGACCACCGGCGCGCCGCGCATCCCGCCGGAGGAACAGTCGATCACATCGATGCCCTTCTCCTTGACGATGCGGGCGAGGCGCACGTTCTCGTCGGGCCCCCAGCCGGCGTCATCCTCGACCGACAGGCGCAGGAACAGCGGCTTGTGCTCCGGCCAGTTCGAGCGGACACACTCCACAACCTCAATGGCGAAACGCATCCGGTTCGCTTCCGAGCCGCCATAGGCATCGTTGCGCCGATTGGCTCTGGGCGAGAGGAACTGGTGGACCAGATAGCCGTGGGCGCCGTGAATCTCCAGCACCTCGAACCCGGCTTCGTTGGCCCGGCGGGCGGCATCGCCCCAATGCTGCACTACATCCTGAATTTCGTCGATCGACAGGGCGCGCGGCGCCGGATCGTCGCCGTCGCTCTCGCCGCTGGAGGATACCAGT
>JAYOEU010000321.1:0-2064 GCA_038116915.1 Alphaproteobacteria bacterium
CGACCGCAGCAGCGCGTTCCACTGGCTGACATCGATTGCGGAACCGACGTCGCTGACCCGAGGCAGCAGACGGTGGTACTTGATGTCGAGCAGCCGCGAGGTCTGATCCGCCCGGTCGATGGCCTTGCCGAGCTGATAGAACGTATAGCCCTGATCCCGATAGGTCGTGCCCTCGACGATCCCGGCATGGAGCTGGCAGCCCTCCTTGATCTCCTGGCACAGGTGCGAGAGTTCGGTCAGCCGCAAATCGCGGGTGCGCAGATCCGCCACGAACCGGTAGAACACGTTCAACTGCGACCAGACCTCAATGCTGAGAAGGTGCCGCAAGCTGCGGGCATTTTCCCGCGCCGCCCAGACGCATTGAATGACCGAGTTCGGATTTTCGCGGTCGATCAGATAGAAATGAACCGTCGCGTCCGCCGTGGCTTCGACATTGCGCGAAAAGAACGCCTCCTCATCGGCGTTAAGCTGCACGATCGGGAGCCATTCCTGCTCGCCGTGGTTATCGCGGGCGAAGGACTCGTTGACGTCAAGAATCCGGGCAAGGTTTTCCACCCGTTCCATCTGGCGGGCCATCCAGAAGCCGTTTTCGGCGAAACGTGAGAGCAGGCTACTCAAGGACCCAGGTATCCTTCGTACCACCGCCTTGGGAGGAGTTGACGATCAGCGACTCCTCCTTCAGCGCAACGCGTGTAAGACCACCCGGAAGCACCCATGTGCTCTTTCCGGTAATCAGAAACGGCCGCAGATCCACATGCCGGGGCATGAGACCTCTACCGATCAGAGTCGGGCAGACGGAGAGTTCGACCATCGGCTGGCTGATGAAGTTTTCCGGCCGCGCCTCAAGCAGGATCCGGGCTTCATCGAGTTCGGCTCGCGAGGCCCGGGGCCCGATGACCACGCCATAGCCGCCGGATTCGCCGACCGGCTTGACGACCAGTTCGCTCAGATGATCGAGCGTGTATTTGAGCGCATCCGGCTCGCGGCAGATATGGGTATCCACGTTCGGGATAATCGCGTCCTGATCGAGATAGTATTTGATGATCCGCGGCATATAAGCATAGACGGCCTTGTCGTCCGCGACCCCGGTTCCGATCGCATTGGCCAGAATCACCTTGCCCGACCGGTAGACATCCATGATGCCGGCGACGCCAAGCATGCTGGTCGGCTCGAACGCCAGCGGGTCCATGAAATCGTCGCCGATGCGCCGATAGATCACGTCGACCCGGCGCAGCCCGCCGGTGGTCTTCATGTAGACGAGGCCGTTGTCCACGACCATGTCCGATCCCTCGACCAGCGGAACGCCCATTTCGCGGGCCAGGAAGACATGCTCGAAATAGGCCGAGTTGAAAACGCCAGGCGACATCAGAACGACCTGCGGATCCAGGATCTCGGCCGGCGCCATCTCGGCCAGGGCCGCGTGCAGCCGGGTGCCGTATTCCGACACCGGACGAATGCCGATCCCTTCCATCAGATCCGGGAAGGCGCGCAGCATCAGGTGACGGTTCTCTATAACGTAAGAGACCCCCGAGGGCGTGCGGGCATTGTCTTCGAGCACCCGAAACTGCCCGGCGCCGTCACGAACCAGATCGACTCCGCAGATATTGACGAAACTGCCGAACGGAACGCGGATATCCGCCATCAGCGCACAGTAGTTCTCGTTGCCCTTGATCAGTTCCTCCGGGATCACCCCATCCCGGAAAATTTTCCCGGCACCGTAGACGTCCTGAAGCAGCAGGTTTATCGCCTCGACCCGCTGCACCAGCCCCTGCTCGAGGCGTTGCCACTCATCGGACGCGATCGGACGCGGCACGACATCGAACGGCAGGACCCGGTCTATGGCGTTGCGGTCGGAATACACCGTGAAGGTGATCCCGAGATTGAACATCTCGCGCTCACAGTCGAGCGCCCGCCGACGCAACTGCTGGGCCCGCATCCTTGCAAGTCTGTCGACGATGGACGCCGCATGCGGGAGAGCCTCCCGAGTCAGACCTTGAAGCTCGCAGAAAAATCCGCCGTGGTCATAACTCTGAAGCAGGTTATTCATTCCCTCCGAGCGCCCCG
>JAYOEU010000322.1:0-2014 GCA_038116915.1 Alphaproteobacteria bacterium
GCATCCCGCAAGAAGGGCGGAACCGGTCTGGGGTTGAGCATCTGCAAGGCGATCGTAGAGCATCATGGCGGGACAATCGGGCTGGAATCCGAGGTGGATAAAGGCTCGACATTCTATTTCACGCTGCCGGACATCGCGTCTTCGACGCGTGTGGCGCCCGTGGCCGAACCCGAGCCGCCGCTGTATCCGGTTCAAGATCAGGACATCTCCGATGCGGTAAGGCTACCCTGACCGGTTCGACGTGTATATTACACTGCCGCGTATGATGATCGGATCTCGAGACGCTGGATCAAATCAATGAACGACTTAAGTCAAGTCATGCATATCGAGGACGAGGCGGGTATCCGCGAAATAACCAAGATCGCGTTGGAGGGTGTCGGCGGCCTCAAGGTGCGGAGCTGCGCGAGCGGCGAGGAAGCGATCGAGACCGTCCTGGGATGGTGCCCGGACATGTTTCTGATCGATGTGATGATGCCTGGTCTGGACGGTCCGTCGACATTGCTGGCGCTGCGGGAGATTGAAGAGGTGAAGGCGGTACCCGCTGTCTTCATGACCGCGAATGCGCAAATCCATGAGATTGAGAACTACAAAAATATCGGCGCCGTTGATGTGATTACAAAACCGTTCGATCCCATGAGCCTCGCCGACGATCTCCGACGGATCTGGGAGAAGGTGCGGAGCTGAACCCGTTTTCGGGGAACGATGTTGCCAAGGCGCGCGCCGGCCCGATAGCCTTTCCGCCAGCATATTCCAAATTGGCGAGACGGGTCATGACAAGTACTTCACCGGACTTCCCCTCAAAGCATCGGACCATGCCGGCCCGGACCGGCGGCCTGATCTTTGTCGATTGTGCGTCACAGCCGATACACGGACATGCCCACGCCCATCCCGCCGGCACCGGAGCCACGGGCAGCACCCCGCACGCGGACCCCAAGCGCCGCAAGGTCTTTGTCGGCGATCAGCACATCCGGACGGTGGACATCCACGCCCATTGTTCGGTGCCGGAGGCGGTGGCGCTGATGGACGGTCAGCAGACCGGGCCCCGTGTCCTGCGCTCGGATCTGGACATGGCGAGCGAGGTCGATCTGCGGCTGTCGATCATGGATGCCCAGGGCATTGACATTCAGACGCTCAGCATCAACCCGAACTGGTACCGGCTGACCGACCGCGATCTCGCCGCCAAGGTGATCGATATGCAGAACGAGGCGCTGGCCGAGGCCTGCGGCGAGAACCCTGACCGCTTCGTCGCCTTCGCCTCGGTCGCCCTGCAATTCCCCGAGCTTGCCGCCGAACAGTTGGAGAAAGGGGTCAAGAAGTACGGCCTGAGGGGCGCCGCCATCGGCGGCAGTGTCGCCGGGCAGGAGATCGCCGATCCCAAGTTCAACCCGTTCTGGGCCAAGGCCGAGGAGCTCGGCGTCGTCGTCTTCATCCACCCGCAGCCGGACGGCGCGCCCTCGGAACTGGGCCAGCGCTTCAAGGGCAACGGCTATCTCTCCAACGTCATCGGCAACCCGCTGGAGACCACGATCGCACTTTCGCACCTGATCTTCGAGGGCACCTTGGACCGCTATCCGGGCCTCAAGATCTGCGCGGCGCATGCGGGCGGCTATGTGCCCTCCTATATCGGCCGCTTCGACCGAGGCTGCCCGACCCTGCCCGAGGCCTGCGGCGGCATTCCCTACGGCGGGATCAAGCGGCTGCCCTCGGACTACATCAAGGACATCTACTACGACACCATGGTGTTCCGGCCCGAGGGGGTGCGCCATCTCGCCGAGGAGGTCGGTGCCGGCAAGCTGGTGGTCGGCACCGACTATCCCTATCCCTGGACCGAGACGGCCATCGATCTGATCCTGGGAACCCCCGGTCTCAGCGACGAAGAGCGCATCGCCATTCTGGGCGGCACCGCGTCCCGCCTGCTGGGAATCGATGGCGCCTCCAGACACTGACCTTCCCGGCGTGGCGCGCGTCCTTTCCTATTCCGCGGCGTAGGGCAGGGTCGCGCCCCGGCGCCGGC
>JAYOEU010000323.1:0-1946 GCA_038116915.1 Alphaproteobacteria bacterium
CCATCCACTTCGGAACCGACTGCGAGCAGGGGTGGCCGGCATCGACCTTGAAGCCCGCGCGCATCTTCTGGAACGCCTCTTCCTCGTCTGTGAAGAACGAGAATGACGGGTCGGAGCTGTGGGCATCGAGATAGGATTGATAGAAGCCCGGATCGTCGTAGCCGGCCCAGTCGAACACGACGAGATCGGAACCATCCGCATTGGCCATGCCCGCAAGCGATGTGCCAAGCAGAAGGGTTGTTGCAAGTCTAAGTTTCATGAAAAGTCTCCCTGTTATTATTGATTTCCCACAGGAGCCCGTCTTTTCGGGTCGGCCCTTGTGGGGCAAGCTAACTGGTACCCAAGTTGAGCATTTTTTGGCTGAATTTCCTAGCAAATATGTAGATTTAACTAAAGAAAACCGTGATTTTCCGGCCGAAATCCGCCCCAAGCGCAGAGCACGGCATCTTGCCCCGGCGCGGCCTTCAACCATGACTTGCGAAAAGCGTTGCGAACCGTCCGCCGGAAAAGATCAGGGCGCGGGAATTCTCATCTTTTCGAGGGCTTTCCAATCGGTAGCGGGGATGACTTTCGCCGGAAGCCGAACATCCTTGGTCCAGCCGAAAATGCACAGAAACGGCACCGGCCCGACCTTGGTCATGTGTGGTCTGTCGGGCGGATTCCAGACCGGATCGTGGGCGGGCTTGATTTTCAACGGGTCGTCCGGGCCAAAGCGCCATCCATGTGTGCCGGTGAGTGGAGCATAAAGCTCGGGCGCCGGATGATGGTGGTCACGGTAGAGGACGTCGGGGGCGATGAGGAAGAGCCCTAGATCATAGTCCGGGGCAAAGACCGGTGCCTCGGGGCCGACCATCTCGGTATAGGCGTGGCCCGTCAGGAAATCAGCGCCGATTTCGTCGGGCGGGTATTCGCCATAGGTGATCCATTCCAGATCGCCGGTCGAGGCGGCGATGGCGGTGGCCAGTTCGGGATGAGTGGCTTCGAGCGACGCCAGCGCCGAAGCGAGATGGGCCGAGACAACCGCGTTCGCGCCGCCGACCGGCCGTGGTAGAGGGGCGCTTTCCGCCGCAAGGGCAGGAGCAAGGCCGGCGCGGACTTCGGCAATGCCGGGGCCGGTGAGGCCTGCGAGGTACCGGTCACATTCGGCAAGCAATGTCTTTAGTCGAAGGCCCCGTGCAAGATCTCCGCCGGCGGGTTCGGCAGGCAGGGGCAGCCCCGCCCGAGCCAAAAGCGGGGCAGGGTCTTCATAATCGATAGGCGAACAAATCCTATATATTTCAAGCGCTTCATCGCTGATCTGTCCTGCCTCGAACAGGGCCATCGCGGCGGAATAGCGTTGCCGGCCCGACCCCGAAAGCCCGAGAGGTGTCAGGAGGTTTTGTCGGGCCAAGATCAAACCGGCAGGCTCGCGGGTCATTTCGGCTTGTCACCCCTCAGACGGCCATTCTCGGCCGCGACCGATCCTTCGGGCGGCGCCTCTTGCAGGGTCATCACCGGCAAAACCTCGCGCAGCTCGTCGTGATGGCAGCGGACCCCGTATTCGAGGTCGGAGAGGTGGAAGGCGTCGAAGGCGTCGGACGCCATCGACTCGTTCGACCAGATCGACAACTGCTGATCCTCTTCCGAGGTTTCGCGGTCGATCCGATAGGCCAGATAACGCGCGATCCGCATCCGGCGGGTCTCGTCGGGGCGGCGATAGATGCGCCCGGTGAGGGCCGTGGTGCCGTTATCGAAGGGGATTTCCTGATAGTATTGGATCGATTCAGGCGTGAAGGCGAAGACGGCATTGGGGAAGAGGCCGTAATAGGTCCAGCTGTTCTTCAGATGCGGCGGCAGCCAGTCCTGCGGCTCGTGGTGCTTGAGGTATTCTTTCACCGACCAGCGGCGCGCGGGCGCATCGCCAAACTCGCCGTGCGAGATGTTGAGGCCGCCCGCGAGTTGCAGGT
>JAYOEU010000324.1:0-1850 GCA_038116915.1 Alphaproteobacteria bacterium
GCAAACCGGTCAGCGCGATCGTCGGCGCCTACCGGATCAACAGCGTCGAGTATGATGCGATCGCGGTCTCGACGAACAAGACCGGCCAGGCCGCCGTGCGCGGCTTCGGCATGTCCCCGACCAACGTCGCGATCGAAACCGCCGTCGACAAGGTCGCGCGGCATCTCGGCCTCTCCCGGCTGGGAGTGCGGCGGCGTAATTTCATCCGCGCCGACCAGTTCCCCTATCTGATCCCCAGCGGTTCGGAGTATGACAGCGGCGACTATCACACGGTGCTGCGCAAGGCCGTCGATCTGGCGGGTCTAGACGCGCTGCTGAAGCGGCGGGACACCGCCCGGCGCGACGGCAAGATTGCCGGCATCGGCATCGCCACCTGCCTTGAGCCCGGCGGCGGCAACTCGGCCTTCGAGCCGCTGCTGAATCCGAAGAACGAGACCACGACCTGGCCGGAATCCTGCGTCGTCAAGGTCGACCGGTCCGGCGGCATCACGGCGACCATCGCCACCTCGACCTCGGGCCAGGGGCACGAGACGCTGGCGGCAACGATCATCGGCGAGGAGCTGGGCATCGATCCGGACACAATCCGTGTGGTGCATTCCGATACGCTCTCGGGTCTGCCGGGCAATACGCCGGTCGCCAGCCGGATGGCGATCATGCTCGGCGGAGCGGCGGCAGGCGCGGCCAGGAAGATCCGCGACCAGGCGATCCTGATCGGCGCTCACAATCTCAAGCGCACACCGGAGCAGGTGCGCTATGCGGATGGCGCGGTCACGGCATTGGACGATCAAGCCCAATCCATATCGCTTGCCCGGATCGCGCTGATCGCCCACCGGGAGTTCCACAACATGCCCCCCGACCTCACCGAACCGGGGATGCAGGCCGTCCACGTGCTGCAGGTTCCCAAGGGCGGAACCCTGCCGACGGCGGATGGCCGGGTGCAGATGTACCCCTGCTATTCCTTCGCCGCCCACATCGTCTATGCCGAGATCGACCGGCTGACCGGCAAGGTCACGCTGCCGGACTATTGCATCGCCCATGACTGCGGCACGGTGATCAACCCGGATATCGTGCGCGGCATGGTGATCGGCGGAGCGGCGCATGGCATCGGTGCGGCCCTGTACGAGGAATTCACCTACGAGCCGGGCGGACAGCTTCTCTCCGGGACCTTCGTCGATTATGTCATGCCGTCCGCCCACGAAGTACCGGACATCAAGCTGACCGAGCATTGCACCCCCTCGCCGTTGACTTCGCACGGCCAGAAGGGCGTGGGCGAAGGCGGCTATCTCGGCGCGCCTGCCGCCGTGGCGAGCGCCATCAACGACGCGCTGTCGCCCTATAAAATCGAGTGTCTGACCCTGCCGATGCGGGCGAGCCTGCTCTCCGACCTCCTGGCGGATCAGCAGGCCGAAACGGAGAGCTGAAACGATGATCATCGACACCCACGCCCATATCCTACCCCAGGCGACCCTGGAGGCGATGAGCGCCAGCGCGTCGGAGTTTCCCTCGGTCCGGCTGCTCCGCGAGGATGACAAGTTCCAGCTTTCCTTCAACGGCGGCAAGCCGACCCGTCCGATCATGCCCAAGCTGCGCCTGTTCGAGCCACGCCATCAGTTCATGGCAAGCACCGGCGTGGATCTGCAACTGCCGGGTGGCTGGCTCGACAGTTTCGGTTACGAGATCCCGGCCGAGGAGGGCGCCGACTGGAGCCGGTTTTTGAACGAGGGCATGCTGGCCGATTGCCGCGACCGCGACGGGGTGATCCCGCTCGCCACGGTACCGCTTCAAGACGGCAAAGTGGCGGCCCAGGTGCTGCGCGAGGCGGTCAAGGCCGGCATGCCCGGCGCCATGAT
>JAYOEU010000325.1:0-1684 GCA_038116915.1 Alphaproteobacteria bacterium
AGACCAAGAAGGACAAGCCGCGCGCCAAGACGGTCGAGCGCTTGAAGGAGCGCGAAGAAAAGGCCAAGGCCGCCGCCGAGAAAGCGGAAGCCGATAAGGCCGCCGCCGAGGCCGCCGCCGCCGAAGCCGCCGCCGCACCTGCCGAAGAAGCGCCGGCCGAAGTTCCCGCCGCCGATGCCGCGCCGGCCGAAGAGGCGCCCAAGGAGAACGGCTGACGCCGCCTAGGGCCATGACCGCGCGCCCCGATCCCGCCGAACTCGTACTGCTGGGAACCGTGGGCGCGCCGCGTGGGATCAAGGGCGATATCCGGATCAAGAGCTTCACCGAAGCACCTGAGGATATCGCCGCCTACGGCCCGCTCTGGAACGCCGATGCCACCCGGTCCTTCTCGGTCCGGGTGATCGGCGAGGCGAAGGGCCAGATCCTGGCGCGTATCGACGGCGTCGGCGACCGCACCGCCGCCGAGGCGCTCAAGGGGACCGCGCTCTACGTGCCGCGCTCGGCGCTGCCGGCCCCGGACGACGACAGCTACTACCTTGTCGACCTGATCGGGCTCAGGGTCGAGACCGCGGCCGGCGAGGCCTGGGGCGAGGTACGAGCGGTACACGACTTCGGAGCCGGCGACGTGCTCGAACTCGCCGGCGGGCCCCACGCGGGGCTGATGATACCGTTCACCCGGGACACGGTGCCCGAGGTGGATTTGACCGGCGGACGGCTCGTGATCGACCCGCCGGACGGATTGCTGGAGCCGCCGGAAGGCGGCGCCAGCCAGGACAAGGAATGAAGGCAAGCGGGCAATGTGGCGCGCACAGGTCATCACCCTTTTCCCGGAGATGTTTCCGGGACCGCTCTCGTCGAGCCTAGTCGGCCAGGCGCTGGCGGACGGGCTGTGGTCGCTGGAGACGGTCAACATCCGCGATCACGGCATCGACCGTCACCGCACCGTCGACGACGAGCCGTTCGGCGGCGGACCCGGCATGGTGATGCGCCCGGACGCCCTCGAAGGTGCCCTGGAAGCGGCCAGGGGTGCGCAACCGGGCCTTCCCCTGGTGTTGATGTCGCCGCGCGGCCGGCCGATGACCCAGGCGCGGGTCGCCGAGTTTTCCGCCGGCCCCGGCGTGGCGATCCTGTGCGGACGGTTCGAGGGCGTCGACCAGCGCATCATCGAAGCCTATGAGACGGAGGAACTGAGCATCGGCGATTTCGTGCTCTCCGGCGGCGAGTTGGCGGCCATGGCTATGCTCGACGCCTGCGTCAGGCTGCTGCCAGGCGCCATCGGCAAGTCGGAAAGCCTTGCCGAGGAGAGCTTCGAGAACCATTTGTTGGAATACCCCCACTACACCCGTCCGCAGGTGTGGCGGGAACGTGCGGTGCCGGAAGTGCTGCTTTCCGGCCACCACGAGAACATCCGCAAATGGCGCCGCAAGCAGGCGGAAACGGTCACCGAACGGCGCCGGCCCGACCTTTGGGCGCGCTATATCGGTAAAAACAGTTGAATTAACCGGTTTTTTTTGGGATTTTGCGGCCCGCCCATCCGGCCCGGCCGCGGCAATGTAAGGAAACGAGCCATGAACGTCATCAGTGAACTGGAAAACAAACAAGTCGAGAAGCTTGCGGCTGAGGGCAAGTTGCCCACGTTCGCGCCGGGCGACACGCTTCGGGTCAACGTCAAGGTCATCGAGGG
>JAYOEU010000326.1:0-1634 GCA_038116915.1 Alphaproteobacteria bacterium
ACCGACCGGTCCGCGAATTGGGCCAGACGCTGGCGGTAGACATCGAAATCCTCGATCTGCCGCGTGGCGACGCCGCTATCCATCGCGGCACGGGCGACCGCGGGCGCGATCTCCAGAATGAGACGCGGATCAAAGGGTTTCGGAATCAGATATTCGGGTCCGAAAACCAGCGCTTCGCCGCCATAGGCCTGAGCGACAACGTCGGAGCTTTCCTGACGCGCAAGGCTTGCGATCGCCTCGACGGCGGCGATCTTCATCTCCTCATTGATTGTTGTCGCGCCGACATCCAGCGCTCCCCGGAAGATATAGGGAAAGCACAGCACGTTATTGACCTGGTTCGGATAATCAGTGCGCCCGGTGGCCACGATCGCGTCGGGCCGCACAGCCTTGACGTCCTCGGGCATGATCTCCGGCGTCGGGTTGGCGAGCGCCAGCACGAGCGGCGCCTCGGCCATGCGTTCCACCATGTCGGGCTTGAGCACGCCCGGCGCCGAAAGACCGAGAAACACATCGGCGCCGCCGATCACCTCGCCCAGTATCCGCGCCTCGGTATCGACCGCGTAGCGCTCCTTATAGGGATCCATCTGCTCGTTGCGGCCTACATGCACGACGCCGGCAATGTCCGTGACGATGATGTTCTCCTGAGGCAGTCCCATGCGCACCAGCAGATCCAGACAGGCCAGCGCCGCCGCTCCGGCGCCGGACGCGACCAGCTTGATGCCGGACAACGGCTTGCCGACCAATTCAAGCCCATTGACCACCGCCGCCGCGACGGTAATGGCGGTGCCGTGCTGATCATCGTGGAAAACCGGGATATTCATCCGCTCTCGCAGCGCGCGCTCGATGATGAAACACTCCGGCGCCTTGATGTCCTCGAGATTTATGCCGCCAAAGGTCGGCTCCAAAGCGGCGATGATGTCGACCAGCTTTTCCGGATCATTCTCGTTCAGTTCGATATCGAAGACATCGATATCGGCGAACTTCTTGAAAAGGACCGCCTTGCCTTCCATCACCGGCTTGGACGCCAACGGCCCGATATTGCCGAGCCCGAGGACGGCGGACCCATTGGTCACCACGCCGACGAGATTGCCGCGCGCCGTCAGGTTCGATGCCTGGGCCGGGTCTTCGGCGATGGCGGTGCAGGCAAAGGCGACGCCGGGCGAATAGGCGAGCGACAGATCCCGTTGGGTGACCAGGGGCTTGGTCGCCTCGATCGCCAACTTGCCGGGCTTGGGAACCCGATGATAATACAGCGCGGCTTCCCGCAGATCGTCCGCCATGGTGGCCGTCCCGTTATTTTCGTCCAGGAGACCATACAGCGGACACGCGGGACGCTAAAGCCGCAACAACGGGCCGGCAGGCAAGGATAAATCTCCGATCATGAAGCACTTTTTGATCACCGGCATGGCGAAGAGCGGCACCACCTGGGTCCAGCGGATCTGCCGGGCCCATCCGGAAATGCATTGCCGTGCCGAGGATCAGTTCACCAAGTTCTGGTCGCGGATTCAGACCCTGGTGAATGACTACAACGAGCTCATCGAGCTGCGGGACCGGGAACGTGACAATCAGGGCGTGGAGCCCCTGGACAAGCAAGACGCGACCAAGCTGTTCTACGCGATGGTGCAAATGACCTT
>JAYOEU010000327.1:0-1613 GCA_038116915.1 Alphaproteobacteria bacterium
GCCTTTGGCGGGGGCCTCGAACTGGCGACGGCATGCAATCTGAGGGTCGCGACGCCGAATGCACGGATGGGCTTGCCCGAGATCAAGCTGGGCGTGATCCCCGGCTATGGCGGCACCCAGCGCTTGCCGCGTCTCGTCGGCGAGGGACGAGCAATGGATATCGTGCTGAGCGGACGTGCGGTGGGAGCGGAGGAGGCTGAGAGGATTGGGCTCGTAAACCGGATCATCTGCCAGGATGGCGGCGATCCTTTGGAGGTGGGCATGGCGTATCTGTCGGAGATCACCCAGTTCGGATTGCCGGCGATCGGCCTTGCGCGCGAGGCGGTACAGCGGGCGATGGACACGCCGGTCTCGGAGGGTCTCAAGATCGAAGCGGATCTTAACACCATCGCCTTCCAGACCGAGGATGCGGTCGAGGGGCTGACCGCGTTCCTTGAAAAACGCAAACCGGCCTTCAAGGATCGCTGACATGCGGGTGCTTGACCGTCTGGACGCATCACTCGAACTGCCGGAGCACGAGGCGATGGTGCTGGAGCAGGTACGCCAGCTCGCGCGGGAGAAGATCGCGCCCCGCGCCGCCGGCCATGATGCAGCGGGAACCTATCCGGCGGACAATATCGCCGACATGAACGCGCTCGGCATGAATGCCATGTTCGTGCCCGAGGCGCTCGGCGGCCTCGGTCTTTCCTACGCGGTCTATCTCGCGTCGGTGCGGGAGGTCTCCAAGGCCTGCGCCTCGACCGGTATCATCTGGGCAACCACCTTCCACGGCATGAAGCCGGTGATGGATTTCGGCTCCGACGATCTGAAGGACCGGGTAATGGGCCGGGTCGCCGAGGGGGCGATCGGCGCGCTCTGCATTACCGAGCCGGCGGCCGGGTCGGATGCGACGGGCATGAAGACGCGTTTCCGGGCTGACGGCAACGAGATCGTCATCGACGGCGGTAAGACCTTTATCTCCAACGGCGATATCGCCGACTTCCTTTTGGTCTTCGGCAAGTGGGATGGGATCGAGGACGACAAGAAAGCGATTAGCGCCCTGGTGCTGGAGAAGGGAACACCCGGCTTCGAGGCGCTCGCCAAGGAGCGCAAGATGGGGCACCGCGCGGCGCCGACCTGCGGGCTTGCCTTCGACGGCTGCCGAGTGCCAATGACCAATCTGCTAGGCGAGCCGGGTGACGGTCTCCGCATCCTACTGGCCTCTCTCAACAAGTCCCGGCCGAGCGTCGCGGCCCATGCGCTCGGCATCGCCCGAGGCGCTTTCGAGGACGCGGTCGCCTATATCAACGAGCGGCGCCAGTCCGGCCGGCGGATTGTCGAGTTCCAGGGCATCCAGTTCCTGCTCGCCGATCTCGCGACGGATTTAGTGCTCACCGAGGAATGGCTCTGGCGGGTCGCCCGGATGGTGGATGGCGGGGCGGAGGATTTCGGCGTCGAGGCCTCCATGCTGAAGATGCGGGCCTCGGACATCGCCATGAAGATCGCCACCGAGGCGGTGCAGCTCCATGGCGGCTACGGCTATATCCAGGATTTCCGCGCCGAACGGCTGATGCGCGATGCCAAGATCACCCAGATCTGGGAGGGTACCAACCAGATCCACCGCCAGTTCATCG
>JAYOEU010000328.1:0-1602 GCA_038116915.1 Alphaproteobacteria bacterium
GACTCGCTTTTCGTGCCTTTTGAACGCCTCGGGCAGGAGAAGGGCACCATTCAGGGAGCGGGAACCGGTCTTACGATCGCCAAATCTTTGATCGAGGCGATGGGCGGAAAGATCACGTTCGAAGCGACCAAGGGTGGCGGCAGCACCTTCCATGTCGACCTGCCCCGCGCCGAAAGTGCGGGCGCCGTGACGGCGGCTTAGCGCGCGCCCGGATATGCCGGTATCGGGGATCGGATTATCCGTTCTCTGCTACAACTCGTCGCCGCGCGTTGTTTCCTAGAGCGGAATGAAGCGGGGCCGATAACCGCCTCCCGGCGGAAATCGCAACGCATTCGGCCGTTTGGTGGGAACCGGCGCGGGCTTTCGCCATCCAAAAACATCCTGCGTATCGCGGAACAACTGCTCAAGCGCCCGGATCAGTTCGCCGGTCTCGGATTTCGTTTGGGTGATCAGCTGACCGTCCCGGAGGGCCTTGGCGATACGCATTGAATGCATCCAGCCGGATTGAAAAAGGTCCTCCCCACGAAGGTTCCGGCCATCCGGCAGATGCAGCGTCGGAGTCATCAGCCAATCCTCCGCTTCCCCGGTATACCAATCGAGAACGTCAAGATGAGCGGATGGTGTCAGGAAGGCATGGGCCACGCCGGTGATTCCTGAGGGCGACCCTGCGAAGAAGCGGGCGCGCGATGTTGCGAATGCCTGCAACATCCAGGAATTGGCGATCCCCGCCAGATCGACAAGCCCCGCGCGCGGCTTGGGCCGTGTCATTTCGGGATGACCACAGAGCACGACCTGACCGCCGAGCTCGTCAATGACATGATCGATCAGCGGCAGATACCGCTGCGGGTCGACATCCCTCAGATTGGCCGAGGCCTTGTAGACGTAGGTCGGCTCGCGCCAATGGAGGACGCAGAACCAGTTGGCGTCGGACAATCCCATGCGCAAGAGCGACTCAGCGAGCGCCGCCGCCAAAGGATCCGGAAAGACCAGGGGACACCGCGGCAAGTCGCCGAAATGCGCCGGGGACAGCCACGCGGACGTCAACACGATGTCGTGATAGGCCGCTTCCTTCCAATCCAAACCCTGCGTCGGCGCGACAAGCGCGGAGAACGCAAGTTGCCGCCAATCCGTCTCGACGATATCCACAGTGCTCGGAAACGGATGAAGAGACAGAATGTCCCTGAAATAGGGGCGGCTGTGATGCGCCAGGAACCGGCAATGGCTGTACTCGAAGGCCGCCGCGACCCTCGCCGCCGCCGATGCGAATACGAATGTATCCCCGAAGCTGAGCGTGGTGATCGGAGCCAGGATCTTGAACGGCCGGTCCTCGCGGCATCCGATTCCCGTATAAAACCGCCCATAGGCATTGCCGAGATAGGCATTCTGATCGCTCAACCGGGTTCTCCAATTACGCGTACCCCAATGGCGTTTTCCGCACAGCGACCACAACCGGCGAGCCGGCTGCGGCGATCAGGGCGCAACAGCGGTCCTTAGGCGACAAGTCTATCGTTCCGAAGATCTTCGCGCGAATTTTTACGGCTAGGAAAAGTGCTGAACTGAAAAAATACGTGGTGAGCGCGACAGGATTCGAACCTGTGACCG
>JAYOEU010000329.1:0-1585 GCA_038116915.1 Alphaproteobacteria bacterium
ACGAAGCTGTCATACGCATCGACGAGCACCGCTTTCATGGCTGGATCTCCTCTCCAGTAATTGCCCAATAGCTGCCGGCCATCTTGGCAAGGGTCTCGCGCCACTCCTTCTCGGGCACCGAGTCCGCAACCACGCCCGCCGAGGCCCGGATACGGAAGGTGCCGTCCGTGTAGAGGGTGGACCGGATGCAGAGCGCGAGATTGGTGAAGCCGGCGAAATCGATCATGCCGACCGCGCCCGCATAGATGCCGCGCCGAGCCGTCTCCAGCTCCTCGATGATCTCCATGGCCTGGATCTTCGGCGTGCCGGTCATGGTCTCCGCCGGAAATGTGGCGGCGATCACGTCGAAGGGATCATGGCGGGGGCGCTTGGTGCCGGTGACGTTGGAGACCATGAGGATGACGTGGGAATAGACCTCGGGCTCCATCAGAACGTCCACATCCAGGGTGCCGGGCTCGCAGATCCTTCCGATATCGTTGCGGCAAAGGTCGACCAGCATGATGTGCTCGGACACCTCCTTCGGATCGGCGAGCAGGGCGTCGGAGCGCTCCCGGTCGATCGCCGGGTCGCTGGAGCGCGGGACCGTGCCGGCGAGCGACCGCACGGTAACGAGCCTGTCCTCGATCCGCACGAACACCTCGGGACTGGCGCCGATCACCGCCACCTCGCCGAAAAGCGCAAGATACATGTAGAGCGCAGGATTGCGGGCGCGGAGCCGGGCGTAAACCTCACGCGGTGTCGCCGCGGTCTCGATGGAGAGTTCGTGGTCGATCTGGACCTGATAGATGTCGCCGTTGCCGATATAGCCGAGCGCGGTTTCCACATCGCGCAGATAGATGTCTTTGGTAGTCGAATCGCTCACCCGAAAAGGCGCGGGCACGGCGGGCGCGGGAGGTTCTTCGGCGGCGGAGGGGCAGGTTTCGATTAGCGCCATGATCGCTGCCGGCGAGATTTCCTCCCACGCCGCCGATCTCGCGATAACGATCTCGGAAGTTCCGGCGGCAAGGTCGTAGCGGACCACGCCCTGGAAGATCGAAAGGCTGATATCGGGTGCGTCGTTAGTGGACGGGATAATGTACGGCAGTTCCTCGACAAAATGCGCCGTGTCATAGCCGAAATAGCCGAAGAAACCGAAACCGAACGCCGCCGGGCTCGCCGCCCCGTCCACACTGAAACAGCTCTGCACCCGGCGCAGCAGATCCCAGATGTCGCTCAGCGCCGGGAGCCTAAACGCGCCGTCGTCTTCCGAATATCCGCCTCTCGCCAACTCGCGCGCCCTGTCCGCCGCTACGCCCGACCCGGCGATCGTGACCCGGTGACGGCGCGCCTCGACGGTCAGCAGCTTGTTGAACCCGACGACAGCGGAGCGGGTGTCTTTTTTCGGTCCCGAGAGGCTTTCGACGATGAAGACCTGGTCTTCGCCGAATGCCTCGGTCAGCCGGTTATACACATCGAACGGCATGCGGAAGGGGGCGGAGACCCGTTCCAAGGTGACCAAAAACGGCGGTCGGGCCAGCGCTGGATGATGCAGGGTCTGGGTCATGGTCTTGGTCCTTGTCGGCGGGGTTTGGAACGGAGGAGGCGG
>JAYOEU010000330.1:0-1550 GCA_038116915.1 Alphaproteobacteria bacterium
GACAATCTTGGCCTTTTCACCTGCACGGATTTTGGTCTTATCGACCGCATCAGGTCCGGCGAGGCCATTCCGATCGAAGACTTGCTGGCTGGCCGCGATCCGCAAGCCCAGGACATTTTGCGCGCGGGCGGATTGCTCGGCTACGGCAGGGCGATCGCGCCGACGGTCACGCCCCTGCCGGAGCAAAGATGGCAGCAGGTCGGACCGATGACCTACGCGGAGAAAATCATCGCCCGCCATGCCGTCGATGTCGTCGGCAGGCCGTGGGGCCTGGAACCGGGTTCCGCGGGATTCGTGCGCCCGGCCTGGCGGTACTTCCACGACATCTACACCGCCATGTGCGGAAATCTGCTTGAGGAGTTTTATGGGGACGGGCTGACTTTCGATGACCCGTCCAGCGTCGTCTCCTTCGAAGATCACTACTCCTATGCCCATCGTCCGGAAGTGAACGCGAAAATCGACCGCATGCCCGGCATCCGGCGCATGTCCAACGGCCACCGTGCCTTCGTTAGCAAGTACGGCCTGCATGATCACGGCTACCTCACCGGAGAGGAGGGATCGGAAGGGATCTCCCATGCCGTGATGACGGAGCACTATGTCCTTCCGGGACAGCTCGCGGCGGGAACTGATTCCCATACCCCCCATTGCGGTGCGCTTGGCGCCTTGGCCTATGGGGTCGGCAGCACGGAGATGGCGAATGCGTTGATGACCGGTTTGACGCGGATCAAGGTTCCGGAAACGGTTAGTGTTCACCTGACGGGAGACCTTCCGACCGGCGTGATGGCCAAGGATGTGGTGCTGCATCTCCTGGCCGATCCGTTCGTCCGCGAAGGCGGCGGGATCGGACGGGTATTCGAGTTTTCCGGACCGGCCGCGATCCGGTTTTCCACGGATGAGAGGGCGACGCTGACCAACATGACCGCCGAGATGGGCGGTCTTACGGGGATCTTCATTCCCGACGAGGAAACTCTGCGCTTTTTGAAGCAGCGCCGCGGGATCGATGTTGCCGTGGAGCCCTGGATGCGGAGTGATCCAGGCGCCGCCTACGCCCATGAGATCGAGATCGACTGCACCCGACTTTCACCAATGCTCGCGTCTCCCGGTGATCCAGGCAACGGTTTGCGGGTCTCAGAACTCAAAGATGCCGTCAAAGTCACCATCGCTTATGGCGGGTCTTGCACGGCGGGAAAGCGCGAGGATTTCGACGGGTATCACGAGGTCCTGAAATGGGCGGCAGACAGGGGACTAAGCGTTCCGGAAGGTGTGAAGCTTTACCTTCAGTTCGGGAGCATGGCAGTGCGGGACTATTGCCGGGACAAGGGATACCTGGACACGTTTGACCGCGTGGGCGCCGAAATCCTGAACCCCGCCTGCGGCGCCTGCGCCGGATGTGGTCCGGGCCTGTCGGTCACTGGGGATCAGGTGACGATCAGCGCTATCAACCGAAACTTTCCCGGCCGGTCCGGTCCTGGAAAGGTCTGGCTGGCAAGTCCGATGACGGTCGCGGCGAGCGCCATCGCGGGCGAGATCATCTCGTTCGCGGAGTTGCA
>JAYOEU010000331.1:0-1513 GCA_038116915.1 Alphaproteobacteria bacterium
TCTGGCCGGTGATCCGCGAGTATGAGCGCACGGTGACCGCCGTCGTCGCCGGCTACGTCCAGCCCCGGGTGGCTCATTATTTGGGCGCGCTGCAAAAAGCCTTGGCCGAGGCGGGGGTTCCCGCCGAGGCGATGATCACCAAATCAAACGGCGGCGTGATGACGGCGGAGGCGGGCAAGACCGACTGTGTCCAGATGCTGCTCTCCGGCACCGCGTCCGGGGTGATCGGCGCGGCCCGCATCGCGCGGGCGGCCGGCGCCAAGGCGGCGATGAGCCTTGATATCGGCGGCACCAGCGCCGATGTCGCCACCATCATAGATGGCGAGCCGCACTACGGCACTGGCGAGATGATCGGCGAGTTTCCGATCCACATCCCCACGGTCTCCGTCACCTCGATCGGCGAGGGCGGCGGGTCGATCGCCTGGGTCGACAGCCAGGGTCTCCTGAAGGTGGGCCCGGAAAGCGCGGGCTCATCGCCGGGCCCGGCCTGCTTCGGACGGGGCGGGGAGCGCGCGACGATCACCGATGCGCTGGTGGTGCTGGGTTTCCTCGGCAATGCGGCCTTGGGGTATAGCGCGGTCCAGATGCATCCGGAGCTTGCGCGGAAGGCGTTAGGGGTGATTGGCGAACAGCTCGGCATGCAGCTTGAGGCCACCGCCGAGGCGATTGTGCGGGTCGCCGTCTCGGGCATGTATCTTGAAGTCAGCAAGCTGGTCTCGCGCCACGGCATCGATCCGCGCGATCTGTCGCTGATCGCCTTTGGCGGGGCTGGCCCGATGCTGGCCTGCTGGCTCGCCCGGGAGCTAGAGATGCGCGAGGTGGTGGTGCCTCTCGTGCCGGGCGTGCTGAGCGCCTTTGGCGGCCTGATCGCCGATATCAAGAACGACTTCATCCGCACGGTCTATCTCGATCTGGACGAGGCGGCGGTGGAGGAGATGCAGCAGGGCTTCGGTGATCTCGCCCGCGAGGCGATGCGCTGGATCCGCGACGAGCAAGGGTTTGACCGGGACGTCACCTTGTTCCCCTCCGCCGACATCCGCTATCGCGGCCAGTCTTACGAGATCGACACGCCGCTGGAGGCCGCCTGGATCGAGGAAGGCGACATCGGGGCGATCGCGGATGCGTTTCACCGGCGTCATGAGGACCTTTACGACCACGCCGATCCGGAGGCCGAGCTGCAGCTCATCAATCTTCGTATGGTGGTGACCGGCCAGCCGCCAAAACCGGTCTTTTCGCCCTTACCCGAAGCCGATGCGCCGCTTACGGCGCGCGAACGGGTAGAGGTGTTTCTGGATGGGACGAGGCATCGAGCAGAGGTTTACGCCCGTGCCGATATGGCCGCCGGGCATCGGATTGCGGGTCCGGCGATTGTCACCCAGGACGACTGCACGATCTGCGTCCTGGCGGGCTATTCAGGGCGCGTGGACGCCGCCGGCAACCTCATTCTGACGCGGGAGCGGAATGGTGGCGATTGATGCTTTGGCAGACACGACCCTTCGAGACGATCGCTGCG